>JBKECI010000066.1:0-11477 GCA_047974405.1 Paludibacteraceae bacterium | reverse complement strand
TGTTGGCAAAATTAGTCATTACGTATGCTGACGGGAAAGAAAAAATCATATCAACCAACCCTGATACTTGGCAATATTACAACAATGGTCCAACCATTTCAGGGAGCCTTTTTCAGGGGGAAGTGTACGATGCCCGCAAGGAGCAGATGGGCTGGAGTAATTTTGATTTTGACGCAACAAACTGGAAGAAGGCAAAGGAAATAACCTTAGAAGGCAATTCCGCTCCATTCGATTATTCAAAGTATTCGATTGTAAAACAAATAGGACCAACGGTAAAGCCCATAATGAAATTAACGGCAATTTCTATTACGGAAGTTCGCCCCCAAATTTTTGTGTATGATATGGGGCAGAATTTTGCAGGTGTTCCCGAAATTCATTTACCTAAAATGAAACAAGGAACAAAAATTACTTTGCGGTTTGCCGAGGTCAAATATCCAAACTTACCCGAATACAAGCAAAACGGGGGAATGCTCATGCTCGAAAACATACGCGCTGCGATGGCGCAAGATATTTATATATGCAAAGGAGAAAACAACGAAATTATTTCGCCCCGTTTCACCTATCACGGCTATCGTTACATAGAAATTACCGGAATAGAAAAGGCACTATCTCTGAAAGATGTAAAAGGAATAGTACTGAGTTCGATAGACAATATTACGGCAGATTATGAATGTTCCAACAAAGAAGTTAATCGCCTTTGGCAGAATATAAAATGGTCGACTTTCTCCAATTTTATATCCATCCCCACAGACTGTCCGCAACGAAACGAACGCTTAGGTTGGAGTGGAGATATTTCCGTTTTTTCAAAAACGGCAGTTTATTTGGCTGACGTTCATCTGTTTCTTTCAAAACATTTGAGAGCAATGCGTGATTGTCAAAACCCAAACGGTTGTTTTCCTGCAGTAGCGCCATTTGATTTTGGTTTTGGAGGGTTGCTTTGGGGAAGCGCCGGGATAACCGTTGCTTGGGAAACCTATTTGCAATATGCTGATACAACACTTCTGGTAGAGCATTACGATGCTATGAAACGCTATATCCAATTTGTACGCGATAATTATATCGACCCACAAACAAACGTAATTGTGCAACGGCGTGCCGGACTCGATTTGGGAGATTGGCTGAGCTTAGAAGACTCTAAAAACGATCGTTCGTTGCTTTGGGAAGCCTATTTTATTTATGATTTGGATATAATGCAAAAGATTGCCCAAAAACTCAATAAAAAAGACGATGCAGAAATGTATGCAAAAATCAGTTTGGAAAGAAAATTATTTTTTAATGACACATATATCGACAAAATTACAGGCAAAACCATTTCATCCGGTTATTTTTCCACACGGATTAAAGTTCCTGAAAAAGGAAAAATTATCGATAATCAATCTTCCTACGCTTTGCCATTAGCTTTTGGAATTGTACACGATGAAAATAAACAATTATTCCTGAAAAATTTTATCGAAACAATTCGTCGTGAAAATGTTGTGGATAAAAAACAAACCTTTCCTCCGTACTCGTTAATGACAGGTTTTATAGGCACTGCGTGGATTTCTAAAGCGATGTCAGACAATGGTTTTTCGGAAGATGCTTACCGGCTTTTACAACAGACCTCGTATCCGTCTTGGCTATATCCGGTAGAGCAAGGGGCAACAACCATCTGGGAACGATTAAACTCTTACACCCATACCAATGGTTTTGGAGGAAATAATCGGATGAACTCTTTTAACCACTATTCCTTTGGAGCAGTTGGAGCATGGCTTATTGAATACTCGTTAGGTATTCGAAGGGATGAAAACCAGCCCGGCTTTCGTCATTTTATCCTTGCTCCCGAAATTGACACATCAGGAAAAATGACTTATGCCAAAGGATATTACAACTCTCCATACGGAAAAATTGAAAGTATGTGGGAAATCTCAAAAAACAAAACCACTTATACTTTTACGGTACCGGCAGGGAGCGCTGCCACGCTATACTTGCCCTCTTCGGCAAAATATAATCTGAAAAAAGGGAAGATAACAAGTAAAACGTCGGAAAATGGGAAAATAAAATTTGCATTAGAAGAAGGGAAATATCAATTTGAAACAAAATAGGATTTCTTGTACTAAGATGCAAATTTCCACAAGTAAAGAATATATTAATTAACATAAAATCAGAATAATGAAAACACCCGAGACAAATTCCAAAAAAATTTTATTATTGAACCTAATCATTTTTTTACTGCTCACAGGAGGAGTACACGCTCGTGAAAAATACAATTTCAATTCAAATTGGCTACTCCAAATGGGCGATGTAAAAGATGCCGAAAAAAATGGATTTAACGATCGACATTGGAAAAAAGTTACTTTACCGAGTGCTTTCAACGAAGAGGAGGCATTCAAAGTGAGTATTTTGGAACATACCGATACAGTAGTATGGTATCGTAAACACTTCAAATTACCCAAAACAGCCAAAGGTCAAAAAATATTTCTCGAATTTGAAGGAATTCGTTTTGGTGGCGAATTTTTCTTAAATGGAAAATCAATAGGTTGGCATGAAAACGGAGTAATGGCTTTTGGGTTCGATATTTCGGACGTAGTCAATTATTCTGGTGAAAATATTTTGTCTGCTCGTATTGATAACTCTTGGCGGTACAAAGAACACACTACCGGATCGGGCTACCAATGGAACGATCGAAATTTTTATGCAAACTATGGCGGAATACCTAAAAATGTATATCTATACGTTTCACCTAAATTATATCAAACTTTACCGCTTTACAGCAACTTGCAAACGACCGGAACTTACATTTATGCACGCGAAATTGATATTACCGATAAGTCTGCAAAGATTTATGCAGAAACACAGGTAAAAAACGAATTATCGGTAGAAAAAAATATAGAATTGGAAGTGAAAATTGAAGATTTGGACGGTAAAATTATCAAAACGTTCAAATCGAAACCCGAAAAAATAGCCCCGGGAGAAATGAAAAACATCAGAGCTGGCAATAAAGTTTCCGACCTGCATTTTTGGTCGTGGGGGTATGGTTATTTGTATAATGTTTACACTACCATAATTGTAGATGGAAAAGCCACCGACATTGTAAAAACCCGCACCGGATTTCGCAAAACGCGCTACGACAAAGGAATGTTCTGGCTCAACGACAGAGTGTTGCAAATAAAAGGATATGCCGAACGTACCACCAATGAATGGCCGGCACAAGGGCAATCCGTTCCGGCTTGGTTGAGTGACTACAGCAACAACCTGATGATAGAAAGCAATGCAAACACCGTACGTTGGATGCACGTAACACCTTGGAAACAAGACGTGGAAAGTTGTGATCGGGTTGGACTCATTCAATTGATGCCTGCGGGCGATTCCGAAAAAGATGTAGGAGGTCGCCGTTGGGAACATCGTGTAGAAGTAATGCGTGATGCCATTATCTACAACCGAAACAATCCGAGTGTTATATTTTACGAAGGAGGCAACGATGCCATCAGCGAAGAACATATGGCAGAACTCAAAGCCGTCCGCGATAAATACGACCCCTATGGCGGTCGTGCCGTAGGCTCGCGTGAGATGCTCGACAGTCGAGTTGCCGAGTGGGGGGGCGAAATGCTTTATATCAATAAAAGTGCAGGAAAACCCCTATTTGCAACCGAATATTGCCGCGATGAAGGGTTACGCAAATACTGGGACAACTATTCCTACCCGTATCACAAAGATGGAGAAGGCACCAAATATTACCGCTCTGTAACGACTACCGAACCTCAAAAAAACATAGACACGCGCTCTTATAATAGAAATCAAGACTCATTTTTTGAAGAATTGATAACCCGCTGGTGGGATTATTATCGCGTGCGCCCCGGCACGGGGAAAAGGGTAAGCAGCGGCGGTGTAAAAATTCATTTTCACGAATCGAACACACATTGGCGGGGACAAGAAAATTACCGCCGAAGCGGTGTTGTAGATGCAATGCGTGTTCCAAAAGATGCTTTCTTTGCACATCAGGCAATGTGGAACGGTTGGGTTGATGTCGAAAAGCACGGGTCGTACATTGCAGGGCATTGGCAGCAAGCATACAATCCTCCCGTTGATGGACAAAATCCGATTCCGAGAGATACAAAAGAGGTGCTGGTAGTATCCACAGGCGAAAGAGTAGAACTTTTTGTGAATGGAAAATCACAAGGACTTGGGAAACGAAGTTCAGGATTTTTATTCAAATTCAATGATGTGAAATGGGAAAAAGGGACAGTAGAGGCTGTTACTTATGACGATAAAGGAAATATTCTCTGTAGAACAAAAAAAGAAACAGCCGGCAAACCCGAAAAAATCACATTGAAACTGATGAAAGCCCCCGATGGATTCAAAGCTGATGGCGCTGATTTGGTATTGGTAGAAGTAGAAGTCGTGGACAAAGAAGGCAGACGCTGCCCGCTGGATAATACTATGATTGATTTTGATTTGCAAGGAAATGCCGAATGGCGCGGAGGAATTGCACAAGGTAAAGAAGGAAACTATGTACTCGAAAAACAACTTCCGGTAGAGTGTGGTATCAACCGTGTTTTGATCCGCTCTACAAAAAATGCGGGAAAAGTAAAACTGATAGCACGTTCTGCCGATAAGAATATCATATTACAACCGGCAACGTTGGATTTCTCTTCTGTAAAATATGAAGAAAAAGATGGATTATCCAGCTATATTTCATCAGACAACCAACCGGTAAGTCTTGTGCGCGGAGCTACCCCCAAGAGTTCATCATACACAATAAAGAGAAACTCTGTAGAAATCATAAATGCCACTGCAGGCAGCAACGAAACAGATGTTGTAAAAAGTTTTGACGATAACGAACTCTCCGAATGGAGAAACAACGGAAAAATTTCGACAGGATGGATAAAATACGAATTGGAACACGATGCTGTGGTAAATGAAGTAGAATTGAAACTTACCGGGTGGAGAATGCGATCGTATCCAATCCAGATTTTTGTTGACGGAAAAAAAGTATGGGAAGGTGAAACCGAAAAATCACTTGGGTATATCAATATTCCTTTCAAACCCACAAAAGGACGTTTTGTAACCATAAGAATTACAGGAGCAACCGAAGAAAAAGATGCTTTTGGAGGAATTGTAGAAGTAGAAGCAAAATCGGCAGGTGAACTCGACCTGTTTAAAGAACCGAATGCTGCTGAAACAAAAGGAGAATTGCGTATAGTAGAAGCAGAAGTTTATGAAATAAAATAAAACATCTAATATGAGACGGATCCCAATATTCCTTTTTTTACTTTTTATGGCAACCTATCCGCTGCAGGCGCAACTGGCAGCGTTCCCGGGTGCCGAGGGTTTCGGAAAATATGCCTTGGGAGCAAGAGTTTCTTCAAGTCCACAGGTGTATCATGTAACCAATCTGAATGATTCGGGAACCGGCTCATTTCGTGACGCAGTAAGCACCTCCAACCGAATTGTGGTATTCGATGTAGCGGGTGTGATAAAGATTTCGAGCCGGATAGCGGTAAAGTCTAATATCTATATTGCAGGGCAGACTGCACCAGGTGAAGGAATCACCATCTATGGCAATGGATTTTCGTTTTCAAACGCCGATCATATAATTTGCCGCTACCTGCGTATGCGTATGGGCGCTATAGGCGATTCTGGAAAAGACGCCTGCGGAATTGCCGAAGGGAGCAATATGATTTTTGACCACGTTTCAGTCTCGTGGGGGCGAGACGAAACTTTCTCGGTTTCGGGAGAAAAATGCATCAATATTACCATTCAAAATTCTGTTATTTCGCAAGGACTTTTGAGCCATTCGGCAGGAGGATTGATCCAGACAGACGGAGGAGTTACCCTTTACCGCAATCTGTATGTGGACAACGATACCCGAAACAACAAAATAAAAGGCGTAAATCAATATGTAAATAATATCGTTTACAATTGGTCATCG
This sequence comes from Paludibacteraceae bacterium, assembly GCA_047974405.1. Lineage (GTDB taxonomy): Bacteria > Bacteroidota > Bacteroidia > Bacteroidales > Paludibacteraceae > UPXZ01. The sequence goes on along the minus strand of JBKECI010000066.1, from coordinate 5,569 downwards.
GGAGCCTATATTATGGGGGGCGATTCCGAAGGACAATCATACGCCAATTGCGAAAGCAATTATTTTATTTGTGGTCCTACAAATGCCGTTTCGGCTCTCGGAGGAGCAAACTCCGGTTTCCATATTTATGCCTACGACAATTGGTGGGACAAGAACCGAAACGGTATATTGGATGGTTACCTTGTTCCGCAAAGCGAATATTCGGGAGGTCCCGATTTTCAAACATCCCCTTACAATTATCCTGCCGTTCCGAAATGGAATGCTTCTATGTTGGTAGATTCGCTACTTCCATCTGTAGGAGCATCTTTGCCTTATCGCGATTTGGCTGATTGGTATGTGATAAACGAAGTACGCTCGTTTGGGAAAAAAGGTAAATTGATTTCTAATGAAAATGAAAATTCAATCGGTATTCCAACGGCTTGGAATGTTTGGAACGGAACAAAACGAACCGACACCGATAACGACGGAATACCCGACGCTTGGGAAGATATAAATGGATTAAATAAAACGGATGCCACAGACGCAGTAAAAAAAGCATCCAATGGATATTTAAATATTGAAAACTATATCAACGGCATTACTTTTGCCGATTCACAAGATTTTTTACGTGCGCCGCTCAATCTGTCCACCGACTCAATTACCCAAAACAATATTTATTTGACTTGGTTTGACTTTACCGACAAAGAAACAGGATATTGCATTGAGCAAAAAATAGATGGAACATTTGTAGAAATAGATAGAACAACAAAAAATATCAATATATACGATGTGTCGGGATTGACTCCCGAACAAACCGTAGCTTTACGGGTACGCGCATACAATGCAGCCGGATACTCGACCTACTCCAATGAATTGACCGTAGAAACCAGACCTGTTCCGGTGGCGGTAACCGATATCAACACGTTTGTTCCCGATTTGACTTGGACAGGGCAAGCCAGCGACAATTGGAATAAATCTGCCGTAAATTGGTTGGGCGGAACAGGAATTTTTACCGATAATTCAAAAACATTATTCCCAAATCTCCCAAATTTAGCAACTATTTCTATTGCCGAACCAATTTTAATTGGTACGTTGGTAGTAAATGCTTCCAATGGCTACGTATTACAAGGCTCGACAATGTCTGGTGCGGGTTCGGTAAACAAAACGGGGAGCGGGCAACTTTCACTTTTGTCTCCCAACAACTATACGGGAGCAACCGTTTTGCATCAAGGAACATTAAACTTCAATACCATTGCCAATGGGGGGGTATCAAGTAGTATAGGGGCATCACCCAATTACGATTTTAATTTGGTACTGAAAGGGGGAAAACTCAATTATACGGGAACTTCCGCATCCACCGACCGCTCAGTTGCTATTGAAAATAATCCTGAAATATCCATTGAATCAGATGGAACAACGCTTACACAAAACGGAATTATCACAGGAACCGGCAACTTGATAAAATCGGGAGCAGGTACATTGTTGAGCAAAAATATCAATACTTACGAAGGAAATACGACAATAAATGAAGGTACAATAGAATACAACGGTGTGGACAATATCAACGCAAGTCTCGGAAAAGGAAAATTGTTTATTCTTAACGGAGGGCGTTTGAAAACCAGTGGTGGCTCCACCTCAAATTACGAAAATTACTATGCAGATATTGAAGTGCAACCAGGGAAAACATCTACTTTTGAACCATATAGAAATTGCTATATCTACAGTAAATTTAGTGGTGGAGGACAGTTGTATTTCGATGTAAGCTATGTAAGGGAATACATACAGGGCGACTGGTCGCAATTTAGCGGAACAGTGTATGCAAGAGGTATCGGAACAACATCCGACGGTAATCAATTTATGCTCAATAATACAAGCGGAATCCCAAACGGAAGGGTTATCGCCTCGGGAAACATTAAGATTATATGTTGGAAAAATGCAAGCACAATGTATCTCGGAGGGCTTACCGGAGCCACTGGAACCTATCTTTGTGGAGCAGACAAACAAAACAACGCCGCCACTATGACCTGGATTGTAGGAGGTGCCGGAACGAATGATACATTTGGTGGAGTGATAAACAACGATTGCTCCAACGCCAATTACAAAGGGACGACAAATATAGTGAAGGAGGGTATAGGATTCTGGAGATTGACAGGTACCAATATTTATAGTGGAACAACTACTGTAAGAGACGGTATGCTGATTGTGAATGGAACTCACACCGGCACGGGTATTACAACTGTGGAAGACGGCGGACTTCTTGGAGGAAAAGGAAAGTTAACGGGAGCCGTAAAAGTATTGTCGGGTGGAACAATTCAAGCAGGAGACCCGGCAATGAACCCCAATAATATAGGAACATTCACAGTTGGTTCTTTAAATTTGAACGCAGGAAGCCATACCAATATGGAAATCAACCCGACAAGTCAAACATCCGATAAAATAGTATCGGCAGGGACAATTATATATGGAGGTACATTAAGTGTAACCGCAACCGACACAACAGCACTGAAAGAAGGAGACGTCTTTACACTCTTTACAGGAACATCCATGTCGGGAAATTTCAGTGAAATTATTCCGGCAAAACCGAGGAACGATTTAAAATACGTTTTTGAAAACGGAGTGTTGAAAGTTGTTGCCGATGCAAGTAAAGTTGAAGATAAATATCAGGATTTAATACAACTTTTACCCAATCCGGTAACTTCTATAGCTACAATCAATCTACCTGAAAATTTCAAAAACATAACACTAAAAGTTTTTGATGTATCAGGGAGAGTCATTTTACAAAAAGAATATTCCAATACAAATCAAATTTTATTAGACTGTGAAAAACTATCGAAAGAAACATATTTAGTGAATTTATTTAGTAAAAACACTCAAATTTACTCGGGAAAATTGATAAAAAAGTAAGTTTCATTCGGTCATTTAAAATAAAATACAAACAAAATAAAACATAAATGAATGAAAATAAAATTATGTCTATTGCTACTTTTTACTTTGTCTCTTTCTGTCTCTTATGCAGCCAACAAAATAATCAAAAAACCATATGTTGAAGGAAAAGGTATGAAAGGATGGGTTATAGACTCCATACAAATAACAGCTAAAAACACCACTGTATATGGGCATTTTGGACTTGGAAAAGGAGACTACGCAGCAGGAAACATTGATAGCTATTTAGAAATACCCAATACCGGAAAACGATTAAAGCAAACCGACCTGAAAGGAGAATTGCCCAGATATCCCGATAAAATTATCGGAGAGGGGCGTCAGCATAGCTTTATATATGTTTTTCCGGCAATTCCGGCAGATACAAAAGTTATAAACATTACTTCGGACGATTTTGATGGAACCGGTGCTGCTTGGTACGGGGTGTGGCTCGTTCCGCGCACAACTATTTTTACCGAAAAGTTAGACCAGATACCCGATTTGGAAGGAAACTGGTTTGCAAATGATGGTAGCGGTGAGTGGAAAGCCGGTTTTTACGAAAAGAAAATATTTTGGCAAAATCAGTTTTGGGATTATTCCATAACAAACATTACCGACTCATCAATCAATCTGTCTTTAATAATACCACCGAAAAACATTCACATCAGTTATATAAAAAACAAAACCATTACAATCAGCAAAATAGACACGGGTAAAATACAGATTGTCGATAACGCGAGAACATGTGATTTGACAAAAAAGGCAATTTACAACACACCGGATATGTCGGAATTTAAACCGGATTTTTACCTGAACGATAGCATTACCGTAATCGGATATTATCGAGTAGCCAATCCTGTATTTTCAAACAAGGCGGCTTTAATAGCTAGTGATTTTTTCTCGGGGACACCTCGTATTTATCCCCTAAAGATTGGGAAAGACGGAGTTTTTTCAGCCAAAATACCGCTTGAACATTCGATGCCGGTTACATTTTCCAATCAACTCGGGACCCGATCACCACTTAGCGAAGTTACTTTTATGGCAGAACCGGGAGACAGTATTATACTAACATACAGAAACGAAGATGAAAAAAATGTAATTTTCGGAGGAAAGAATCAGCGATTCAATAACGAACAGACCACTTTTTCAAACATAAATTCATGTTTTGTAAACAAAAAGAAGGCTCAGAATAGAATTCGGACAAATGTTGGAAACTTTGCAGAATGGCGTAAAACCGAACAGGAAAAACTAAAAACAGCCTTATCGGTTTGGCAATCGACCCATACAACCAACAAAAAATTAGATGCTTACGTTTGGGATAATATAAAATACGGTTATGTAGGCGATATATTATTGGCCGCATTACAATCAAAAAACGATTCGATGGTCGTAGATATTTTACCGCCGGCTACCGACACTGTTTTTTACAACAATCCCGAAGTATTGTATTCCGACGATTACAGATATTTTCTCAACAGACTCAATGCGTTGCAAAACTCAACACAAAACATACAGATGAGCGATATCTGTAATTATCTTCTGGAAAACATACCGCATTCCGATGAAGAAAAAGAGATTTTGGGCAGCCTTATCGATAAGCAAAGTCTATTATCAACCAAAGAAGGCATTGAAGAGTATAAAAAATATATGGACGAAAACAAAGAGAGAATTAACTCACTCTTTGCCGAAGACCAACTGTTTGTTAATGAATTTTTTGAGAAACAACGAATAGAACGACAAAAAAAGTATCCGATTGCGGACGGGCAGGCAAAAAATTATATTACAACCATTAATTATGCCAGAATTTTAGCTAAAGGAGAGAGAACGCTTACTTCGCAAGAGTTGCAAAAATTTGATGAAGATTGCAAAGACATCAGTATAAAGGATTATATTTTCAATAAAAATAAAAATGTGCAAGCCCAACTGCAAAATATTTTTGAAGATGAACTGCCTGCCGATATAAAAATAGAGTCTGTTCCGGAAAATGAAAAAGATATAACCAAAGCCATAGTCGATAAGTTTAAAGGGAAAGTAATCTACCTCGATTTTTGGGCGACATGGTGCGCCCCTTGCCGTGCTATGATGCCCTACTCCAAAAATCAAAAAGAAAAGCTAAAAGAGAAAAATATTGTATTTGTTTATATCACAGGAGATTCGTCGCCCGAAGTTACCTGGAGAAAAATGATTCGGGATATTCCGGGCAACCACATTAAATTGACAAAAGAGCAATGGACCTCTATTCTCGAAAAATACAATATCAAAGGTATTCCACACTATATCCTCATAGATAAAAAAGGGAAAGTAGCCGATATAAACGCTCCCAGACCAAACTCGGACAAAGAGTTTACCGCCAAAATAGAAAAACTTTTGTAACCAAAAAAAAATATCTTGATAAGGCGATGAAAAAAATATTTATATTGATAAGCATATTCTTTTTAGCCACGGTTGCTTACGGTGCCAAAACATATTTTGTAGCTACTGATGGAAACGACCTTACGGGAGACGGTTCCATCACAGCCCCTTTTGCCACCATTATGAAAGCCCAAAACTACGCTATTGGAGGCGATACCGTGTATGTAAGAGGTGGAACATACTCAATGACCAACAACAACATTACCCAAAATATTAGCACAGGACCCTATGCCATCGTAAATTATCTTACAAAAAGCGG
>JBKECI010000065.1:0-14847 GCA_047974405.1 Paludibacteraceae bacterium | reverse complement strand
CCCAAAATTATTTCGTCCAATATGGTATTGCAGCGTAATGCCAACGTCCCTATTTGGGGAAAAGCCGATTCAGGTGAAAAAGTAACCGTAAGTTTTGCGGGACAAAATGTTGCAACCACTGCAAATACCGATGGAAAATGGAGCGTAACACTCAAATCATTGAAATTAAATGCTACGCCATCTGAAATGATTATTTCGGGCAAAAATAAAATAACATTGTCAAATATTCTAGTAGGCGATGTTTGGTTGTGTTCGGGGCAGTCAAATATGGAATATCCCTTAGATTATAGATTGAAGAAATATGCAGCCCCACGCAAGGGAGAAGATGTTGCTTTAAAAGAACTTTCAACTCCAAAGTCAGACCAAGTTCGTTACATTTACGCCGAAAAGCATACCGGCACAGAAGATATAAAATCGGTAGGCTGGATTACACCGCAAAACGATTCGGTGTTGGGGTATGTTTCTGCCATCGGATATTTTTTTGGGAAAAATATTCACGAACAAACCAATGTCCCCATCGGAATAATATCTTCTTCTTGGGGAGGAACAAGCATTGAAGTTTGGACACCGACCTGGGCTTATGAAAAATCGCCTTTTTTTGCCCCTTTTACAAAAGAAAAAAACTTCAAAATAGATGGAACAGAACCCGGTTCAAAATTTGAAAGTATGATACAGCCCATTGTCCCCTTTGCCGTTAAGGGAATGCTTTGGTATCAAGGTGAAACCAACTGTATGAAAGAAGATCAGGCAACTTATCCCGAAAAGATGAAAGTATTGCTCGAAACGTACCGTTTGCTTTTCAAAAATTCAAAAATGCCGTTTTACTACGTACAAATTGCACCATACTTATACACAAAGCGCACCAACGATAAAAAACAACACATGCCCGAACTTTTACCCGAATTTTGGGAAGCACAAACCAGTTTCCTTTCCACACCAAATACCGGAATGGTCATTACCACCGATTTGGTAGATAAATTATCTGATATTCACCCTTCGTACAAATGGGAAGTTGCCCACCGTCTTTCGTTACTTGCTTTGGCAAAAGATTACAAGAAAAAAGTAGTTTATCAGTCGCCGAGTTATAAATCGATGAAAGTAAAAGACGGAAAAATTATTGTTTTTTTCAAAAATATCGGAAGCGGATTGATAAGCAAAGACGGTGAAGATTTATCTTGGTTTACAATTGCGGGTGAAGATGGAAATTTTGTTCCGGCAAAAGCAGAAATTAAAGGTAGAACAGTCGTAGTTTGGGCTGATGAAGTGAAACAACCCAAAATGGTACGTTTTGCCTGGAATGAAAGAACTATGCCCAATTTAGCAAATAGAGAGGGTTTGCCAGCCGTGCCTTTCAGAACTGGTAAATAGATAAAATAAAAAAGCAACAAAGCAAACCACGTGAATAAATATACCTAATGGTTAAAAGCAGATATATTGTTATAATTCTTTTGCCTTTTTGTTTTCACTTTATGTCAATTGCTCAAAGTAAAAATTCTAAAGGGGTAAACTACGATTTTTCCAAATTGAGAAGAGAAAAACTAAACAGAGGATTGGTTGCTGTGCGTGAAGACAAATATACGGTCAATGTTACCTGGCGCCACCTCTCGTCAGACCCAATGAATATTGCTTTTGATATCTACCGAAACGGACTGAAAATAAACGACTCTCCCCTTGTAAACACTACCTTTTTCAAAGACAGAAACGCTCCAGAAAGCAAAGTAACTTATGAAGTAAAAGCTGTTTTTAGTGAAAACACACAATCGGTCGAAACATTTTCATATACACTCGTAAACGACTCTTTGTGCGGATATCTTAATATTCCGTTGGATATTCCCGAAGGGGGAATTAGCCCCGACGGCAGAAAATACTTTTACAATGCAAACGATGCAAGCATAGGCGATGTGGACGGGGATGGCGAGTATGAAATTATTTTGAAGTGGGAGCCTACCAACGCTCACGACAACTCGCACGATGGATATAGTGGGAATGTTTTTTTGGATTGTTACAAACTGAGCGGAGAAAAACTTTGGCGAATCGATTTGGGGAGAAACATAAGAGCCGGAGCACATTACACCCAATTTATGGTGTACGACTTGGACGGCGACAACAAAACCGAAATAGTGGTGAAAACCGCCGATGGAACCATAGATGGCAAAGGAATTATCATTGGCGATGCAACCGCCGATTATAGGAACGGTGAAGGCCGAATATTGACGGGTCCCGAATATCTGACCGTTTTTGAGGGCTTAACAGGCAGAGCATTAAAAACAATCGATTACATCCCCCAAAGAGGGAATCTGGGTGATTGGGGAGACTGGAGAGGCAACAGGGCCGACCGATTTTTGGCATGCGTTGCCTATTTGGATGGCATTCATCCAAGTGTGGTTATGTGCCGTGGGTACTATACACGTACTGTGTTGGCAGCTTTTGACTGGAAAAACGGAGAATTGACTAATCGATGGATATTTGACTCCAACACCCCCGGCAACCGAAAATACGCAGGTCAAGGAAATCATAACTTGAGAGTAGGAGATGTAGATGGCGATGGTTGCGACGAAATTATTTACGGAGCTTGTGTTATCGACAACAACGGCAAGGGACTTTACTCCACGGGTATGGGACACGGAGATGCGTTGCATATGACAGCTTTTGACCCCTCAAGCCGAAAATTACAGGTGTGGGATTGTCATGAGAATAGAAAAGATGGCTCTTCATTTCGGGATGCAGGGAGCGGGAAAAATATTTTTCAAATAAAAAGCAATATTGATGTGGGACGCTGTATGGCTGCCGATATTGACTCCACAAGTAGAGGAGTTGAAATGTGGTCAATAGCGTCCGGAGGAATCAGAAACATCAAAGGAGAGATGATAAACTCTTCGACAAAAGGAGTTTCAATCAATATGGCTTGTTGGTGGGACGGAGATTTGCTACGTGAACTTTTGGACGGAACCCGAATCACAAAGTACAATCCCGAAAAAGGATATGGCGAATTGCTTTTCAGCACTTACGAATGTGCCAAAAATAACGGAACAAAATCCAATCCATGCCTTCAAGCAGATATATTGGGCGACTGGCGGGAAGAGCTGATTTTACGAACCAGAGACAACAAAAATTTACGCATTTACGTAACCCCCTATGAAACAAACTATCGTTTTCATACTTTCTTAGAAGACCCAGTTTACAGAACAAGCGTTGCCACCCAAAATGTGGCTTACAATCAACCCACTCAAACCGGATTTTATTTTGGTAGTGATTTGGGGAAAATTTTCACTGAAAAAGAACTCGCAGTAAAAAGTAATCATATCTTGCTTGACGCAGGAGAAATATACGATTCGTATCAATGGTCGGTAGGAGGAAAACAACAAAAAAGATTAATTACCGTCCAAGATATTCCCGCTAATGAAAAAACAAAAGTGGAAGTCGCGGTTACTTTTCGCGGATTCAAATTTAAGGATGAAATATTTATAACTTTAAATCCATAAGCAATGAAGACCATCATCGGTAAATTTTTCGTAGCGCTGCTGCTATTCTTTTTCTGCACCAATATTTTCAGTATCAATACATATCGGATAAAAATATCTTCTTCCAACTCAAAAAAGGAATATCCGCTATTTGAAATGGGAAACCACATCAGTCCACAAAGGAAAATCATACGCTTGAATAGTAATAATATGGTAATTGATGGAAAAGATGTAATCCCGGTGATGGGCGAGTTTCATTTCAGCCGTTTCAATGAGAATGGATGGCAAAACGAACTGTTGAAAATGAAAGCGGGAGGGATAAACATTGTTTCGACGTATGTGTTTTGGATATATCACGAAGAAAATGAAGGGATATATAATTGGAGCGGACAACGGAATTTGCGAAAATTTTTAGAAATTTGCCGTAAAATAGATTTACCGGTGGTATTGCGTTTAGGTCCTTGGTGTCACGGGGAGGTACGCAACGGCGGTTTTCCCGAATGGTTGGTAAAAAAAGGGATAAAACTCAGAGAAAATAATCCACCATACCTTGACTATGTTCAAAAATGGTATTCCGAAATTTATAAGCAGACAGACGGTATGCTTTGGAAAGATGGAGGAACCGTTATTGCCATTCAGATCGAAAATGAGTATCGCGGACGGGGAGAGCATTTGATGACACTGAAAAAAATGGCGCAAAAAACCGGTTTCAATGTCCCTTTTTACACGCGTACCGGATGGCCCAAACTGGCAACTCCCGTCCCTTACGGAGAAATCATCCCACTGTACGGCGATTATCCCGACGGATTTTGGGACCGTTCTACCGATGAGATGCCCGGAGACTACTGGAAATGCTACATCTTTCGTTCGTTTAGAAATTCCACAGTAATCGCCACAGAGCAGCTCCCCAAACAATCGGAAAACGAACACGCCGCCGGATATCCATATTTTACGTGCGAACTGGGTGGCGGAATGATGCCAAGTTATCACCGTCGTATAAATATTTCCCCGATGGACATCTATTCGATGACTTTGGTGCGTTTGGGATCGGGCAGCAATTTACCCGGATATTACATGTACCATGGAGGCAATAACCCCGATGGAGAAAAAACCACACTGAATGAGAGACAAAACAGCCTACTAACCAATTACAACGATTTACCCGAAAAATCATACGACTTTCAAGCACCACTGGGTGAGTTTGGACAGGTCAATATGCACTATCATTTGTTGAGAAAATTACATCTGTTTCTACAAGATTTTGGAGGTGAGTTATCCAAAATGGCTCCTAGCTTTTCCGATAATTCTCAAAGCGATTTTGAAAATGACTCGCTGTTGCGGTGGTCGGTACGTAGCAATGGAAAGAGCGGTTACATTTTCGTCAATAATTATCAACGATTAAAAAAACTATCCGAAAAAAAGAACATACAATTTGAATTGGATTTAGCTGACGAGAAAATGACACTACCTCAAAAGCCACTCCATGTCCCTTCGGGAGCAAGCTTTTTTATCCCCTTTAATATGGATTTGAACGGTATGAACTTGATTTACGCAATCGCTCAACCTATGGTAAAAATTGAAAAAAATAACCATACAATTTATGTTTTTGCGCAAATTGAAAATATTCCGTCCTCTTTTGCCTTCGATAAAAAGGGGATAAAAATAATATCTTCTACGGTAAAATATTTGAAAGATAAAGAACGATTCCTATTTCACGACGTACCAACCGGTACCAATGCGGCTATAGCACTGAGTAACCAAAAAGGAGATACCGCTACCATAATTCTGCTCGACGAAGAAACTTCGTTGAATGTTTACAAAGCAAAACTTGCCAAAGAGGAAAGAGTTTTTATCTCCGATGCCTTAGTGCTATGTCATCAAAACGAGTTACTATTGGAAACCTCTTTAAGTAAAGCAAAAATTTCTATCTTACCTGAGGCAATATCTCTTACTCGTAACGATAAAGCCTTAAAACCAACTCAAGACGGACTTTTTTCACAATATATTTTTGATTTTGCTCCGTTATCTTTACTCAAAATTGATGCAGGCCATATTAAGAACTTTTCGATACCTTTGAGAGATATAACGATGGGAGAAAAAGGAGTGGCCGAAATGCCCGCAGATAGTGATTTTATCGGAGCAGCCGAATGGAAAATACATATTCCAGATAAATTGGCAGACAAAGATATATCTTTACAAATATCATATACAGGAGACGTAGCTCGAATTTATTCGGGAGATTATCTACTGACAGACAATTTTTACAACGGTAAACCGTTTGATGTGAATTTGAAATACTTTGGAGACAAAATAAAAAATAACGAATTGATATTGAAAATATTACCTCAACAAAAAAATGTTCCGATTTATTTTTCGGAGGAAGTTTTGAACCAATTTAGTAATAGACTTATTTTGAGTGAATTATTGGAAGTGAAAATAATAGAGAAAAATCAACTAATCTTAAACACAAAATAAAAATGAAATTTACCAACATACCAAAAATTTGTACCCTAATTTTTTTATTGATAATTTTTACACCTGGGAGTGCATCACTTCGCCTCTTTACCATAGGAGACTCCACTATGTCGGACTACGATGAGCAAAAATATAGCGGTAGCAACGAACAGCGGGGCTGGGCGCAGATGTTGCCGGTTTTTCTTCAAAATAATGTGCAATTAATTAATGCAGCCAAGTCGGGGCGAAGCTCCAAATCGTTTTATTATGAATATTGGATAAGTTTACGGGATTCGCTCCAAAAGGGAGACTATGTTTTTATTCAATTTGGACACAACGATGAGAAGAACGACGGACTGAACTCGGAAGGAGCCGACAAAGATAGCCGTGGAACAGCAGCATGGGGACAATATCAAGAATATCTTGCCAAATATGTGAACGAATGTCGTGAGCGAGGAGCCATACCCATTTTGTTTACTTCCGTTGTAAGGGCAGGATTTGACAGCGACAAACATCTAACACCCACATCTCTCCATAGTCTACACGAAATTTGCGGGAACAATACAGATATGAATTACCCGATGGCAATGCGTAGTCTGGCAAAGAAAATGCATGTACCTTTGATAGACATGACTCGCTCAACCCAACAAATGGTAGAATCATACGGCTACAATAAATCAAAAAAATATATTTATTGTCGCAAAGACGATACCCATTTAACGGCTACGGGAGGTATCCTTTTTGCAAGGTTGGCCGTAAAGGAATTGATAAAGAATAAAATGTTGAAACAGTATTTTATTTATTAATCCATATTCCAAACTCAATAAACAGTAGAAATAAATATAAAAATGAAACGATAAACAAATATGAAAAGAATAAATTTAACCCTTCATTTAGTTACCATTTTTACCTTTTGGACAACATTCACCTTGTTTGCAGCAGCCGATAAATATAAAACAATAACTGTGGATGCACCTTTTAAAATGGAACCCATCAAAGAGTATATCTTTCCTGACAAAGATTTCAAAATAACCAAATATGGGGCCAAGTCGGGTAGAGAATTTAACAACTCCAACGCCATAGCCCGGGCCATTGCCGCCTGCAACAAAAAAGGTGGAGGGAGAGTGGTAGTACCTGCCGGAATTTGGCTCACAGGAGCAATACACCTGAAAAGTAACGTGAATTTATACTTGGAAGAAGGAGCCGTATTGAATTTTACCGATAATCCAGATGATTACTTGCCTGCTGTAATGACTTCGTGGGAAGGATTGGAATGTTACAATTATTCCCCACTGATATACGCGTTTGAATGCGAAAATATTGCTATCTCGGGAAAGGGAACGCTTCAACCCAAAATGAATTTATGGAAAACGTGGTTTTCTCGTCCCGAAGCGCACTTGGAAGCCTCCAAAGAACTTTACACCAAAGCCTCCACCAATGTTCTGGTCATCGAACGCCAAATGGCGGTAGGAGAAAACCATTTTCGCCCGCACTTAATTCAATTTAATCGGTGCAAAAACGTGCTACTCGACGGTTTTAAAATACGTGAAAGCCCATTTTGGACTATACACATCTATATGTGTAACAATGGGATAGCTCGAAATCTCGACGTGAAAGCACACGGACACAACAACGATGGTATTGACCTTGAAATGACACAAAATTTTCTGGTGGAAGATTGTATTTTTGACCAGGGGGATGACGCGGTAGTTATCAAAGCCGGACGCAATCAAGACGCGTGGCGGTTGAACACACCTACCGAAAATATTGTAATTCGCAATTGCAAAATAGTTAAAGGACATGCACTTATGGCAGTTGGGAGCGAAATGTCGGGCGGAATTAGGAATATTTTTATGGACAATTGCAAAACTACCGGCAATGTACTCAATATGTTTTATATCAAAACCAACCACCGGCGTGGCGGGTTTATTGAGAATATTTATATGAACAACGTAGAATGCGCTTCTACCGGTAGTGTGTTGGCTATTGATACCGATGTACTATATCAATGGAAAAATTTGGTACCCACCTATGAAACCCGTATTACAAAAATAAACGGAATTTATATGACCCATGTAAAATGTGAAAGCGCCGATAATCTGTACGATTTAAATGGAGATATCAGAGAACCGATTCGAAACGTAGAAATAAAAAACATTCAAGTTGGAAAAATAAGAAAATGTTATAATAAAGTGTTGAATGTAATTGGTTTGAAAGAAGAGAATGTAAAATACGACGAATACGAACCAAAACAATAAATAAAATATTGACGATCCCTGTATTTTTGTGGCAAAAAAAACACTACGAAAATGCAAAACATGAAAGGAGGGCAATGTAAGTATTTGTAAAAGACAACATTACGTATTTACTACCTTTGTGGCAAAGCAATAAAACAATAAAACAATAAAACAATGAAAACATATCTATTAACTATCACAATCATTTTTAGCATACAACTATCCGCTCAAAATACTTTTCCCGACGGAACCCCCATTCCCAATTGGTTCACTCAATCAGAAACTGTAAATGTAAAAACGCTTGGCAAACAATACGTCGTTACCCAATACGGAGTAAAAAAAGAGAGTACCATGCTGCAAACCAAACAAATCCAAAAGGTGATTGATATGGTCTCTGCTGCAGGCGGAGGCGTTGTCGTAGTCCCCCAAGGAACGTTCCTTACCGGTTCACTTTTTTTTAAACCCAAAACACACCTTTATTTGTCGGAAGGGGCCGTATTAAAAGGGAGTGACGATATAAGCGACTTTCCGGTAATGGAAACCCGCATCGAAGGCGAAACCTGCGACTATTTTCCGGCGTTGATAAATGCAGATAAAGTGGATGGTTTCACACTCTCGGGCAAAGGAACCATTGATGGAAACGGATTGCGGTATTGGAAAGCGTTTTGGCTGCGTCGCGAGTGGAATCCCGAGTGTACCAACAAAGACGAAATGCGCCCCCGTTTGGTATATATTTCAAACAGCAACAATGTACAAATTTCGGATGTTACACTCAAAAATTCTCCCTTTTGGACCTCACATTATTACAAGTGTGACAGTTTGAAAATTATTAATGTAACATTTTTTTCACCCGTAAAACCCGTAAAATCGCCCAGTACCGACGCAATAGATATCGACGTATGCTCCAATGTGCTGATAAAAGGATGCTATATGGAAGTAAACGACGATGCCATATCGCTAAAAGGAGGAAAGGGACCGACAGCCGATAAAAATCCCGATAACGGTGGAAATTACAACATCATCATCGAAGATTGTACGTATGGTTTTTGCCATAGCGCACTCACTTGTGGCAGCGAAAGTATTCATGACCGCAATATTATTATCCGCAGATGCAAGGTAAACAATCCACAAATGCTGTTGCACCTGAAAATGCGTCCCGATACTCCTCAAAACTACGAATATATTTTGGTGGAAAATATCGAAGGAGCGGTAGGAAAATTTATCTCGGTTCGTCCCTGGTCACAATTTTTCGATTTGAAAGGAAAAAATCTGCCGCCACCTTCACGCTCTGCCCACATCACTTTTAAAAATATAAATCTAACATGTCAAACCTTTTTTGATGTGGTTAAATCCGACAAATACATCTTATCCGATTTTACTTTTAGAAATATAAATGTAACGGCAAAAGACAGCGATTTTGACCAAAGCGCTATCCAAAATGTAAAATTGGAAAATCTAAATATTAATGGAATGAAAATAGAATGATATATATATTTACAAAATAGTATAAAAACAGATATCCCAATACATTTTTTGAGAGAGGAGAGGAAGAGAAAAAACCCTCCGAAAGCCGTTGACAGTTTCCAACTTCCTTAATAATGGACAAGTGAAAAGGATGTTTAGCGGATAGATACAAAAACTCGGGAATAATATTAATTTTGCCAAATGAACAACCAAATACTCCGCTTGGCTATCCCCAATATTATTTCCAATATTACTGTCCCGCTGTTGGGAATGGTAGATATAGCCATTGCCGGACATTTAAGCTCTGTGCTATATATCGGAGCCATCTCGCTGGGTACCACAATTTTCAATATGATATATTGGAATTTCAACTTCCTACGGATGGGTACCGGAGGTTTTACGGCACAGGCTTACGGAGCAGGAAATAATGTGGAAATGGCAAATTTGCTTTTTCGTTCGCTACTTATAGCCCTTTCCATCGGTTTTTTAATAATATTGCTACAATATCCCATTTTTCAGATAGCCGGATACTTTATCAAAACCGAAAACGAAACAGTTGTTTATCTACGACAGTATTTCAACATAGTGGTTTGGTCTGCTCCGGCAACACTCTCTATGTATGCCTTTAACGGTTGGTTTATAGGTATGCAAGATTCCAAAACCCCAATGTATGTCGCCATTGTCAATAATGTGCTTAATATCGTGTTGAGTTTTATATTCGTTGTGGCGCTGAGGATGCAAATTAAAGGTATAGCCTTGGGAACAACGATATCGCAGATAGTTGCCGCCCTTCTTTTTGTGGTAATTTGGAAACGCTCTTATTTCAACGAAATGAAAAGTTTTATCCAAATAAACTCGATATTCGACGGAGAATCTTACAAAAATTTCTTTAGAGTCAATATAGATATTTTTATCCGTACATTTTTGTTGGTAACGGTAACCACATTTTTCACCTTTGCCTCCACCGGTATGGGGAGTAATGTGTTGGCTGTAAATGCATTGTTGATGCAGTTTTTTATGCTGTTTTCCTATTTTATGGATGGATTTGCTTATGCCGGAGAAGCACTCACGGGGAAGTATATAGGGCGGAAAGACTACACAAAATTGACCCAAACCATAAAATATCTATTTGCTTGGGGGGCAAGTCTGGCCGTGCTTGCAGCATTGGCTTACATCCTATTAACACCACAAATTTTATCCATTTTCACAGACAAAACCGAAATAATATCTTTGGCAAAAAAATATATAATCTGGATTGCACTAATCCCTATTGCAAGTTTTTCAACCTTTGTGTGGGACGGAATATACGTGGGAGCAACCGCTTCGGCGGGGATGAGAAACAGTATGATTGTAGCCGTTGCAATATTTTTTACAAGCTATTATTGGAGTACCCCTGTATTTCACAATAATGGGCTGTGGCTTTCGTTTATACTCTATCTGTTTGGGCGAAGTGTTATGCAGACTGTTTTGTACAAAAGAGCTTTGAAAATCGGACACTTATACCATCGGACATAAAACTGTTCACAAAAAACACTAACCTCGCTTTTTTGTTGAATAAATCGTTTTTTTTCTTTAATTTTGCACTGTTTTTATGAGAAAAGTAACCATCTGACAATCAAAAAAACGTAAAAATACGCAACCTCAATATGGCTGTGCCAACCAAATAAAGTGGCGGTTGGCATATCACATTAAGTTCCATTCGACAAAAATAAAAAATAAATATAAACAGATGAAACCAATGATCAAAAGCCCGCTTCAAATAGCAAGGGCAAGTTATCGACCCAAGTTACCAGCATCATTGCTTGGAAGTGTAGATGTTAAAATCGGAAGACCTACCGAATCTGTAGCAAACCAAGTCGATATTGAAAATTTATTCCCTCATACTTACGGTATGCCACTTTTAAGTTTTGAGGCAGGAACACCTCGCGAATATCAGGTCGTGAATGTCGGAGTAATCCTTTCTGGAGGACAAGCCCCCGGAGGACACAATGTGATATGCGGTATTTATGACGGGCTGAAAAAGTTGAATCCACAAAACAAACTGTACGGTTTTTTGGGAGGCCCAAGCGGATTGGTTGACCACAAATATGCAGAGCTTACCGGAGAGATCATAGACGAATTTCGCAACACGGGAGGGTTTGACATTATTGGTTCGGGACGCACCAAATTGGAAGAAGAATGGCAATATGAAAAAGGGGCTGAAATATGCCACCTGTTAAACATAAATGCTATTGTGATTATTGGTGGAGACGACAGCAATACCAATGCCTGTGTTTTGGCGGAGTATTATTTGCAAAAAAATAAAAATATACAAGTGATAGGTTGTCCCAAAACGATTGATGGCGACCTCAAAAATGAAATGATTGAGACCTCTTTTGGTTTTGATACCGCTTGCAAAGTATATTCCGAACTTATCGGCAATATACAGCGCGATGCCAATTCAGCAAAAAAATATTGGCACTTCATCCGTTTGATGGGGCGTTCTGCTTCACATATCACACTCGAATGCGCTTTGCAAAGCCAACCCAATGTGTGTTTAATATCGGAAGAGGTGGAAGCCAATAATATGACTCTCAGTGAAGTAGTAGAAGATATTGTAAAGGTAGTGGTACACAGGGCAAAACACGGATTAAACTACGGAACGGTACTCATCCCCGAGGGTCTGATAGAATTTATTCCGGCTATGAAAAAGTTGATTTCGGAGTTGAACGACCTCTTGGCACACAACGACGACTTCAATGCTATGCACTCCGACGAAGAGCAAAGAGAATACATTAAAAGTATGCTTTCGACCGAAAGTTGCGACATATACAGAAGTTTACCCAAAAACATAGCCAAGCAGCTGACACTTGACAGAGACCCGCACGGAAACGTACAAGTATCGTTGATAGAAACAGAAAAACTACTTATCGAAATGGTAGCAAAACGCTTGGCACAACTAAAAGCAGAAGGGAGTTACAAAGGAAAGTTCGCCACCATCAACCACTTCTTTGGATACGAAGGGAGATGCGCCATTCCTTCCAATTTTGATGCAGATTACACCTATTCATTAGGTGTTACCGCCTCCATACTCATTTCCGAAGGGAAAACAGGCTATATGTCATCGGTAAGAAATCTGACGGCACCCGCCTCCGAATGGATTGCAGGGGGAGTACCCATCACGATGATGATGAATATGGAACGGCGGCACGGAAAAATGAAACCTGTAATACAAAAAGCGTTGGTACGTTTGGACGGTAAACCGTTCAAATTCTTTGCCGAATACCGGACAAAATGGGCAGACGAAAAAACAGACTTTATCTATCCCGGTCCAATTCAATATTTCGGACCTACGGAAGTTTGCGATCAACCGACTCGTACATTATTGCTGGAAAAAGAGTTGTAGAAACTTAACGAGGATAGTGTAATATGAATAAAATACAGTAGAGATGCGTACTTTCGTATCTCTACTGTTGTAAATATGCATATCGAATAGCAGTATGACTTATGCCCTGCTTTGGTAAAATGTAAATCCTCTTTTTTTGTTGATTATTTTTTTTGAGGCATTATGATTTTTTTTTAGTACTTTCGCTTTTTGTGAGGCAAAAGAGGGGAAAGTGTCTATAGAGAAACAACTATGGAGAAAAATAAAAATATTGATTTTTTTGTATAATTGCAAAATATTTTCTGTGTCTCAAAAAAAGAATTGACAAAACAAACATATTCAAAATGAAAATATATACAAACGTAAAAGATTTGGGTAATTTGAACCAAGCGGTGCAAGAAGCCCTTGAAATAAAAAAAAATCGATTTGCTTACAAGCAAGTAGGCGAAAACAAAACATTATTAATGGTATTTTTCAACTCCAGTTTGCGCACACGGTTAAGCACACAAAAAGCGGCAATGAACCTTGGAATGAACACGATGGTACTCGACATTAATCAAGGCGCGTGGAAATTGGAAACAGAGCGTGGTGTGATAATGGACGGTGACAAACCCGAACATATTCTCGAAGCCATTCCGGTAATGGGGAGCTATTGCGATATTATCGGCGTGCGCTCTTTTGCTCAATTTGAAGATAAGATATTCGACTATAACGAAACCATCCTTAATCAATTTATCGAACTTTCTGGAAAGCCCGTTTTCAGTATGGAAGCAGCCACTGGACATCCGTTGCAGGCATTTGCCGATTTAATTACCATCGAAGAATATAAAAAATCTGTCCGTCCCAAAGTGGTTTTGACTTGGGCTCCACACCCCAAAGCTTTACCGCAGGCTGTTCCCAATTCATTTGCCGACTTTATGAACGAGGCGGATGTCGATTTTGTGATAACCCACCCGCAAGGATACGAACTGTCCGAAGAGTTTGTACGAGGAGCCAGAATCGAATACAATCAGTCTAAGGCATTTGAAAATGCCGACTTTATCTACGCCAAAAATTGGGCAGCCTATCAAGACCCAAACTATGGAAAAATTCTAAATACAGATAGAAGTTGGACGGTTGACAAATCAAAGATGGTGCTTACCAACAACGCCTATTTTTTGCATTGCCTCCCCGTGAGAAGAAATATGATAGTATCTGATGATGTGATAGAAAGTCCACAATCGCTGGTAATTTCCCAAGCAGCCAATAGGGAAATATCGGCACAGACCATTATCAAAAGAATGCTTACCATCTAACAAAAAAGCCACATGAATACAAATAAAAAAAAAATGACACTCGAAGATGTTAAAGCATCTATCCGCAATGTTCCCGACTTTCCTCAAAAGGGAGTACTGTTCAAAGATATCACAACAGCCCTGAAAGAGCCTGACACACTCCATTTTATAGCAGATACGCTGTTTGAATACTACCGAGATAAAAAGATAACCAAAGTGGTAGGAGTCGAAAGTCGTGGATTTGTGTTGGGCAGCATTTTGGCTTATAAGTTGAATGCAGGGTTTGTATTGTTGCGTAAACCGGGGAAACTCCCATCTGAAACATACAAGATAGACTATTCACTGGAGTATGGGGCAGATGCACTTGAAATACACAAAGACGCGATTTTGCCCAACGATGTGATATTGTTGCATGACGATTTACTGGCCACAGGTGGGAGTGCCAACGCAGCCTTGCAATTGCTCCGAAAATTTGGCGATAATCCCATATATGTGAGTTTTCTTATCAACTTAACCTTTTTGGATGGTATAAAGAAACTTGGCAAAGCAAAAGACGTACACTCTCTGATAGAATTTTAATTTGAATATGCGAT
>JBKECI010000003.1:0-8543 GCA_047974405.1 Paludibacteraceae bacterium | reverse complement strand
GCAGAGAGATTTCAGGCGTTGGTTCGTCACGGTCAGGAACATATGAATGATGAGTGCGAGATAGATTATTTTGCCGTTTCGCTACCCGATTTGGCTATCTGGGACGATGACCTGAACAAGCTAAACCAAATCCACTGCCACTATGTAATAGGGCTTGGGAATTTGGGCTTGGGAAAAATAAGCGAAGCCCGTGAAAGGTTGGAAAAAGTGTTGGAAATGGATGTTGCGCACATCGGTGCCAATTGGTTTGTGAAGATGGCAAAGCATTTTAGAAACAAATGATCTTTAAGAACGTCTGAATTTCTGATACGTCAAAATATTTTCGAAACCTTCGGGGGTTTTTATCCAATTTTTCAAATATCCGTGCAGTTCGTAATCGGTTTCAAAAATCTTACGACTCGCCATGTTGCTTTCGGCTATCTGAACGTATAGTTGATTTATTTTGAGAAAATCAAACACATAACTTTCCACAATACGCAGACTTTCTACGGCATATCCTCTATTTCTATGTTCTTTTGAAACGAGCAACCCCAATCCTACCCTACCTTGATGTATATCAAAATCGAATAAATCGACTACACCTACGGCTTTGCCCGATTGTATTTCGGTCATCATCAGACGGAGAAAACCGTTTTCGTAAATATCATGCGTAGCTTGCGCTATATATTCTTTCAGTTGAAATTTGGAATAAGGCACGCGTGTGTTTCCCGCCGTCCATATTTCCGAATCATTTTCCCAGCTGTATAACAAGTCCAAATCTTCGGGTTCTATTGCTCTTAATTTCAATATTTTATTTTCTAAAAACACCATTCTTTACTCAAAACTTAGATAGGGTTTTATTCTGTTTAAATCCTCTTCGCTCAATTCATCTACTATTTTCAACTCGTCAATATTCTTCAGTTTCACTTTTTTTCGCCGATATTCATAAAGAGCCTTTGCCTTTTGAAAAGTTTTGATGTAGGGGTGTGCTTTCAACCTCTCAATACTTGCGGTATTTACATTTATTTTCTCTATTTTCGAGGCGTCCACTCTGCATTGGGGTGCAATTTTATCGTAATTATCGGCTGTCATTCCGTAAATTTCTCTGATTTGCTCCACGCCAATATATCCTCCCAGCAGTCTTCTGTAGCCGGTTATCCGCTTTGCATAGGTTTTCCCTACCCCTTCTATTTTTTGCAACATTGTCGTATCGGCATCATTTAATTCTACTACGATTGTTTCCTTAATCGGTTTTTCTGAGACGACATTTTCTTCTCTTTTTATTTCGGTTTTTGCCGATGTCCCATCCCCTTTTATGCTAATATAAGGTTTGAGTTCTTCAAACTTTTCTGCTGTTATTCCATATACTTTTCCAAAGCTTTCTACGGTTCTGTATTTTCCTCCTTTGCTACGGTATTTCTGTATGTTTCTTGCTACGTAAGGTTTCAATCCCAATCTTACAAACGTGGTGGAGTCTGCCGTATTCGGGTCAAACAAGAATAACTCATACCGGGTGTTTTCGTAATTTTGATATGGATACTTTTTCTTGTATGCTCCGTTTTCAAAATTGTTCCAAGTTGCCTCTTTCTCTTTTAAATTATTTTTAAACTCCCGTGCTTCGGTTAAAAATTTTTCATCAACATTCATTCTTTCACCGGGTAGTATATAGGGCAGCAATATCCCAACCAACCAAGTTAAAAATATCAAGCCAAGCAAGAGAACAATCCCTACTTTTTGGCTTTTTGAAAAATAGAAAAGGTCTTTGAAATTCATACTTTTTTTGCTAAGAGTATGAAAAAATGATTATTTTAGCGGCTAAACAGTTTATTTTCACCTCTATTACTCCAAAGTGTCGTAAATATTTTCTTTTTTACAAAGATAGCTGCTTTATTTGGTTTAGTATTGTCTATTTCCAAAAATAGCACTTCCTATCCTTATTATTGTGCTACCCTCTTCTATGGCTGTCAGATAATCGTTGGACATACCCATCGATATTTCTTTGAATTGTTTGCTGGAGGGGAAAAAATCTCGTTTAATCAAATCGAATAATGTTTTGAGTTCTTTAAATTCGCTTTTTATCAATTGTTTGTTGTCTGTAAAAGTGGCCATTCCCATCAATCCTGCAACCTCAATGTTCTTCAGCTGCTTGAAATCATCAGAACGCAACATTTCGTAAACCTCTTCTTTCAAAAATCCAAATTTAGTTTCCTCTTGTGCTATATGCATTTGTAGGAGACATTTTACCCTTCTTCCGCTCTTTTGAGCTTGTTTGTCTATTTCTTTCAGCAATTTAAAGCTATCCACCCCATGTATCAACTCCACAAATTCGATAATGTATTTTATCTTGTTGCTTTGCAAGTGCCCTATAAAATGCCATTGTATATCTGTGGGCAGCAGAGGTTGCTTTTCGATAAGTTCCTGCACACGACTTTCTCCAAAAATACGTTCGCCACAGTCGTATGCCTCTCTGATGGCGCTTACGGGATGAAATTTTGACACACACACCAACTTTGTACTTTCGGGGACGTATTTTCTTAGTTCTAAGATATTTTGTTTGATTGACATTTTTTTAGGAATACAGGGATTAGAAGAAAAAGATTTTATGATGCTGCATATTTGAATACGTCCATCACATTGGTTTCGACGACAGAAGCCACTTCATAATCTGCCATAGTCCCTTTCATACCTGTTTCGAGTGTTTCGAGTGCCTCTTTTAGCGTATTCGCCTGCGAATACATGATTGTTGCCACTCTTTTTTCAACCCCTTTTTCTTCATCTAATGATATAAAATTCACTTTGCAGCGATACCATTTATCTCCACTTTCGTTTTCAAAAAGCTCGGCTATTCTCGCCCTTTTGATATCTGAAACTAGAAACTCGCCACTAATATAGGGTGTCATCTCTGTATTTATTCTCTCTTCTGCCTCAGTAAACGACAAAGCATCAACTAAATATGTTTCATTTACTTTTACCACAGCACCGTCTTCGGCATTGCGTTCGTATTTAATTTTACATTGGAACCAATTATGCATAATATTTTTATTTTCAATTATTTATCATATTCTACACCTATTTTTTTCATCATTACAAAGATAAGCAGTTTAAAATAAAACAGAAATAGAGCCGTATGAATATTTTTAAAAACACGGAAACAACTTAGCACAGCCACCTTTAATCTGAAAAACAGGGGTTATTTTCAAAAAAATATCCTACCTTTGGCGCTCGAAAAAGTGCTATGAAACTTTGAGTTTCGTAAATTGCCATTTCGACCTTTGGCCGAAACGTTTGTGAAACCGGCATAATTGAAACAAAATATAAATAAATGAAATTTCCTAAAATATTAAAACCATACAAAGGCATCATTTTCTTTGTTACAGCGCTTTTGATTGCCCATTTTTTTTGGAAATTTACCGTGATTGGTGATGAGGGTGGAGACAAGGTTTCATTTTTGGGGGTGGACATCTCCCGTCCATTTATTTTTATGGCGGCGCACGTTGCAGAATGGAGCGACAAGATTCTCAACCTTTTAGGATTTCACACCACACTTTATCCGGGCAATATTTTGCGTTACGGTAATAGTGGTGGCATTTGTGTCATTTGGGGATGCACGGGTATCAAACAGGCATTTATATTTACCGTTATTATGATTTTTGCGAGAGGCATCTGGGCAAAAAAACTTTGGTACATACCCTTAGGGTGGTTGTTTATCTATCTTTTCAATATGTTTCGAATTGTGGCGATTACCGCGTTTATGAAAAACCATCCCGAATGGTTTACTTTTTTACACGAATATCTGTTTAAGTATCTTTTTTATACAATGATTTTTTTGATATGGATGTATTGGGAAGAAAAGGTGGTACCAGACAAATAAAAGTCCTACATCAACGGAGAAAACAGATACAGAATTTTTTCTGCCAGTTTGACCGTAAATTTTCTTTTGTTCCATTCACTTGGTAAAATCTGTTCGGTATTTTCGATATCATTATTAAATACATTTACCATCTCATCGGCCAATTCTTTGCTGTAAACAATAGCGTTGGTCTCAAAGTTGAGGTCGAAACTGCGAATATCCAAATTGGCTGTTCCAACAACCGAAACCAACCTATCGCACACAATGGTTTTTGCGTGGACAAATCCTTTTTTGTACAAATAAATTTCCACACCGCATTCGAGCAATGCTTGGTAATGCGATTGGGAAGTTATGTTTACAACTGCCGAATCGCCTTTTTTCGGCACAAGCAGCTTAACTTTTACACCGCTCAGCGCAGCAATCTTGATAGCATCGAGAAACGATTCTTCCGGAATAAAATAGGGAGTTGTGATATACAGCTCTTTTTTTGCCTGCAGCACAAGCTGTATCAAAGAATATAGAATGTTGGGATGATCAGAATCGGGACCGCTTGATATAATTTGTACGGCATTGTTTCCAAAAGTCCTTGTAAGATTTTTGAGAGGAAAATATTCTTCCGAAAATCCGATATTTTGTCGGGAGCAAAAATTCCAATCGGTCAAAAATATAAATTGAAGATTTAAAGCAACCGGACCGATAAATTTCAAATGAGTATCTCTCCAAAAGAGTCTGTTTTGTGGTCGATTGATGTATTCGTCGGTAATATTGATGCCTCCCAAAAAACCGGTTGTTCCGTCTATGACAACTATTTTGCGATGGTTTCGATAGTTGATTCTGTTGCCTAACTGTATCGAATTGATTTTCAAAAACGGATAGGTTTCCACTCCGGATTCTTTCAGTTTGGATATTGCTTTTTTGCTAAGACCACGGCATCCGTAGTCATCATATATCAAGCGAACCTCTACCCCTTCTTTTACTTTGGTTGCAAGCACTCCGGCAATTTCATTTCCTATTTCGTCTGCATCCAAAATATAATATTCGAGATGAATGTGATGTTTGGCAGATTTTAATGCCTCTATCAGTTTGGGAAATTTATTTTCGCCGTTTATCAAAAGTTCAACGGAATTGCCCCCTGTCAGCGAATGGCTTTGTTGCAAAAAGTGGGCTAGCGTGTCGAAATATGCCAAATTCTCTTTTTGATTGGCAAAGATATTGGCTCTATACCCCAACAAAACCTTTTCTAATTCGGGAAAAGTTTTGTGGTCAATATTAATTTTTTTTTCATAAATTTTCTTTTTTCTGTAATTGAGACCAAAGCTGAAATAAATTGCCATCCCGATTATGGGAAAAGCTACAATAAGCAATATATAGGCGTACGTTTTACTTGGGGAGTTCGACTCTGTAATTATTTTTACGCATACCGCCAGTATTAATATAGCGTAAACAGCTCCCAGTATTACACTTGTCGTCATATCAAGATTTTCAATCGGATTTTTCAAGTTCAAAAATTTATGGACAGTCTTATCAAAAACAAGAGCAATTTCCAAGGCAAGAGTAGTTGGTAAGTTGTATTTTCCCAGTTCAATGCCACTACATTGTTTGCCGGTTCACCTTTACCAAGTCCGTTGATTAAGCTTATGTAACATCCTTTTAGCCCTTTTAATTTTGATATTATTCTTCATCACAAACTTTATTTTATATCTGTGCAAAGTCCAATTAAAACAAATCAGAACAAAGAACAAAAGAGATAAACACATTAAACATAAATAGCTTATTTTTAATGCCTTGACAATAGCATTTCACTTATTCCGAACTACATTTCGGCTATATATTCACTACATCCGAAAAAGAAAAAGGTAAAAATGTTGATCATTTTTATTCTACCAAAAAATAAAAATATATGCAACAGATTTATCAATCAAACACCAAGACAAATGTACACAATCGGGAGCAAATACAAAAATGTTCTTTAAATTAAAATGCGAAACAGGCTAACTGATTCAACAGTTCTAATCAGACAATTTATAAATGATAAAACAGAGATTTCCAACACAATATTTCCTCTCGTCCAAGAAGCATCAAATATATGCTACTTCCAAAAATATGGACTGCTAGTTAAGCTATACTTGAACTTGCTTAAAAAGAACCAACGAAAGATGAGAATTAGAAGAAACTTGTCTAGTTTAGATAACCATTACTTAATGGAACCACTCAAATTTTAATGTGTTTTCCCTGACTTTCGTGGCTGTTTTTCCTAAAAATTATACTACCTTTGCGTGTAGTGAAATGCGATAACGGTATCCCATCAAGCATAAATGAGTTCAAAACCCGAAACTGCCACCGGTTGGTTGAATAAAAAATTAGCCGAAGCAAAAAATACATATATTCTCGCAGCTGTTCTGACGGTGGCAAGCGCTACGTGCTTTGTCGTTTTCAGTTGGTACTTATCCGGATTCGCAGACAAATGGCTGACCAAAGGGATTATTCTGCCGAGAATGCTCTGGATTTCACTTGCATTTTTGGCAGGAAGGTATGTCTTCGCCCACTTTGCTTCGGTACTCAACAATGAAGCGGGTAATATCATTGTGTCAAAGATAAAAAAGCGAATTTATCCTATTTTGCTTAAAAATAGCCAATTAGACTCGACAGCATCAACACTTTATGTAACCAAAATCAGTGATGACCTAAAACCTTATTTTTCTTTTTTCATCCCCTCGGCTCTCGCTTCGGTTTTGGTAAGTATCGCTTTGCTCGTTGTTGTTTTTTGGGTTGAGAAGTGGGTGGGAATGGTACTGACTATCTCGCTGATGATAATCCCGATACAGATGATGGTAATCGGCGTGGGAGCGGAAAGCCTCCACCAAAAGCACATCAATTTATTTGTCAAATATTCGGCTGTTTTCTACAACCGCCTTCAAACGATTGCCGAAATTGTCAATCTTGATAATTTTAAAGCACAATACCAATTTCTGAGTAATAAGAGCAAAGCACTCAACAAAGCCACGACCAGCGTGATGAGTGTTGCCATCCTGTCATCTGCCGTACTGGAACTTTTTATTACGCTCAGCATTGCCGCCATTGCCATTTATCTGGGAATGTCGCTACTCGGTATTATGCCCGGACCGTCGTACAACCACGGCTATGACTTCCGAATCGCACTGTTTCTACTCACGATTTCACCCTATTTTTTCTTTTACCTACGAAAATTTGTAAGCGCCTATCACGACCGGAATCGTGCGCTGGCTTCAGCCAAGTTGTTAATGCCCGTTTTGGAAGAAAAGGAAAAACCTGTTTACACCGACACAGACCAACCATTTTCACAGTTTGAAATCGGCAGATTGAGTTTTTCCTATCCCAATTCGCCCGCCAAGGTTCTTCACGACATTAACGTTACGTTGCCTACTCGTGGTTTGGTATTGGTAAAAGGAATTTCCGGGTCGGGAAAATCCACCCTACTGAAAATCTGCGCAGGAAGTCTCTCTGTGCAGGAAGGTTCAATTTCGATAAATGGGAAAGAAAACGATTGGTCGAGACAATGGTTGGACAAAAACACATCTTATATGAATCAGTTCCCATTCATTTTCGATGGTACATTCAGGTATAATGTCTTTTTGGAAAAAGAAACGGATGGAACAAACGCTTATCCCGAATTTTTGGATAAGATATTGGCAAAAAAGGAAGACGGTTGGCAAACCGAATTGACCCACAACGGCAAGCAGTTTTCGGGTGGCGAAAGACAGCTTGTAACCCTTGCCCGCCTGATACTTCATTCCAAACCGATAGCCATTCTGGATGAGCCTACGGCAAATCTGGATGCAGACACCATCGGGGTTATCCTGCCACAAATCGTGAAATTGGCAGAAGACAGGTTGGTTATTATTGCGTCACACGAAAGGATGTTTGACGGGATTGCCGATAAGATTGTGGATTTGAACTGGGGCGAACAAATGCAACATAAAAATGAATAAATTCGTTCGTAAACATATTATTCAACCTTTCGCGGGAAAATGGACAGTGGGATTGCTCTTGCTGCTCTTTTGGACGATTGCTTTTATCGCGCTTCCTGCCGTTTCGGGCTGGTTTCTGGCTATGTGTAGTCTGGTGTTCATCACAGCCAACACCGCTTTTTCGTATTTGGTACCTTCGGCAATAATCCGCCTTTTTACCCTTTTTCGTACGGCAACACGCTATTTTGAACGGTTACAGAACCACAAAACCACACTCGAAGTACAGCAAAGTCTGCAGCTGAAAATTTTTTCTGCCGTAGCGAAATTTCCCTACTTCAAGAAACAGGTTAATAATAATTCTACATTGCTCGAAAACAGCACGCAGGGCATTGATCAGATACTGAATCATATTTTGCTGTGGATTTTACCCTTTGCCACGCTACTGATTTCGCTTATTGCCTATTTTGTTTTTGTTGCCTTTTTCTCTCAGCCGATTGCTTTTGAATTTTTGATTTCGTCAGCGGTACTTCTGTTTCTTATTCCACAGTTGTTTTATATCAAAAATCGAAAACATTATGCGACATTAAAACTTCAACGCGATGAGAACAACCAATTGCTGATTGAAAGTTTTCGCGGGCGAATTGAAATTTCGAAATACAATTTGGAAGAACAAGCCATCGGGCAGTACAACCATCGGTTGATTCAGCTTGAAAAAACTGAAAACCGTCTGCAAATAAATTCGCTGTATTTGCAGTTGATCGGCGGAT
>JBKECI010000064.1:0-9673 GCA_047974405.1 Paludibacteraceae bacterium | reverse complement strand
CGCCATCGGGCTCGCCGCGGAACGCGTATATATTATCGAAATACAATTTACTGATGGCAAAACCTGTCGCGCTGAAAAGGCGAATAAGGCTTACAGTTGTCATATCGGAACCGCCTTCTTTGAAAACGCTTATGGGAATATTGATGCTGTTCCATCCCACATTCAGATACTGCCAAGCGGTATTCACTTGTTTGTCGCTATTTCCTAGTGCAAGTACGATTTTAGGTTCGTTGATAGCATACACATCGAAATGCAGATAGTCCATATCGTCGAGATCAAGTATCGGATTTGGTGAAACCAATGTCCAGTTCACGCCGGTAAAACGAATCATATCATCGTCAGCAATCGGAGTGATAAACTCCATTTCGCTTGTCGGGTTTCCTGGATTGGTTTGTGTCAATGTAGCAATATTGGTATATACATTGCTGAAAAGCGATTTTACATCGGCAGCATCGTGCATTGGAGTGGGGGCTGGTGTAGTCGGAGCCGTAGGGTCGTCCGGATTGAAACCGGTTTCGTCATTACCGTAAGTGTACAAATTGTCGATAAAGATATTTTGAGCATAACCGCCTTCACGTATAATACAGAATTGCGTTACGGCGGTAAGCGAAGTGGTGGCATCTTTAAAATTGCTTAAAGGAATGTCTAAATAATTCCAACCCGGGACTAATACTTTTGAAACAGTAAGACCTACATTTGTGCCAAAGTTAAATTTGAGTGTAACATTTCCCGATTCGCGTACAACAAAAATATCGACATGAAGATTTTCGCGATCTTCAATGCTTATTGCCTGAAAATTCAGATTTGCCCAATGGTTCAATCCGTTTTCTATTTTTAGAATTTGTTCGGTCGGTGTTACGCTCAACACTTTTAATGTTCCCGTCCCCGTGAGGTTTGTTATTTTGGAAACGCTTGTGTAAGCATCGCTGAAAATGGATTTTACTTTTCCCGCATCGTACGTAGGCATGGGTGCCATCGTTGCCGGAAGCTGCGAATCAACAGGTATATCTCCGTTAGTGCCAAAAGCATAAATATTATCGATATAAACGGTTCTTGCATAGCCTCCGTTGTTGATAAAACCAATTTGACTGATGCTTGTCAGAGCCGGTGGGCTGGTAAGGTTCTTGAAATCGTTCAAACTTAAACGTACGCGGTTCCAACCTTCTGTCAATTTAGGCACAGCTGTAATACTTGCCGAACCGGAGGCAAGTACCACTTTCAAATCGAAAGCACCCGATACTACGTACATATCCACATTTATCGAATCGTATCTGCTGATATCCAAAGCACTGTTAAAATTGACATAAGCCCAGCCATTCAATCCACTTTCGATATTAATCATTTGTTTTCCCAAAATGGTTTTCACGCTTGCGGTACCGGTTCCGGAATAATCTTTCACGGTTGTGGCATTGGTGTAAGCATTGCTAAAAAATGACAGTACCCCGCTTGCATCATCGGTTGGAGTTGTGAGTAAGCTTTCCGGCGGATCGGCAACTGCCGCAGTTGCAGCAAAAGTTTCGAATAGAAAAAATAAAATTGCTAATAATTTGATTGTTAGTTTCATGATATTATTTTTAATTTGTTAGTTAGTCGCCCCTGCCAAAGCACCCCAAATTTATATTAAGCCATAGAATGGCTCAACTTCAGGTTGGACCATTTGCATTCTAATACAATATTTAAGTATAGCAGTTGTTTTTTATCATATTTTCAAACAAAGAAATAGGTTTCCTCTTATCCAATACCTCAGATTATATCCTGTTGCAGACATCATTGTATTGATTGCATCTCCACAGAACCCTTCAGGAAGTTTCGTCCCATCCTGTACTCATATTTCAGGTGTCTAATTGCAAGTTTTTGATCTAAAGTTACAAAATTACTACAACATAACAAAGGATTCTATTCACACATCTCATTGTACCACAACATTTTACGAAACTTAAAAGGCTAACTAAGTATTATTAAGCTGTTATATAAGTTAGAATTGGACAAGCAAAGAATAAAATGGGTCAGAATAGAACATCCTTGACTAAGGTTGACAAATTGAATGATAGAGTTTTTTCCTTCTGTCGTGTTCCAAATCAACCCATTTTATTCCATCTTGTTCAATGCGGCTTATATAAAGTCTTCTTACATTTTCAGAATTTTTTTGGTTACGGCACTGCCATCTTCAAGCATTATTTTGAATAGAAAAATGCCGTCCGTTTCGTTTTGCAAATCAACGTTTATTTTTGTTCCTATTTGATTGATGATTTTAACATGCCGTCCCGACAAGGAATAAACCTGAATAGAATTCATAACAACAGTCGATTCCAACAAGATATTATCTCCCGAGGGATATGCTTTTACCAAATCGGAAACGGAAGCTGTATTCAATCCAGTACCGGGTCCATTATTATTGCGAGTTTTGTAGAAGAAAATATTATCAAGGAAGAATGTTCTTGAGCCACCACCTGATTGATAAAACCAAAAAGTATTGAGTGAAGATAAATCGGGATTTGCTGTAGGTGCTAAGTTATCCATAAAATACTCCAACGAAATATCAATCGAATTCCAAACATCTGCAGTTGACGCTGATGCTATATTAAAACTGCTTTTACTAGAACCGTCAAGAGTAATCCGCATCGGAATGGTACTACCTATAGGGAATACATCGAAATGGATTGAATCGTATTCGCTAATATCTATGGTTTGTGAAAAAGTAAATGGATTACTTCCTCCTTTTGTAGTAGCGGCATAAATAATCCTGTCCAAAGCTTCTTCCGCTGAATAGCGGATTCCTTTAATTAGTTTTGTCTCACCGCTGCCTACAGTCGGAAAACTACCGCCAATTTCGTTTGCATATACATCGGTGAAAATGGGCAGCACATCCGAAGCTTTTTGAGTCGGTGTAGGAGCCGGTGTTGTCGGGGCATTTGCAAAAATACTGTGATTTGCTTTACAAGCATATACATTATCAATATACACTGTCCGCGCGCCTTCACCGATAAGTCGTATTTCTACAACCTCTGTAAGATCAGCTCCTTTCATTCTGAGATCATTTAAATCCACTTCCAATTTATTCCAACCTGTCGCTATACGTACCGTAACTTCCTGATATGTTGAAGCATCTTGGTAAAAACGTACTCGAAGATTAAAACTATTCTGTTCTACAGCATAAAAATCGAAAAAGAACGTATTATATACGTCCAAATCGACGGCTGTACTGAAAGTAAAACTCGCAGCACCATAAGCTACACTTGGAGTACCCCCTGTACCTATCATAGTATGCAAAATATCATCGCCTGATATCGTAATTTCATCTACAACAGTCGTAGTTGTTACATTAGAAAAAGTAACTAACGAAGAACTTGTATATACTCCGCTATAAAGGGAGAATACATCATTTGCATCGTGAGTAGGAGCAGCAGGTAAAGTTTCGGGTGGGTCTGCACTTTGTGCTTGCGCTACACTTTGTATTCCTAAAAAGAATACGACAATTAAAAACAATCGGGTAAAGTTTCTTTTTTTCATGATAATATTTTTTTGTCGATTAAAAATCTAACGCAAAAATAAACGAGTGCATCTTTATACGATATAAAAATCCAACAGAAAAATATAAAAATAAATTTTTATATTTATTGTATTGACAATCAACAATTTAACCATAAAGATATTCATCCGAATATTTTTTATTTCAAAACACCAAGAATAAGCAGCTTTAGAGGTAGAAATATAAAAGTCCGGTAAAAAGATGCAAGAATCCAGTATTTGTATGCGCGTAACACGCTGAAAACAGCCAGTTAACCAGCTTGTTTTTAGAAAAATAAAAAACAATTCTTTATAGCCGGATATGATGCCCGCTATTTGCCGGCTCAATAAAACAATAAAAAATGCTTAATTTTGTGTTTGTCATAAAGTAAAGGAATAAAGATTGTTTAATTCAAAATATAAACATTACATATTACTGTTCGATTAAAAACTTAGGAGATGTTCAGGCTAACCGCATCAAAATTTACGAATCAAAGTGTTTGCCACGAAGTGGCAGGTTAATTCAGCCCAATGCAGAGTGTTGGGTTTGCAAAAACAAAAGAAAGTAACGCGCTGGAAGTGCAGATTAGTTGTCCAAAATTTAACTTGGACTTTCAGCCCGTATAGCTACTTTATTCCTTCAATTCAACGCTCCGCATTGGGCTGAATTAGAACGGGCTTTCAATCCTCATTTTACCACTTAATCCACCGATACCCATCATGAAACATGTTTTTATTTTACTGCTTTTTTTGTCCGTGTTTACGTTGCAGGCTTCTTATTTTAGAAATTACCAGACAGAAGATGGTTTGTCGCACAACAGCGTTTGGACTGTGATGCAGGATGATAAAGGCTTTATGTGGTTTGGTACGAACGATGGGCTAAACCGATTCGATGGAAAAGAATTTAAAATTTACCGAAAACATGCGAACGACTCAAATTCGCTCGGACACAATTTCATTCACTCCATAAAAGAAGATTCGCAAAAAAGGATGTTGGTCGGTACACGCAACGGTTTGTATCAATACAACCGAATTTTCGATAATTTCAACTACATTCCCATTTCTGGCAATCAAGAAAAAGAAGTAAATGTGAATGATATCATGGAAGATTCGAACGGCAGTATCTGGGTATGCTGCCACGGCGATGGTTTATACAAACTTTCTTCGGAGCTTATCGTGGAAGAGCATTATGTTTCTGTCGGAAAATCGGGCGACATTCCATCCAATTATTTATGGACAATCGTATCTGACCATTATGAAAATTTGTGGATTGGCACGGCAGGCAACGGGCTTGTGCATTTCGACCCGCGGAACAAAGTTTTCACTCCCATTGTGAACCGTGAAAATCTGAATATCGAAAATCAATCCATTTATAGCATTTTTTGCGATGACGACAACAATCTTTGGATAGGAACTTCGACAAACGGGCTGTTTCGCTACAACCAAATTTCCGGAAAATCAAATCATTATTTAGATAATACGGGCAGCGTAAAAGCCATCGGAAAGTATTCGGAAAACGAACTTATCATGGGTTCGGAAAAAGGTTTGATTATTTTCAACAAAAAAACAAAAGCTACGAGATTATACGCGACAATTCAGCGGACAACGCTACCGACAATTCCATTTTTTCCATTGCGAAAGACAAGGAAGATTCGTTTTGGATAGGAACATATTTCGGCGGCGTAAATTATTTTTCTCCGGCAACAAACAATTTTCTGTACTATAACAATCTACTTAAAAACACATCGCAAAAATACATTGTCAGCAGCATTATGGAGGACAGCGATGGCTCCGTATTTATTTCGACCCACAACAACAATGTGATTTATCGGTTTTCGCCGGAAAAACACACGCTGGAAAAAGCGTTCGAAGTAAGCTACAACAATATCCAAAGTCTGCTGAAAGAGAACGGGAAATTGTATGTCAGCGTGTATGGAAGAGGAATTGAAGTTATTTCTCCCCAAAACGGACAATTAATCGAAAAACTGAACATAAATACGGTTGAAGGAAAATCGATGTTCAAGCTGTCGGATGGAGGGATAATATTTGCTTTGGAAGAAGGCGGATGTATTCACATCGCTCCAGACGGAAAAAGAACAAGATTCAACAAACTCAATAATATTCTTATAGCCGACATAACGCAGGATTTGGATGAAAATATCTGGTTTGCCACGTACAGCAACGGTTTATTCGTTTTAAAAAACGATGGAAACTGGTTGCAATACGCCGACAATACCGATGCTGATTTCAATTTTGCGGGAAACGGATTAAGCTGTATTTTGTATAACGACAATTTTCTGTGGATAGGAACAAAGGATATCGGCGTTATTTTGTTCGACATACAAAAAAATAAAATCATTGATATATTCGACCAAACAAAAGGATTACCTTCCAATTTTATTTTTTCTATTCTGAACGATGATGACAATAATATTTGGGTCGGCACAAAAGATGGAATTGCAAAAATATCGGTCAATGAACATAAAATAAAATCGTTCGGATATATCGGTAAGGAAATGCAATACAATTCGCGTTGCGCATTGCATTCATCGAACAATCGCTTATACTTCGGCGGAACGAATGGTTTCATTCTTCTAAATCCCAAAAAACTGGTTTTGAACAAACATATTCCGACCGTTACCATCACAAGATTTAAAATATCGAACAAAGAGGTTGTCGTGGGAGAAAAATCATCACCGCTGAAAACTTCGCTTGAAAACACGAAAGAAATTGTTTTGAAACGAAGCCAATCCAATTTCAGTTTCGATTTTGTTTCTTTGAGCTACGTTTTTCCCGAAACAAATAGATACGCCTACATGCTCGAAGGTTTCGACAAAGAATGGAATTACGTAACAGGAAATACGGCGCAATACATGAATATCCCGCCGGGAAAATACGTTTTCAGAGTGAAAGGAACGAACAATGATGGTTTTTGGAATGAATCGGACACGAACATTATCGTCCGTGTAAAACCGCCGTTTTGGCTGAGTATCTACATGCTTTTAATTTATCTGCTGCTTATTTCGACTGTTATTTTCGTTATATTCAGATGGTATCTCAAACAATTGGATCAAAAAAATAAAGAAAAACAGTATAAATATCAGCTTGCCAAGGAAAAAGAAATGTACGAGTCGAAAATCGATTTTTTCACGAATATAGCCCACGAAATCCGTACGCCACTTTCACTCATCACGGCACCGCTCGAAAACATCATTCAGTCAAAAGACGGCAGCGAACAAACGCAGCGGAATTTAAGCACCATCGAACGCAACACAAACCGCCTGCTCAACTTGGTAAATCAACTACTTGATTTCCGTAAAATCGAAAACGATATGTTTCTGCTGAATTTCTGGTATCAAAATATTGTGAAAACGGTGCAAAAAGTTTACGACCAGTATGTTCAGGAAGCGAATTCGAAAGGAATTACCATTTTCATGAATATTTCCCAAAAAAAGATTTTGAGTTATGTCGATTCCGAAGCATTGTACAAAATAATCAGCAACCTGGTGTCGAATGCGGTAAAATTTACAACATCGCGTATAGAAATAAAATTGCGAACCGAAGATGACATGGTTTTTCTGTCGGTTACAGACAATGGTTCCGGCATAAAAACCGATTTTCTTGAAAAAATATTCGAACCATTTTATCAAGTAGAAGTTACAGACAATTTCAACAACAAAGGTTCCGGTTTGGGACTTCCACTATCCAAATCGCTGGCGAAAAAATTGCGAGGCGATATTTTTGTCGAGTCTGAATATGGAAAAGGCTGCGTGTTTACTCTGAAACTTCCTATTCTTGTCGATGAAAATATGGAAGAATTGCAAGAAAATGATGAGCCGGAAACGGAAAAACCGGAAATTTTCGATTTTGTGGAAACTGAATCGGATGTAACGATATTAGTCGTGGAAGATAACGATGAATTGCGCAGTTTTATGAAAGATTGCCTGGCGGACAATTACACCGTATTCGAAGCCGAAAACGGCATGAAAGCATTGGATATTCTTGAAAATAATTTGATTGACATCGCCATTTCCGACATTTTGATGCCTGTAATGGATGGTTTGGAATTTTGCAACGAATTGAAATCGAATGCTGCCTATTCTCATATTCCGCTCATACTTTTGTCGGCGCGAACCGATACTTCCACAAAAATAGATGGTTTGAAAAAAGGTGCCGATGTGTATATGGAAAAACCGTTTTCGGTGGAACAACTGAAAGCGCAAATCGGTAGCATCGTTGAAAACCGCGCCAATGTTCGCAAAAAATTCATTGAATCTCCGCTCCAATACTTCAAACGTAGCAAAGACAAAAGCGAAAATGCCGATTTCATCAAAAAATTAAATACATTTATCTTAGAAAATATGTCCGATGAAAAATTCTCCATCGATAATTTGTCGAGCGAATTCGCCATCAGTCGCACTAATTTTCAAAAGAAGATAAAAAGCATTACCGGACTCACACCGAACGATTATATTAAACTGATCCGCCTAAATAAAAGCGCAGAACTGCTATCGACCGGAAAATATCGTATCAACGAAGTCTGTTTTTTGATCGGATTTAATACGCCATCGTATTTCTCAAAATGCTTTTACGAGCATTTCGGAAAACTTCCGAAAGATTTTGTACATGAAAATCCGGAATAAATCGATTTTATAAAATAAAAAATCACACACTTCAAATAGCCAATAGGCTGAAAACAATGTGTTTGTTTACAATCGTTTTAGATGATTGCTTTTTACAATTTATATATTATTTTGCTGCTTATCAAAAATGAAATTAAAATTTCCGAAAATGAAAAAATTATTGTTTTTATCTATCTCCATTTTGTTTTTCACATTGATATATGCTCAAAACGAGCATAAATACACAATTCTTTTAACCGGAGCTTCTTTTGCTACCCCAAACAATGGTTGGTTCGAACTTGGCTGTGAAAAATTAAGTGCTGTGCCAATAAACAGAGCGGTTGGAGGAGAATCAATTGCAAAAACAGCAAATAAAATGTACGATGAAACGCTTTATTCAAAAGATGAATTCGAAAATATGGATGCGCTGGTTATCATGCATGTACATGACAAGAATGTCTGCGATGAATCGAAATTAAAAGCAGACTATAACGGCTACAAGTTTCCGTTCGACTACAATCATTATGCAGAATCTTACGATTATGTTATAAAGCGATATCTTTCGGAATGTTACGAGTTAAAAAACGAACCTAGTTCCCGATATTATGGAAGTAAAGCGGGAAAACCGGCGGTTATCATACTTTGCACGCATTGGCACGATGCACGCGGAACATACAATGCTTCAATCAGAAAATTAGCTGAAAAATGGGGACTTCCCATCGTTGAATTCGATAAATACATCGGTTTTTCTAAAAATCAACTGCACCCGGCAACAAACGAACAAATAAGTTTGATATATGCCGTTGATTCACAAACCAGTAACGGCGAGAAATTCGGCTGGCATCCGCAGCAAGGGAGAAACAGCTATATACAACAGCGAATGGCTGCAATATTTTATGAACTGATGCAAAAAATACTGTATTGAATTTCGCCCCACTCCCGATTATCCCAAATGGCGGACTTGCACCTTATCCACATTTGGTTTATAATATATGCCTGCATGAACAAATCGTACGTCTGAATCTTTTACCAATAAAAACCAATATCCTATAATAATTTGACAAATGAATAAATGAATTGTTAGAAGTTCCCTTTATATAAAACAAGATTTCGCATGTGTTCTGTTTCATATTTCGACTTTATAAAAGAATAGTTTTTTGCCGAACACGGATTAAGGTCAAAATTCTGATAACTAATGAATTACAACTAAAAAAGTGATATTTTTTTTGCATTTTTTTTATTACCAAATTTATCACCGTAAATATGCATCATTATACTATATTTTGCAAAGTAAATTAAAATAAAAAAGCCTTGATTCTTAGACGAATCAAGGCTTTTCACTGTTTTACTTCCTTTGTTGTGATTCAGCTGGGGCTCGAACCCAGGACCCCATCCTTAAAAGGGATGTGCTCTACCTGCTGAGCTACTGAATCTCCTTAATTAGTTTACTTTACTTTGTGATTCAGCTGGGGCTCGAACCCAGGACCCCATCCTTAAAAGGGATGTGCTCTACCTGCTGAGCTACTGAATCTCCTTATTTTTTT
>JBKECI010000063.1:0-71637 GCA_047974405.1 Paludibacteraceae bacterium | reverse complement strand
ATTTTTGATGCTGCCACCACTTCATTTGGTATCCGTAATTTCGAAAAATTAGACCAAAGTTTACAGGAAATTCGTCGTGTATTGGCACCTCAAGGCAAGTTTGTGATACTCGAAATGAGCGAGCCACAAACTCCCATTATCAAACAAGGATATTTGCTATACACCAAAACGCTAATTCCCTTTGCCGTAAAAACTTTTGCCAACGACCCCAAAGCATACGCCTACCTAACTGATTCGATGAAAGCATTTCCGCAAGGAAAAAAATTAATAGCTATCCTTGAAAAAAATAGTTTTAAACTTATACAGCACAAAACTTTCTTTTTTGGAGTTTGCAGTCTATATGTTGTTGAGAAAATGAAATAATTTCTCTTTTTTTACAATTTTATGCTCTCTACTCTTGCAAATATTGTAGTAGAAATCCAAAAAAGAGACTGTGTTTTCTCAAAAGATAAAAAAATCCTCTCTTTATATTCAATATCCCGCTATATATTTCACATAACTATTTGACTATCAATGTATATATATTGATTGTTGGATTCGGTAGCTTTTTTATCTATATGCTTGAGGTAGAGTAATTTTACCCATGTTATGGTATTTATCCTTATCCAACAAGTTGGATTTCATTATCGGACACATTTTTTCATATTTTTTCCTAAAATCCAAATAATTATACTGAATATCTTTATCAAATCAGAACATCTGCAATTGACAGAGCCACTTATGGCAAGATACTACGATTTTCATTCCACCATGCTGTTAGATGAGATAAGCCATTGCATTGAATCTAGCAGAATTAATTACAAGAAAATAATAGATGGTGTTCCAACAATTGATTTTGATGAATCATTCAGAGAAAACAAAGATTTGGGATTTACCGTAACAGCACCATATAAAGAAACAATACACGAATATTTCAAAGATTATTTTACTGTCCTAGATGATGATTCAGAGAAAGAAGAAATAATTACCGAAGATGATTTAGTTTTGCCCTCTCTTATTACAATGTCTTATGTTTACCACAAAGAAATCAAAGGCCTGTTTCAACACTCCTTTCCTATCGACGCGTTAGATATTAAAAGTGTACGGACCAAAAACGGATATCCATCCGCTACGCTTTATTTGTGTTTTGTGCTTATGACAACATAATAACTACTATGAACAAAAATACATACTTTTTTTCGAACAACTGATTTGCTTAATCAATATTAAAATAATTTCAGCAGCTGCAAGTATAACTCAGATTACTACATAAAAAGTTTACAAAGCAAAGGACATTTGATAAGTATGCTGTTCGGTGTGTTTACGAAATGCGATTTTCTATGTAAAATATTGGATGTGACGCTTGGATTATTAGATATTTATTGTGTTTTATAACACTTCATTATAAAACGACATACACAAATAAAATATTTGAATCACTTGTTAAACAACATCTTTCGTTATCTTTGCTTTGTTATTTCACAAGTATTTTTGTGAAAGAGGTACTTTTTAAGACAAAACAAGAATGACAAATCTCAAATTACACTATCCTTTCTTTTTGTTTGCACTCCTGCTGCTTTGTACCAATGCGCTTGCCCAATCTGCTTTTCCGGCGGCGACTTGGAGCAAAGCTGCCAACATATCTTCTGTACTACCCGATAAGACTTACGAAGTAAGCGGGCTATATTGGAACGACAGCAAAAAACAACTTTACGCAGTATGCGACAATGGCAAACTACTGATTTTTAATTATAACAACGTGTTAAATACATTTTCGCTAATGTCCAAAATAAGCGACTTGGGAGCCCCGGAAGGAATTATGCAGGTAGAAAACGGCAGCAACGAAATATATACCATCGACGAGTCTGATTATGAAATACGGAAATATTCACTCTCTGCAAACTATGCAAAAGCGACTCTTTCCAACACTTGGAATCTATTGGCATCTCCCTCACCAATGACCGATACGGGAAACAAAGGACCAGAAGGGATTGTATTTGTCCCCGATTGGTATTTGCATCAAGCTGGCTTTGTGAGTGCTGCTACCGGACTTCCTTATCAATCGGTAAAGGGGATGAACGGCTTGATTTTTATCGCTCATCAGGATGAAGGATATGTTTGGGTTTTTGACGTAAATCCCAACGTCTCAAACGATATGATTTTTGTAGGGAAATATCAGACAAACCGCAACGAGAGTTGCGACCTCTCTTTTGACCCCAGTACGGGATTGATGTACATTCTTCATAATACGGGTTCAAACTACCTTGAGGTTAGTAATTTAACCGCATCCTTAGTAGGAGAAAAATATAAGTTAAATACCGTTGTAGAATATTATGTTCCCAACCCCTCTTCGGGGAATACAAATGTGGAAGGATTCGCGCTTACTCCTAAGTTTTCGGACAACGCCTTGGTAAGCGCCTGGTTTTGCCGAGACACCTCTTCTTCTTCCGAAAGTTTGGACTGCCTGCGGTGGTTTACCTCTTTCAATTCTCCGGGCGAAAACATATTGAAATCGGGGATTGCCAACTATATCGTAAACGATGGCGAGATTGATATTTCGTTTGTTCACAATTGCCTTACCATCCAATACCCCAATGGAAAAATGAGCAGCGTAGATATCTGTATTTATTCTTTGAAAGGAGAAATAATAAATTATTATACCAATGTTTCGCTGCCTTTTACAAAAAAAATGGAGGCAAAAAGCATACAAATAGTTAGTATTTTAAAAAACGGAAAGACATTAGCTGTCAGGAAAATATGAGGGGGAGAATAATTTTTTAGAGAAGATAAGTAAGCGCGTTGAAAACACAGACGGTCAAACTATTTCAAACCTATCCGCATCTTTCCAAAAAGCATATCTGTCGCGAAACTTTTTGAGAGTAGGTATGGTAAGTTCGGCTGTTTTTGTCCCTTGCACATTGTCATCAAATTTTAATATCGTTTCTCCCCGATAGTCCAGCAATACAGAGTGTCCCGAATAGGCAGTCTTTATTCCGTCCTCTCCCACCCTGTTTACACCGCACACGTACGCTTGGTTTTCGATGGCTCTTGCCACCAACAGGGTATCCCAAGCATGTATTCTGGCACTCGGAAAATTGGCCGTATATATCAACATATCGTATTCGTTACCCACATTGCGACTCCAAACAGGAAAACGGACATCGTAACAAACCAATACGCAGATATTGAACTCTTTGTAGTTTATAATAAGTTTTTTATTCCCCGAATGAAAATGTTGGTCTTCACCACCTACCGAAAACAAATGGCGCTTATCGGCAGTTTCAATCTTACCCGACGGGAATACAAAAAAAGCACGGTTATAAACGCATTTGTTTTCTTTCGCTATAAAACTTCCCGCGATTGCCATATTATACCCTTTAGCCCAGCTGATAAGTTTTTGAACTGTTTCTTCTTCCATCGTTTCTGCCAAGTCCATTCTGTTTGTACAAAATCCGGTGGTAAACATTTCGGGGAGTACTGCCAAGTCGGTTGTCCCTGAGAGGGTAAGTAATTTTTCTTCAATACGACGAAGATTGGCTTTTTTATCTGCCCAAATGATATCGGTCTGAACAATTGAAATTTTCATCTGTGTTCTTTTGCTAAAGTTTGTTCGTTTATATCGGGTATAGCAAATCTTTCGGGATATTTTGCAATTCCGTTCTTTTTATAGAAGTTAAAAATATATTGTAAATCTTCCGTTTCATTACCGGAAGTATAAAATACATCGTGGATTCCCATTTCCTTTTGTTTATAGTCTATGTACGATAAGAGTATCGGAACCTTTGCCCCTGCCGCGATGTGATAAAAGCCAAGTTTCCAAGTGTCGGCAAGTTTTCTTGTCCCTTCGGGCGTGATAGCTAGGTGCATTATTTTCTGCCGGTCAAATTCATCTATCATTTGCTGCACCATCGAACCCTTTTTCGATCGGTTGATGGGAATACCGCCCATTGCCCTGAAAATTGTACCCAAAGGGAAAAAAAACCACGATTTTTTCATTAAAAAACCGGCGTTGATTCCCATGCTCCAAGCATATAGTTTCCCGATTACGAAATCCCAATTACTGGAATGGGGAGCAACACATATTACACTTTTTGTTGGTACGGTAACATTCAATACTATTTTCCATCTGAATATTTTCAAAAAAAAACGACTTGCTTTTTGTATTATCATTGATGCGTTGTATTCTCTATTTTCAATTTCGCGAGTCTTTGTTCGGGCTATCACTAAGTTTTTAATAACCCTGTTCCGATTCCCACTACAAGTTGCAAAGCTAAGCATTTAATCGCACTTAGCAAGATTGTTGAAAACTATTTTTATCATATTACGACAAAATTTGTAACTTTGTCTGTCTGTAATCATCCAACCACCTATGAATAAAACTATCGGGATAGATTTTCTTAATAATCTGAACAAGAACCAGTTGAATGCGGTAAAGTATATAGACGGCGCTTCGTTGGTAATTGCCGGTGCCGGCTCCGGTAAAACTCGCGTATTAACCTATAAAATTGCTTATCTCCTTTCGCAGGGTGTTCCTCCTGCGTCTATTTTGGCGCTTACGTTTACCAACAAGGCTGCCCGGGAAATGAAAAACCGTATAGGAGAGTTGGTGGGTTATCAATTGTCGAAGCATTTGTGGATGGGGACTTTTCACTCTGTGTTTTCTCGAATTTTACGTGTAGAAGCCGATCATCTCGGATTTACAAAAAACTTTACGATTTATGATACTTCCGATACCAAAAGTTTGATAAAGTTCATTGTCAAAGAGCTTGGTTTGGATGAAAAAATTTACAAATCAAGTTATATTTATCAACGCATTTCCCAAGCAAAAAACCAATTGATTACCCCTCAGGCATACTACAATAATATTGACTATCAAAAATACGACTCCCAATCCCGAGTCCCTCGTTTGAAAGAAATTTATGCCATATACACAGCTCGATGCAAGCAGGCAGACGCAATGGATTTTGATGATTTGCTGCTCCAAACCAATATTTTATTTGGTCAATATCCCGAAATACTACACAAATATCAGCAGATATTTTCATTTATTTTGGTGGATGAATACCAAGACACCAATTTTTCGCAATACCTGATAATAAAAAAAATGAGCGAACTTCATGGGCGAGTATGTGTAGTGGGAGACGACGCACAAAGTATTTATTCGTTTAGGGGAGCTAATATTGATAATATTCTGAGTTTTCAAAACACCTATAAAAATGCTCAAGTTTTTAAATTGGAAAGAAACTATCGCTCTACGCAAAATATTGTCAATGCAGCCAACAGTTTGATTGAAAAAAACTCGGAACAGATAAAGAAAAAAGTATTCTCGGAAAACAACGAGGGAAAAAAAATTGAGGTTGCGGGGGTAATGACCGACTTTGAAGAAGCTTTTTGGGTAACAAATCAAATTTTGAGTTTACGCAAAACCGAAAATCTGTCGTACGAAGATTTTGCCATACTTTACCGCACCAATTCACAATCGAGAGTAATGGAAGAATCGCTACGTAAGCAAGCCATCCCCTACAGGATTTACGGTGGACTTTCATTTTATCAGCGTAAAGAGATAAAAGACGTTACGGCTTATTTCCGTCTGATTATCAATCCCAATGACGAAGAGGCACTCAAACGTATCATCAACTACCCTACTCGTGGCATAGGCAACACAACGCTCGACAAATTATTTGAAACTGCTCGCCTAAATAACGTTACTCCTTGGAAAGTTCTTTCAGATATATTGGGATACAATCTTCCCGTAAATGCCGGAACTGCCAAAAAACTGACCGATTTCAGAAATTTGATACAAAATTTCAACAATCAGATAAATGAATTAAACGCCTATGAATTGGCAGAAAGTATAGTAAAATCAAGTAAAATAATTGATAATCAGTACGACAGAAGTGTCGAAAACTTGAGCAAAATAGACAATATTCAGGAGTTGTTGAAAGCAGTATATGAATTTGTGGGAAATAA
Organism: Paludibacteraceae bacterium; assembly: GCA_047974405.1. Classification (GTDB taxonomy): domain Bacteria; phylum Bacteroidota; class Bacteroidia; order Bacteroidales; family Paludibacteraceae; genus UPXZ01. The sequence goes on along the minus strand of JBKECI010000063.1, from coordinate 65,688 downwards.
AATGCAAGAAGAGGTTGAATTTGTAAGTCTGATAGATTTTCTCTCGGAAGTTTCGTTGCTTACCGACCAGGATACCGATAAAAACGACCAAGAAGAGAGGGTTACTTTGATGACTGTCCATGCAGCCAAAGGATTGGAATACAATACCGTATTTATCGTTGGAATGGAGGAAGAACTGTTTCCATCGTCGTTCGTGGAGACTCCGCGCGAATTGGAAGAAGAGCGGCGGCTATTTTATGTCGCCATTACACGAGCTGAGCAACATTGCTACATAAGTTACGCAAAATCCCGTTTCCGCAACGGACAAACAAACTTTTCGAATCCAAGCAGATTCTTAAAAGATATCGACAGCCGCTACATTAAACAAAGTAATGAACATTTACCCTCTCCACGCGCGCGACAAAATTGGGATACCCCTGTTTCTTTGAAAAGAAATTTGTTTGAACAAGAACATCGTCCTGTCCGAAAAGAGTTTGCACCACCACCCTCCCAGCAGCGAACGCTCAATAAAATAAGTTCGGGCAGTTCACAGCCCACCAAAATGCCGAATTTGCCACTGGGTTGTTATGTCAAACATCAACTTTTCGGTATTGGCAAAGTGGTAGAAACTTCTATAGTGGAAGGGAACGAGCGTGCAGCAATTGACTTTGGAGAAAAGGGAATAAAGTCGCTGTTGCTTAAATTTGCCAAGTTGGAGGTATTAAAATAGTCTTAACACAAACTGTATTTATTCAATTGCTCGACACTTGTCCGCTTCCCAAGTCTGATAAGGATGCTCAAAAAGATAGGCATTGTAAAACCGACGGTCGCCAGTTATTTCTTTGCCCAACCAGCTGGGGGTATCAAACGGGTCGTCTTCGCTTTGCAGTTCGAGTTCTACGATAAACAATCCTTCGTTGTTGGCGTGAAACTCGTCCACTTCAAAAGTTTTGTTACCAAAAATTACCTCGTGTCGGGTTTTGTCTATAACATCTTCTTTACAGAGCTGTAGCAATTGCCGGGCATCTTCTACCCCTATCTCTTTTTCCCACTCGAATCGACTGAAACCCTTTTCGTTTGCCGGGCCCTTTACGGTAATGTAACCTTTGTTACTTTTTATGCGGATTCGTACCGTACAGTCAATCTGTGCCACCAAATATCCTTGTACAATGCGATAACTTCTGGTTACAAACGGCCTAAAATCTCCGTTTAATAAAAATTTTCGTTCTATTTCGATGTTACCTGTAGTTTTTGTCATAAAAACATGTTTTTAAAAAATAAAGTAAAGAAACTGCTATACAAACAAATATTCCTTTCTCACTTTTTTGCATTACTATCTTCTGCAAATGATTTTGAAAGAGCAGTATTCGCAAGGTTTAACGCTTTTACATTGATAAAAAGGGTTTTCGGGGTTGTATATTTCCTCAATCAAAGTTGTCAGCATTTCGGTAAAGTCTGTTTCGTAGTTGGCAAAATTTTCTACTCGCAACGCCACATTGCGTTCCGGTTTTTGGATTATATCTGTATCAAATTTGTCTTTGAAAACATTTCTCACATAATAAATTTGAGGTACAATAACCCTGTCATCAGTTTGTTTTTTGAATAAAAGGCTATATAAGAAAGTTTGTAGTACGTATTTGGGACGTTTGTCATTATCATGTTCAAACACTTCGTCTAAGCCTTTGAAGTTTAAATCTCCCCCACCCGATTTATAGTCTATCACGTGTACAATCCCCTCTTTTTCTTCGGCACGATCGATAATTCCCTTTATTTGTACCGAAAATTTACCATTGAAAAGGGGAATGTCTATGCTTTCGGTTTTTTCCGAAGCAAGATAGGTAAAAGGTGTTTTGGATTTGTCGTACTTCAGAATTTGCCGCACATATTTTTCAATAACCTTTGCTACCAACAAATAATTACCTTCTAATGTTATATCCGTATCTTGTTTTCTGAAATACTCTTTGGCAAAAGCTTTGCGTATCAATGTTTCGATGTAGATTCTGTTCTTCGATATTTCATCCAAATCATTTCCGTTTACCGTTTTATTTTCATAAGGTTCGTAAATATCTTGCATTACTTTGTGCAAAAGTGTCCCAAACATACTTGCCTCTACATTTTCCGTTACCTCTTCAATCTCTTCCAATCCTTCTATTTTTGAAAAATAAAATTTTAACGGACAGTCAATATAACTATTCAATGTGCTGGCAGATAGTGATTTTGAATGAACATTACCCGATACAAAATGTTGCAGCCGCTCCATCACTTTATCGGTTTTGGGTACTACAATGGACGTTGCCTCGGTAAAGCGAACATCGTATGCTGTATTTTTTACATCAAAATGTACGCCATAGTGATATTGGAGTTGGTGTACAAAACGGCTCACTTCGCCGGTCTGTCCGTTTTCGGTTCGCGAATCGTACAGAAAGAAAACTCGCTCGGCGCGCTGCAATAGTCTATAAAAATTGTAAGCCCACGTTGCATCCTGATTCTCGGAGGTAGATAATTCAAAGGCTTTTCGCAAATGATAGGGGATAAAACTATTGGGGAAATTTCGTTTTGGGAAAATATTTTCGTTAAACGAACAAATTATTAAATTTTTAAAATCTAAACATCGAGTTTCGAGCGCTCCCATTATTTGCAATCCTTCAAGCGGCTCCCCTTCAAATGGAATTGAAATCCCCAAAATGGTTTGGCGCACTATTCGTATTATCGTATCCAAAGATATTTCTATCGGATCTGATTCGGTTCTCATCGCATCGTTCAGCCGATTGAGTATAAGATAATACTGATACAAGAAATCGCACTCTAAACGATGTGAACTGCTTACCGCTGATACTTCGCTAATATCAACGTACAATCTTTTCAATACCGCATTAAGATATTCAACAAAGTTAGCAGAATGGAGACACGGCGTAAAAATCAAGCTCAACAGAGAGTTTTTGTCAAACATTTCGCTTTCAACAAATATTTTATTCTCCGAAATTATTTTCTCAGAAATAGTCTCTGTCTCCTCTTTACAAAGCAATTGTACATAAGAGTGGTGTAGAATATTCTGTACTGTCTGAAAATAAAACAAAACGCCGTTGGATGTTTTACGTGTCCTTTTTTGCAAATCGAACAAATGCTCCAAAAATCCCGATATGGGGGTTGTTTTGAGAGGAAAACCCATCGTAACATTTATTTTTTCTATCTGAGGCGGGATCGAATGGAGCATAGGGAGCAAGAGATTTTCGTCGGGTAGTACAATGGCTGTTTCCATCCAATGTCGATTCTGTGATGCGGCAGGGTAAAGTTTGTCAAGCAGGCGGCAAGTTTCTTTGGCTTGACCTGCCGCCGAGGGGACAGAAAACAATTCAAACTTTTTATTGCCAGTTACAACATACGATGGAGTTATCGAAATTTCCGATTTGTACTTTTTGCTATTTCTTTTTATAAATTCCGATGAGAGATTTTCTTCATCCCTTATCTCCTCCGACTCAAAATCCCAATAAAAATCGGCTTGAGTGTTTTTTTTCAGCCATTCAAAAAGTATGTCTTCACAAGGATTTAATGCATTGAAGCCGATGAAAACATATTTTTTACCGGCAAATAATTCTGGCGGATTATTACTCCTAAGTCGTTCGGCAACCGAACGAAAAATCATTGCTTCGGTAGCCAATCCTTCACTTAGAAGTTCTTTTCTAAACTGCTTGTAAACAGGAAGTAATACGCGCCAAACAGAGATAAAATCTTCTTGTGTTTTGCCTTCGGCTACCGGAATAAAATGCTCCCAAAATTGCTGCAAAGCTTTTACTTGTTTTTCGGAAAACGGGTTGAAAAGGTTGTCTATCTCTTTGAGTTTGGTTACATTGGTAAAAATTTGTTCAACATCCACCAAATATTTATCCACATCGTCAAAATCATTCAACAACATTTCGCCCCATCCGGCAAATGTGTCAAAGGTTTCTGTACGTTTGCTTATTTTGCCAAAAATTCGGTACAGTCTAAACAAAAGATTAATTCTATCTGCCTCTCGCCAATTGGTAGCTCCTAAAAAAATATCGTTAATGGTCGAAATATCGGGTGAAAATATCGGTTTGTCAATAAACTCCATCAAATATTTCCGAAAAAAAAGGCCGGCTCTCCGATTGGGGAAAACAAATGTAAAGTCTGAGATATTATGTGGATATTTGGCGTAAAAAGCCTGCGCTATACGGTAAAGAAAAGGGAGCATAAGGCAACACGTTCAAGAAATTATTAAACTTAACAACAAAGCCGTAACTGTTGTGCAACAGCAGAACGATGATGTATTGTAACATTTTTATTATGAAATGTTTTTTGTTTGCTAAATTACATATTTTTATCTGTTTTATCCCAATTATTCTACATTTTATTGTAATTTTGCTTTACTCAATTTTTTATCAGTCTTGCACAATAATTATATTACAATACCGCCCACCCACATACAATGATAGGAACACTTATCAACGCAGCATCTGTTATAGCAGGAGGAACTTTGGGAATATTTCTCAAAAAATCGATGCCTGAAAGGGTTAAAAATATCTATTTTCAAGCCGTGGGGCTGTTTACCATAGCTATTGGGATAACGATGGTGTACAATATGCAACGTATATTGATAGTGGTATCGTCTCTGACGATAGGTGCGCTGCTGGGCGAATGGCTGAATTTGGATACGCATATGGAGAATGTAAGCGAAAGGCTGAAACACAAGCTTAAAATAGGCAGCGAACGATTTACCGAAGGGTTAATAACCTCCTTTTTACTGTTTTGTACCGGTTCTATGAGCATTATCGGAGCCATCAACGAGGGATTGGGAATTTCTTCCGATTTGCTATATACTAAGTCTCTGATGGACGGTTTTTCGGCAGCGTTGCTGGCTTCCGCTTTTGGAATGGGTGTGATATTTTCGTCGGTCCCGCTACTTATCTTCCAAGGAGGTATCACGCTGATAGCCGTATTTGCCGGCAACTTTCTCACAAACGATATGATTATGGGGCTAACCAATCTTGGAGGAATTTTGCTTATCGGACTCGGTATCAATATCCTCGAAATCAAAAAATTGAAAATTGTCAATATGTTACCTGGATTGATACTTGTAGTAGTATTTATATGGATTTTTGTGTGATTTTAATAATTAAAACTTGCTGTACGCCATCAATGTTCTCCAAAATCAAGAGAGAAAAACGAAACGATTTTATCCTTTAGAAAGGGGTTTCGTCCGATAAACCGGCATTGCCTAAGGGGGGATTTTTTATAAAACCCGGAATATCTGATGTCAATACATTATTCGAATCAACACCATAATCTTCGGTAATGCTGCCTGTGGATACTTTAGACTTCACAGTTCTGTAACTTTGAGTTGCAAATGGATCTGCATCGTCGCCAATATTCATAAATTTAGCAAAAATATTTTTGAATTTCAGGCGTACATCTCCAACCGCCCCATTACGATGCTTGGCTATTATTATCTCGGCAATGCCTTCATTTGAATTGCCGTCGGGGTCTGTCTTAATACCATAATATTCAGGACGGTGTATAAAACAAACCATATCGGCGTCTTGCTCAATAGCTCCCGACTCACGTAGGTCTGAAAGTTGAGGGCGCTTCCCTTCCGATACCGATCGTCCCTCTACCCCTCTATTTAACTGCGAAAGTGCGATGATGGGAATATCCAAATCTTTGGCTAATCCTTTGAGCGAACGGGAAATCAAACTTACCTCCTGCTCACGGCTTCCAAAGGTCATACCACTGGCATTCATCAATTGGAGATAATCTATTATCAAACATTTGACCTTGTGCTCTTTTTTCAGGCGTCTGGCTTTGCTCCTAAGCTCAAATATAGACAAGCTGGGCGTATCGTCCACAAAAATGGGAGCATCCAAAAGTTGGTTTACATCTTTATCGAATTTTGTCCATTCGTCGGGAGTAAGAGCCCCGTTTTTTATCTTTTCTCCTTCCAAACTGCATACGTTCATCAACAGACGATTGACCAATTGTACGTTTGACATTTCGAGTGAAAAAAGCGCTACCGGAATGTTTTTATCTACTGCCATATTTTTTGCCATAGAGAGTACAAAGGCTGTTTTACCCATTGCGGGGCGAGCGGCAATAATGATAAGGTCGGAACTCTGCCATCCCGAAGTAATTTCGTCCAACTTATGAAAACCCGAAGGCACACCGCTTGAGCCATCGCTGCCGGCAGCCTCTTTCATTTTTTCCCTTGCCTCTTTTATTACAGGATTTATCTGTATTACGTCTTTTTTAAGGTTTTGCTGTGTTATTTCAAATAATTTGCCTTCAGCCTCCTGCATCAAGTCATCCACATCCATTTTTTCGTCAAACGCTTTGGTCTGAATATCGCTTGATAAACGGATAAGCTCTCTGGCAATGTACTTTTGAACTACAATCTGGGAATGGTAAATCAAATGCGCCGCCGAGGATACACGTGATGTAAGCATTGCAATGGCATAAGGTCCGCCAACTTCGTCAAGAGTCCCTTTTTTTCGAAGCTGTTCGGTTACGGTGTGCATATCCACCGGATTTTGATGCAGCGACAAATCAACAATGGCTTCAAATATTTTCTGGTGGGCTGTTTTGTAAAAATAAACAGGCTTCAAAATATCCGAAATCATCGAATAAGCATCTTTTTCGAGCATAACAGCCCCTAGCACATCTTCTTCAAGCTCCAATGCCTGCGGAGGAAGTTTTCCATACTCGTTGGCTGGTATGGGGGACGGCAAACTCTCTTTTTTGTTATAATTACGTTTTTCAGCCATATTTTTCTGTTTTTCAAAAAGGGGTTCAAAGGTATAAAAAATTAGAGTAAGCGTATCGAAAAAAGACAAAAAGGTTTCAACAAATAATGAACAGCCTGCTGTATTGGCTCAACCAAAACGATGAAACAAATCTGATTTAAAGTTGAGAGCAATCTTGTCCGGTACTCTTTGCCTTTTCAAGCGGGGTTTCGAATATTTTCATTTTAGCATCAAGATTTTTGACGAAAATCATTTTTCTCCCTTTCGCTTTCCGACAAGTACCTACGACATTGTTCAACAATCAGAATTAACCGCATTTCTGTTTTTTTGTTTTCGGATAGCCCTTGTGATAGTGAAACATCAAGTAAAAATCTCTATCTTTGCACGATAATATTTTATCTAAAGTGTAAAGATTTAATCAAAATCATCATATAAAATGGCTATTGAAATAAAAGACTTGACATCGCGAGACGAAGACTATTCGAAATGGTACAACGAGTTGGTAATAAAGGCAGATCTGGCTGAAAACTCGGCAGTACGAGGCTGTATGGTAATAAAACCTTACGGATATGCCATTTGGGAAAAAATGCAGCAGGAATTGGACAGAATGTTTAAGGAAACCGGACATGAAAATGCCTATTTTCCACTTTTTATCCCCAAATCATTTTTGAGTAAAGAGGCTGAACATGTCGAAGGCTTTGCTAAAGAATGTGCGGTGGTAACACACCATCGTCTGAAAAACGCCCCCGATGGCAAAGGCTTGGTGGTAGATCCCGACGCTAAACTTGAGGAAGAACTGATAGTACGCCCTACCTCTGAAACCATTATTTGGAATACTTATAAAAATTGGATACAATCTTACCGAGATCTTCCGATTTTGGTCAATCAATGGGCAAACGTAGTCAGGTGGGAAATGCGTACACGGCTTTTTTTGCGTACAGCCGAATTTTTGTGGCAAGAGGGACATACGGCTCATGCCACTCGGGAAGAGGCTGTTGAGGAGGCAGAAAAAATGTTGCATGTCTATGCCGATTTTGCCGAAAATTTTATGGCGGTTCCCGTGTTGCGTGGCACAAAATCGGCAAACGAACGATTTGCAGGGGCTCTCGATACATATTGTATAGAAGCGTTGATGCAAGACGGAAAAGCCCTACAAGCAGGAACTTCACACTTTTTGGGACAAAATTTTGCCAAAGCGTTTGATGTAACTTTTGTTACCAAAGAAAATAAGCAAGATTACGTTTGGGCAACCTCATGGGGGGTTTCTACCCGCTTGATGGGAGCATTGATTATGACCCATTCCGATGACAACGGATTGGTGCTACCCCCCAATTTGGCTCCTTATCAAGTAGTGATTGTCCCCATTTACAAAAACGAAGAGCAATTGAACACTATTACCCAAAAGGTTAAGGAAATTTCTAGCAAATTGAAAGCATTGGGAATTTCGGTAAAATACGATACCAACGATACCAAAAAACCGGGGTGGAAATTTGCCGAATACGAATTAAAAGGAGTTCCGGTGCGTTTAGCTATCGGTAGTCGCGACATTGAAAACGGAACAATAGAGGTAGCTCGCCGCGACACATTGACAAAAGAAACAGTTTCAATTACCGGAATTGAAACTTACATCGGTGGCTTGCTTCAAGATATTCAGCAAAATATTTTTGATAAAGCTCTTCGATATCGTCAAGCAATGACCCGTCAAGTAGATTCTTACGAAGAGTTTAAGATAGAAATAGAAAAAGGGGGATTTTTGCTCTGCCATTGGGATGGAACTCCCGAAACAGAGGAAAAAATCAAAGAAGAGACCAAAGCCACCATACGCTGTATATTGATAGATGGCGAAAAGGAAGAGGGGAAATGTATGGTAACAGGTAAGTTATCGAGCCAGAGAGTCGTATTTGCAAGGGCATATTAAGCCTTTGTCCAGAGAATACAAAACGAAAACATCCACTTTCTCTTTTGGAAAGTGGATGTTTTCGTTTTTTTGAATTACATAAAAAGACCGAACTACCCTTAGCGCCCTATTACCTTTATTCTATAGTTGCCACTTTTATTTGTAACAGAGAGAATATAAACACCTGCAATAGGCACCCGTAATGTTATCCTGTCGGCAATCACACTCTGTTTTTGCAACAACTTTCCTCCCATATCGTATAGAGCTACCACTCCATCTTTTGTCAGTTTTTCTACCATTATTTCCCTGTTTTTTGCAAATACATCAAATGGTATGTTACCTCCTTTTTCAATGTCAATACTGGTAGGCATAGGTTGCAGAATATTTATGTAAAAACGATTTGATATATCTCCCGAAGTTGATGTATCAAATTCATAACTTGATACGGTTGTCATATCGGTTACGGTAGAAGTTTGAGTATCGGTCAATGTAGCCCGCACATTGTTGGTGGGCGAAATCCAGCTAAAACCGTATATTCCCGCAGCAGGCACTCGTAAAGCCACCGGTACCGTACTGTTCAGAGGAACACTGTTTAAAGCATACTGTATCGAACCTATTAAAGAATAGAGACGAGGCGTAGCCGATGACATAGGCGGAGTATAAGGAGCATCGTATAGAGCATCTTGCCCTGTTGTTGCATCGGGTATCACGCGTACAAGCGTTTCATATTTAACGCTGTTAACTGTTAAATACAAAGGAATGATAGTTTCTGATTCAGCGCTTTGAACTACTATTTTTCTTCGAACCACCCCTTGTGGATTAGAATATCCCGAATAAGATAAGCCGAGAGTTGTGGCATCGGGAGTTTTCACAAAGAAAGAGGTAAACGGCTTGAATGAACTCGAACCGTAGGTATATCCGGCATTGTAAGCATAATACCACAGCTTGTAAGTATCTAACGATGGATCGTAGTTGTAGGCAAACTCTCCGTTTGTAAGCGACGGCTGAGCTGCGGCAGAGAGTGGGTGGGCTATGAAATTCCACCCCTCGTTGCACGACACCGAACTTCCGTTTTCGGTAAACGTAAGGGTTCTAGATGCTGTTGAATTGAACATGCCATCCGTCCCATCCACATTGCTATCAAAATAAAGTTCCAAATCGAAGGCGTCTGTCCCTTCTCTTTTTGCTATGATGTAACCTTTGTCTTTTTCGAGCGATGTGCCTGTAAATTGAGTCCACCCCGAAACGTTGGTTGCTCTTTTAGCAGGATCGTACCAATACACCGCGCAATCGCCTCCATTTGCCCCTGAACCAATAGTGGCATCAGTGATACCATCCGATTTTTTCAGTGTGGCAGCATAAGGAAATGAAATAAAATGCCACTTACCCAAACGGGCGAAATGAACTTTGGTACGAACTTTTCCGTTAATAGTCAGTGTTCTTCCGTTTTTGTAAAATTCGGCAGTATTATTCAATGAACGGGTAAAGATAAGATTATTTACCGTAAGAGCTGCCGTAGTATTGGTAGAAGAGAGCGTTGCCGTACAAACAGAATCCAATATGATGTTTGCCGAGCTATTTAATTTCCCCTGTTGAATTTTTAACGAATCCCTCACTATAAAATCGTTGGCGACATTCAATTGTGCTTGAGCATTTGAACGATTTAGCCTGAAAACACCAATTACATTCGTTGTACCAGGAATAGACTGGTCAAAACGCAAAGTACCTACATTAGGGCTTGATTCATCTCCTAAAATATAAAGTTTGGATTGAACGTTTGTACGGATACTTCCATTTGCATCGGTAGTAATTGTGGAATAGTAACCGGAAGAATTTCTTGCTATTTGAACAGTTCTTCCGCTAATATCCAAAATGGCTCCCTCTACTGTTACAGCTCCCCCTCCCGACTGTCCGTTTCCTTCACCATCTGCAAGTAAATTGTGCTGTAAGGTTACCACTTTTCCATTATTGTTTTTTGATACAATAAAATAGTCTATTTCATAAGTTCCTGTAGCAGAACCGCCAACTGTCTGATCTTTGTCGCCGGTCATTATCAAGGCTCGTCCGTTGATATTGACATTGGAAGCGTTTGCTGCATTATTGTTGAAATTGCCGGTAATATATAAATCGCCCCCGTTAGAGTGAGAAGACAACGTTGTTTGTCCGGTGTTTGTAAAATTGTCGCAGGAAAGTGCCTGATGACAGTCTGACGACATTTGAATTGCTCCGGCATTATTAATATCTCCCGTTATATTTAGTCCTTTCTGATTCCAAGGTTTTGCACCGTCTCTCATATCCAAATACAAAGTTGCTTCGTTCAACACATTTAAATTACCTACCATATAATACTTGCTTTCCATAATATCGGTTCCATTAGGGTCTGTTTCGATGGTAGCAATGTATATGGTTACGGTACCGCTTGCCACCTCCACATTTTGCGGACAGCCCGCTCCCAATGTGGTGGCATCTGCTGTCCATTCATTCCCTGTGGTAATGTTTCCTCCGGTGTTGTATTTTAAAGTAGAGCTTGCGCCATACGTTGGAGCGGTAGAAACTACGGCGCCACTCTTCATTTCAAGAATTCCGTTTACGATAAAATTGGTTGATACGGGTGTGGCTATGGAGTTTGACACCTCCAGCGTATGTCCGGTTGTTACTGTAAGCTTTGCAATGGTAGCAGCAGAAGGAGCCAAAACTGCCGAAGTATATGTACCTCCTTCGGTGGTGGAAGTTTCCCAATTAGAGGGGGAGTTCCACGCTACGGGGGTTGCTTTGGAGCGGTAATACAAGGAACTATTAGCCACGGTTAAATAACTTGTGCTTGGTTGAGTTTTATCCAATTTCATCAATGAATAATTACTGTCTCTATTGGGTGTAATGTTGATGCCGTCTGCAATAATAGACATTCTGATTGTTTTTCCTATTGCACTTGAATTTAGTAAAGACCCCTTCAGCACAACATAACATCTCAACCCTCCTGTAGTATTTTGAGGGATAGATATCCCTAAAGCATCGTGACCATACGAATTGTCGCTTGTTGAATTTCCATTATAGTTTCCATATAATTGTTTTGAGGTTTCAGTCCCGTCAAAGGTTTCACTTCCGGTGGCAGCCTCGTAATACACCCAAAATGCACCATTTTGAATATCGGTTGTCTCTACGGCAGTTCCGTCATTAGATATCCATAGTCTGTTTAAATATTGTCCCGAAGTATTGTTATTGGATAGTGTAAACGTCAGCACTACATTATTATCGGCTGTTTTATTGATTTCACTTGACAAAGCATCCGTTTTTGGCACTAAGTCCATCACAAAAAATGAACGTTCATTAAAACAAGCATTCGTAGGACTCATATCTCCATGAGAATAAGATGGTCCACAATACTCAACAAAAACAGAAGAATGGACTGTACTGCCGGTATTTAACGACAGATTGAAGTTGTCTGTAGCAGCATCTCCTCCGTTACAGCTCGCAAAAATACTGCTATAAACATAATTGTTCTCATTGCCATTTATCCAACTTCTAACTCCGTATCGATATATATTTTCGTATCCTCCGTTTGCTACCCAAAAAGGTGTGGATGTAGCAGTAACAGCGTCTTTTTCAAAATAACCGTATTTACCCAATCCACCCCCATCTCTAATATATGGTTCTGATTGAATTTGAGAGATTAAGGTAAATAATAAAGCAAAAAGTAAACTTATCTTTTTCATATTTGAAAGTTTTAGGAGGTTAGATAAATGCTTTCTTTTGACTAAAGTATATAGAGATATAACACCAAGCAACAGCCACATTCCATCGCCAATGGGCATTTGTCCCGGTTCACCGGGGAGTTCGTCATCATCGGTAGTGGCAGAGGCGCGCATCATTGGGCTTGCCGAGGCGAAAATATCATTAAAGAGTTCATCGGTATCCTCTTTTGCCGAAAACAGGTTGGTATTGGTCTCTTGAAAGGGGGTGCGAGCAGTATAATCAGGAGTAGCGGGAAAGGGATAGTTTCTCATTAAAATCTGCTGATACTTGTAATGGGGCTGTCGCACCCTTTTGTCAATAGGCGAGGTATATTTGCTCTGTTTTGCAAATATAATTTGCTCTTCAGATATGTACCTATATTTTGCATCGCTCTTTTTTGTTCGAGGCACGTACGCATAGGTCTCTGCGTGCGCAAACAGTAAAAGCAACAATAGGGGGAGTAATTTTGATAAAGTGTTTTTCATCAGATTTTGGTATAAATGTTATCAATTTGGTAAGATTGGCAATAAAACGAGTACAATGCTACCCAATTATTTTTAGGTTTGTAATGCATTGACAACGATTAATGTAATTATTTCACAGCAAACGTTTTCTGAAAATTAACAATTGCAATAAACGTTGAAGAAAAAGAATCTGCAAGTCTGAATTACGTTTCAAAACTTTTTTGCAATTATTTTCAAAAAATCATTGTCAATATCAATATAAATATTACTTTTGTCAAATAATTTAAGCAATCTTACAAAAAGTACAAGCAATGAACAGCATATCTAAATATTGGTGGTGGCACAGTTTACATTATTATACAAAATCGTGAGGTAAATTGCCGTATCAAATATTTAGGACAAAATATTAATGAAAAAGCTTATCGTAAAACCCACGATAAGTTTTTTTTTTTCAATCTCACAATAATATTTCACACAAAAATGATTTATACCAATATTGATAAAAACATTGTACCGAACTCTCTTTCAAGAGCCAATGGCTACTACGGTGAATTTGGCGGTGCTTACATTCCCGAAATACTTCACGCAACGGTACAGAAGCTTGCCGTAGCGTTTGATGAGGCAAAAAATGATTCCAAATTTCTTCAATCATATTATAAGTTATTAAAAGATTACGTAGGACGGCCTACCCCACTCTATTTTGCCTCGCGGTTGTCTCAAAAATACGATACACAAATTTATCTGAAAAGGGAAGATCTGAATCATACCGGAGCGCATAAGATAAATAATGCACTCGGGCAGATACTATTAGCCATACGGATGGGTAAAACCGAAATCATCGCTGAAACGGGAGCCGGACAGCACGGTGTGGCTACCGCAACGGCTTGCGCCTTGATGGGGTTGAAATGTATCGTTTTTATGGGAAAAACGGATGTGGAACGACAATACCTCAACGTGCAAAAAATGCGTATGCTCGGAGCGGAAGTCACTCCCGTAACAAGTGGGAATATGACATTAAAAGATGCCACCAACGAAGCCATCCGCTATTGGTGTACCAATCCGCAAGCTTTTTATATCATCGGCTCCACGGTTGGACCACATCCTTACCCCGAAATGGTCGGTTTTTTTCAGTCGGTCATTAGCGAGGAGATAAAAATACAATTGCAAGAGCAGATAGACAGGGATTATCCCGATTGCTTGATAGCTTGTGTGGGAGGTGGTAGCAATGCTATGGGAACTTATTACCATTTTTTGGACAACGGGAAAGTAAAAATAATCTCGGCAGAGGCAGGTGGAAAGGGAATAGAAACAGGAAAAACAGCCGCAACCATAAATGTGGGTACACCCGGAATCATCCACGGTAGCAAAACTCTTCTGATGCAAAATGCCGACGGGCAAATCATAGAACCTTATTCTATTTCGGCAGGTTTGGACTATCCCGGCATTGGACCCGCACATGCGCATCTTGCACGCACGGGAAGAACCAAAGTGCTTGCCATCAACGACGATGAGGCATTGGAAGCAGCCATGGAGCTTACACAACTGGAAGGAATTATTCCCGCCATTGAATCTGCACACGCATTGGCTGTATTGAAAAAAGAAATTTTTGGCAAGAAAGATATCATTGTACTGACAGTTTCAGGACGGGGAGATAAAGATATGGAAACATACATAAAAATTTTTCAAAGTTTACCCCAAAAATAAATAAAGAGAAATAATTTGAACATTCTAATAGCTCAATTAGACAACCTGCGCCACTCTCATATCAAAGAATAAATAATACGAAAATGAAACTATACACCCAAACAAAAAAGCTGCTTGCAGACCTGCAAACCCCGGTGAGCATATATCTAAAAATAAGAGACTTATACACCAATTCTGTATTGCTGGAAAGTTCTGACTATCACGGGAATGAAAACAGCTATTCTTATATCGGCTTTGCTCCGATAGGCAGTATTTCGGTTAATAACTTTGTGATTACCGAAGAATATCCCGGCGGGAATAAAATGACCACCCAAGTTACAGACAAAATGACGGTAGCCGACCGTTTTGATACTTTTTTAAAATCTTTTGAAATCGAAAATATCAACGAAAAACCCATCATCAATGGTTTATTGGGTTATACTTCGTACGAGTCTGTGCAATATTTTGAAGACATAAAACTGACAGCACGCCAAACCACACCGGGAAGTATGCCGGGATTGCACTACGTATTCTTCAAATACATCATTGCCATCAACCATTTTAATAATGATTTGATGATTATAGAAAATTTGCTTGAGAACGAAATATCTTCCATTTCCGAAATCGAAAACGTTCTGATGAACAACAATTTTGCCACCTATCCCTTTTCGGCAGTTGGAAAGGAGCAGTGCCATATTTCGGACGAGCAATACAAATCTATGGTCAAACAAGGCAAAGAAGAGTGCCACAAAGGAAATGTTTTTCAGATAGTTGTTTCGCGACGATTTTACCAGCAATACACGGGAGACGATTTTATGCTATACCGTACGTTACGTTCTGTAAATCCTTCTCCTTACCTATTTTACTTCAATTTTGGCGATTTCAGAATTTTCGGTTCATCGCCCGAAGCGCATCTGGTAGTAGATGCAAGAAAAAAGAAAGCTTATATCAAACCTATAGCAGGCACCTTTAAACGGACAGGGGATGATGAAAAAGATCTGTTGTTGGCAGAAAAACTGATGACTGACAAAAAGGAGAATGCCGAACATGTGATGTTGGTCGATTTGGCACGTAACGACTTGAGTCGCAACTGTGAAAGTGTGAATGTGGACATTTTTCGAGAAGTTCAGTACTATTCGCATGTGTTGCATTTGGTATCAAGCGTAAGCGGAAAATTGCATACGAATACTAAAATAATCAAACTTTTTGCCGATACTTTTCCTGCCGGTACACTTTCGGGAGCCCCCAAAATAAAAGCTATGCAGTTAATAGACAAAATAGAACCGCATGACAGGGGGCCGTATGGCGGATGCATCGGATATATCGGTTTTGACGGAAATTTTAATCAGGCAATAACCATCCGATCATTCGTAAGTAAAGAAAATACCCTCTATTACCAAGCCGGAGCAGGAATTGTAGCCAAATCAGACGAAGAGAGCGAACTGCAAGAGGTAAACAACAAATTGGCAGCACTGAAAAGGGCAATACAAATGTCTGAGATATAACTTGCTCAGAAAAACATGAAAACAAATTAGACGATGTTACCCAAAAAACTAAAATCATATAATTCAAAATTCAGATTATGAGAATATTAATTTTTGACAATTACGACTCGTTTACATACAATCTGGCGCATGTCGTGAAAAAATTGGGCTACGAAAATATAGAGATACACCGGAATGACAAAATCGAACTAAAAGAAATTGATAAATACGATAAAATCATCCTTTCTCCCGGACCGGGCATCCCTTCCGAATCGGGTATTTTGCTCGATTTAATCAAAACATATGCCTCCTCCAAAAGCATTTTGGGGGTTTGCCTCGGCGAGCAAGCCATTGGCGAAGCTTTTGGAGCTACGCTCATCAACCTACCTGATGTATTTCACGGAGTGAGTACAAAAATTGATGTTGCTGCAGACGATGTACTTTTTCGAAATTTGCCAACAACAATAGAAGCAGGCAGGTATCATTCGTGGGCAGTATCAAACGAAAATTTTCCAAACTCCCTGGAAATAACGGCTGTGGACGAAACAGGGCTAATAATGGCATTACGCCACAAAACGTATGATGTACGGGGGGTACAGTTTCATCCCGAATCTATTTTGACACCCGAAGGAGAAAAAATACTTAAAAACTGGCTTACCTCGTAAGATATTATTCAAAATATCAATATTAAGACACTTTAATTGTATTAGACAAGAGAAAATTGGGGCATGTAAAGACATTTTTTTATGAAGAACTTTGTTGCAAAATTATTCGCAAAACACATAAAATAATGGTTATTAAATAGAAGGAAAGTATGAAATCGGCACAACTAAAACAATAAGAATCTAAACAAATGAAACAAATACTAAACAGGCTTTTCGACCATCAATCGCTAACCCAAACCGAAGCCGCCGAAGTGATGACCAATATAGCTACCGGAAAATATAACTACGAACAAATTGCGGCTTTTATCTCGGTTTATCTAATGCGCAGCATCGAATTGAACGAAATTATCGGATTTCGTAACGCACTGCTCGATACCGCTATAAAAATAGATTTGAACGAATTTGCTCCAATAGATATTGTAGGAACCGGAGGCGATGGCAAAAATACATTCAACATTTCTACTTGCGCCTGTTTTGTTCTTGCAGGAGCAGGTTACAACGTTGCAAAACACGGAAATTACGGTGCTACTTCAGTGAGTGGTTCTTCCAACGTACTGGAATATTACGGCGCTAAGTTTACAACCAACCCCGATGTACTAAAAAAATCATTAGACAGAAGTGGATTTGCCTATCTGCACGCTCCTGTCTTTAACCCGGCAATGAAAAACGTGGCTCCCGTACGCAAAAATTTGGGTGTACGTACTTTTTTCAACGTATTAGGACCACTTATAAGTCCGGTTCGTCCGCAATATCAATGTTTGGGAACTTACAACCTCAAAATGATGCGCCTCTACAATTATGTATATCAAAATCTGGGGATAAATTATACCATCGTCCACAGTATGGACGGTTACGATGAAATTTCTCTTACCAGCTCGTTCAAAGTAATAAATAACAAGGGAGAAACTATTTTTACACCCGAAAAAGTAGGTATGATGCAAATAACGCCTGCCGAACTTTTTGGAGGCAAGACTGTAAAAGATGCCGCCCAAATATTTATTCAAGTACTTGAAAATAAAGCTCCGGCGGCGCAAAAAAATGTAGTTGTCGCAAATGCCGCTTTTGCCATCCAAACTGCCTGCCCCAAAAAAAGCATAGAACAATGTGTAAACGAAGCAAACAAAACTATCGAAAATGGAAAAGCAAAACAGGCTTTCGAAAAATTTATAGAAGTTTATAGATAAGCGAATTATTCGTGGTTTATTCGTATATTCGTGGCGAAAAAAGATACGCCTATGACAAACGAAATTATCTACAAAGAAGAGAGTTACTTTATCATCGGAAAATGTATGGAAATACACAATACACTGGGACACGGATTTTCCGAAATTGTATATAAAGATGCGATGGAAGTTGTATTAACCCAAGAAAATATGGAATATGAACGGGAAAAAGAATACGATGTGCTTTTCAGGGGAGTTATCCTCCCACACAAATTCTATGCAGACTTTGTGATATTCAATAAAATTATTTTGGTTTTAAAATGTGTAACACACCTTACCGACGAACACATTTCACAAACAATCAACTACTTAAAAGTTTCTGAAAATAAATTGGCGCTGTTGGTAAACTTTGGTAGAGGAAAGTTGGAATACAAAAGACTCGTATATTGACAGCTCGTCCTACCCTTTGCCACCAATACACTAATTTTCACCAATCACATTCAAAAGTTTATGACCATTTTAGAAAAAATAATTGCGAAAAAACAAATAGAAATAGCTGAGCGAAAGCAATTAAAATCCATTGCCGATTTAGAAAAAGAGGTATATTTCTCCCGTAGCTGCATTTCACTCAAAAATAACCTATTGCAATCAAAGTCGGGTATTATCAGCGAATTTAAGCGAAAGTCGCCTTCCAAAGGTTGGATAAAAGAAAACGGTATTTCTCGCGAAATAGTACCGGCTTATTGCAGCAACGGAGCATCGGGCGTTTCCATCCTGACTGACTATCCGTTTTTTGGAGGCAACGTAGAAGATTTGACTTCTACCCGTCTATACGTCGATTGCCCTATTTTACGCAAAGACTTTATGGTGGATGCTTATCAGTTTTACGAAACAAAAGCAATGGGAGCAGACGTCATTTTACTGATCGCGGCTGCTTTGACAATTTCCGAAACAGAGAATTTTGCAAAATTGGCTAAATCGCTGGGATTGGAAGTACTACTCGAAATACACGATAAAGAAGAGCTGAAGTATATCAACGAATATGTAGATATGGTAGGGGTAAACAACAGAAATCTGAAAACCTTTGAAACTGATTTGCAAACGTCAAAAAAATTAGCGCCGTTGATTCCCGATAATTTTGTAAAAATAAGTGAAAGTGGAATATCCAACCCTCAATCGGTCATTGAATTGAGAAAGTACGGCTATCAGGGATTTTTGATGGGCGAAAATTTTATGAAAGAGGATAATCCATCCGAAGCATTAAAAAAATTCATCAGTCAAATTGCTTGAAACAGCGCTTCGAATTTATCTTTTTTCAATTAAAAAAAATACTATGATAATAAAAATATGTGGCTTGCGAGAATCTGAAAATATACTGCAAATCATACGATTAAATCCAGATATGGTAGGTTTTATCTTCTATCCCGAATCTCCAAGATTTGCCAAAAATTTGGATACAAATATTTTAAAACAAATACCCGAAAGCATAAAAAAAATCGGAGTATTTGTAAATGAAGAGCTGGAAAACATCCTTACATATATCAGAAAATACAATTTGGACGGCGTACAATTACACGGTGCCGAAAACAAAGAATTGTGTAAAAGACTTAACGAAGAAGCAAACGTTATCGTAATAAAAGCATTCTCAATTATGTCGGCAGATAATTTCAAAGTTACCAAAGAGTATGAAACCGTTTGCGATTATTTTCTTTTCGATACCAAAACAGATGTTTACGGCGGTTCTGGACTTAAATTTAATTGGAGCATTCTCTCTGCATACCAAGGAGAAAAAGAATTTATCCTCAGCGGAGGTATTTCGTCTGACGATGTCAAATCTATCTGTAAAATTCATCATCCCAAATTGGCAGGAATCGACATCAACAGCAAATTTGAAGTAAAACCGGGTGTAAAAGACGTTGAAAAAATCAATATTTTTATTCAAGAAATACGTAATAAAGATTAATCGGAAAATATAATCCCTTTGAATTAGATAAAAAATGAACAGAATCAACAGATTATTTCAGGAAAAAAAAGAAAACATACTCTCTATATACATCACCGCCGGATTTCCCAACTTGGATGACACCGCTTCCACCATCGAAACATTACAAAACAACGGCGTTGATTTGATAGAAGTGGGCATTCCCTTTTCAGACCCTATGGCAGACGGCGTAGTAATCCAACAAAGTAGCCACCAAGCATTAGAAAACGGCATAAGCATACGCCTATTGTTCGAACAATTGACCCATATCAGGAAAACAGTCCATATCCCGCTTATCCTGATGGGCTACCTTAACCCCATTATGCAATTTGGATTCGAGGCATTTTGTAAAGAGTGTAAACGTGTAGAGGTGGATGGAATGATCATACCGGACCTGCCAATAAGCGACTATTTGATCAATTACAAAACAGTTGTCGAAAAATACAGCTTAAAATTCATATTCCTCATCACACCCGAAACCTCTGAAGAACGGATTCGTGAAATAGACAACAATACAAACGGATTTATATATATGGTATCTTCAGCCTCGGTTACCGGAACACAATCTTCGTTTGACAAACAAACGGCTTATTTTGAAAAAATCAAAAGTATGAATCTTAAAAACCCGCGTATGATAGGTTTTGGGATTTCAAACAAAGCTACCAAAGAGATGGTATTCAAATACGCATCAGGAGCAATTATCGGCAGCGCATATATCAAAGCGCAAAACGAAACAGACAGCGCCAACGAAGCCATCAAATTACTGTTGGAAAGACTGAATCAATAATTTTTTTTTAACAAAAACAATGTCCATAAAAGAGAAAGACCATATTGTGAGACTTTTGGAACAATTCTATCTGGCTCTTGCCAAATTCTTGTACGGCAACACCAAGAAAGAGAACAGTTTTGAGAATTTTGAAGAAAAATCTTCCCCCTTTTTTCTCATTTCTTCAACCAATGATATTATAAAATACTTTCAGCAGAGTTTTCCCTAAAAAAATATCACACGATTGGAAATAGCATACGAATCGCTGTTCCAACATATTGGGGAGCGAAAAAGAATCCCTGGCAATGCACTTCTCAAAAAACTTTTGGAACTGTATTGTTGTTTAGGTTTACATACAAAAAACCACTCTACTGCAAGAGAAGATAAAAAAAAATATTAAAATTGAATTAAGTAAACTATGAACATCATCGAAATACTAAAGTGGCGCTACGCCACCAAACGGATGACAGGAAAAATAATTCCTCAAAACCAAATAGACGAAATATTGGAAACCGTCCGCCTTGCCCCTTCGGCTTACGGACTCGAACCATATAAAGTGATTGTTACCGCAAACAAACAACTGATACAGAAAATATTTGAAGAATCATGCCCGCAGATTGTACTCTGCCAATGCTCTCATCTGCTCATATTCAAAACTATGAAAACATTGTCCCAAGAATACATTGAAACCTATCTCAACAGAATGAAAGAGACAAGAAATTATACAGACGAGGCTGTAAAATCTTACAAAGAAAAAATTGACGCACTGATACAAAGAACAGGAACAGATTTTACAAATTGGTCGTCACATCAAACATATATAGCTATGGGGTATGCTACCATTGCCGCAGCCAATTTACAAATAGATGCCACCCCTATAGAAGGTTTTAATCCCAAAACTTTGGACAAATTACTCCAATTAGATACTCAAAAAGAGGGAACTACCCTTCTACTTACTTTAGGGTACAGAGATACAGAAAACGACCATTTACTCAAATATCCCAAAATAAGAAAACCGTTAAATGAATTGATAGAAATTTTGTAAAAATAAATAAAGTATGAAAAAACAGATTGTACCATACCTTGTTATTTTTTGTCTTCTACCTATCTGCAACAACATTTTTGCCCTGTCTATAGGCAATACGGAAAGAAAACAACTTTTTGATTTCGAATGGAAATTTTACTTGGGAGACATCCCACAGGCATACAATCAAAACTTTGACGACTCAACCTGGCAAAAAATTGACCTGCCACACGATTGGAGCATCGAAGGAAAGATAGACAGAAAAAATCCTTCGGGCAACGATGGCGGATACTTCCCTACCGGAATCGGTTGGTATCGCAAAACCTTTTCCGTATCACCCGATATGAGAGACAACATTCTCTCCATATACTTTGAAGGTGTTTACAACAATTCCGAAGTGTATATCAACGGAAAATTGCTAGGTATCCGCCCTTACGGATATTCATCGTTTATGTATGATTTAACACCTTATATTCAATTCGATAAAGAAAATACCATTGCAGTACGGGTAGATAATTCCAAACAAAAAAACTGCCGGTGGTACACCGGTTCCGGAATATACAGACACGTATGGATATTAGCTACCGACAAGATTAACATAAAACATTGGGGAGTAAGCATCTCTACTCCAACCATCACTCCGGAAGAATCTCTTGTAAAAATAGAAACAGTTGTTAAAAATCAGACAAATTTTTCTCAAAATATCAATTTAACAACTACTATTTTCAATTCCAATCAAAAAAACACAGGCAGCGACACACGACAAATAAGCCTAAATGCCAATTCCGAAACAATCGTAACACAGCACATCTCTGTAAAAAGGCCAAAATTATGGTCGCCCAAATCACCCAACCTCTACCGGGCAGACATCAGCATATATAAAGAAAATCTACTTGTCGATAATTTCAAACAACAGTTTGGTATCCGTTCCATTCAATTTGGCGCCGACAAAGGATTTGTACTCAATGGAAAACCGATAATACTCAATGGTGGATGTGTTCATCATGACAATGGATGTCTTGGAGCCACCGCCTACGACAGAGTAGAAGAGAAAAAAGTAGAACTGTTAAAGGCAGCCGGATTCAATGCCGTGCGTACCTCGCATAACATACCTTCTACAGCCTTTCTGGAAGCATGCGACAGATTGGGACTGTTGGTAATTGACGAGGCTTTTGATGGATGGAAAGAGCAAAAAAATCGGTATGATTACGCTCTGTATTTCGATAAATGGGCAGTAATAGACATACAAGATATGGTTGCAAGAGACAAAAATCATCCATCGATCATCCTTTGGAGTATTGGAAACGAAATTATAGAACGAAAATCGACCGAAGCTGTAACCACTGCAAAAATGTTAAGAAATGCAGTTCTCTCTATCGACTCTACACGCCCTATTACCTCTGCGATGACTACCTGGGATAATGATTGGGAAATTTTTGATCCCTTAATGGCGGTACATGATGTATGCGGATACAATTATCAGTTGCACAAAGCTCCCAAAGATCATGCAAGAGTTCCCGACAGAGTGATCGTAAACACCGAATCGTACCCTGCAAACGCATTTAATATTTGGAAATTGGTTTCCAAAAATAATTATATTATCGGCGATTTTGTGTGGACCGCTATAGATTATTTGGGCGAATCGGGAATTGGAGGATACTACTATCCAAACGAAAAAGCCGACGAACATTACAACAGCGAACGTTTTCCCTGGCACGGAGCTTATTGTGGAGACATTGACCTTACAGGTTGGAGAAAACCCATTTCGCACTACCGTAATATGCTCTACAACAGCGACGAAAAGCTCTATATGGCAGTGCGCGAACCCAATCCCGAAAACGGTAAAATAAAAACCACTTTGTGGGCGGTTTGGCCTACTTGGGAAAGTTGGACTTGGGGCAAATCATTGGAAGGCAAAAATCTTGACGTAGAAGTATATTCCAAATATCCTGCCGTTCGCCTCTACCTCAACAATAAACTTATTGCTGAAAAAAAAGTAAGTGAGCAGGAAGAGTTTAAAGCTACTTTTACCGTCCCCTTTACACCCGGAATCCTCCGTTCGACAGGTATCGAAAACGGTGTTGAAAAAGAATCTGTAATACTGAAAACAGCCCAACAAGCATCAAAAATAAAACTTACTGCCGACAGAAAAACAATTTTTGCCACCGGCGAGGATTTATCTTTTATAACAGTAGAAATTACCGATGAAACAGGAATCGTAGATCCAAACTTCAACGATATGCTACATTTCGAAATAGAAGGAGCAGGCAAAATCATAGGCATTGCCAACGCCGACCTCAAAGATACCGAATCGTATATAGGCAATTCGCACAAATCCTGGAAAGGAAGAGCAATGGTTGTGGTAAAAAGTTTGCAAAAAACTGGCAATATTCGTTTAAAAGTAGCCTCACCAAACTTAAGAAGCAGTAAAATTACCATCAAAAGTATAAAAACAGACAAAATCAGAAAGTGAAACAAGAGATTTTTCCTATAGTTGATGAAGATGGTAAAGTAATGGGGAGCGCCACCCGAAAGAAGTGCCATTCGGGGAGTTTCTTGCTCCATCCGGTAGTTCATTTGCATGTGTGCAATTCGCAGGGAGACCTCTTTTTACAAAAAAGAGCCAATAATAAAGACGTACAACCAGGGAAATGGGATACGTCGGTAGGCGGACATATCGACTATGGCGAGACTATCGAAAATGCACTAATGCGCGAAGCAAGAGAGGAACTGGGTTTGCTTGCTTTTGAGCCGGTTTTTATGTTTCGATACGTCTTTCAAAGCAATGTAGAGAGAGAATTAGTAAACAGTTTTCATACCGTTTACAACGGACATATTTCCTCCAACAAATTTGAAATTTCGGAAGGAAAATTTTGGACGTTGAACGATATCAAAAATAATATCGGCAAAAATATCTTTACCCCCAATTTTGAAGATGAATTTGATAGATTAAGAAAACATTTATCTTTACAGTAAACAAATCTAATGCCTATAAAAAAGTCCATATTTGCTCTCGTAAATGAGGTTACAACCTTTGCAAAAAAAGATTTCCATTTCAAAGCATATCTCTTTACATTCTCTTTTATTTTTGTTCTTATTTTTCTCAATTACCATTTCCATTTTTATCATAATTTTATTCGAATAAGCTACTACCAAGGCGACTCGGAGTGGACAATGCCGTTATTCTATTCGGCAATATATTTTGCTGTTGCTATTCCCACTCTCCTACTTCGCAAACGATACGATATTCTGAAAAACTACCGTTTCTATCTTCAAAGCGCCTTTTTTATTGTACTCTATGGTGTTGCCGTTGGATATTTTTCTTACACCCAATGGGATTTTTCTCATCTTGCAACACAAGAAAGAATGTATATTCTTTCGATTTTTTCACAACTGAAGTGCTTTTTCATATTTATACCCATATTGATGATGGTAAAATTTATCGTTGATAAAAAAGTAAACGGTTTTTACGGACTTACCAAAAATTCGACACATTTCAGCGGATATTTTGCGTTGTTTTTACTGCTCTCCCCTTTTTTGATTTTTATTTCGTTTACTCCCGATTTTTTGAATGCTTACCCGCAATTTAAGCCGTGGAACTTTGAAAATATCTTCGGAATGCAAACTTGGATTTACACCTCTATCTACGAACTTGTTTATAGCTTGGATTTTGTAATGACAGAGCTAATATTTAGAGGGACTTTGGTAGTGGGAATGATGTGGCTTATGGGACGAACGGCAATACTCCCCATGGTAGCATTCTACGTATCCATTCATTTTGGCAAACCGCTTGCTGAGTGCATCTCATCTGCTTTTGGAGGTTATATTTTGGGAGCATTGGCATATCAGACCCGCCACATTTGGGGAGGTGTAATGGTGCATATTTTCATTGCACTTACTATGGAAGTAATGGGTTTTGTGCAATATTATTTGTTTCAGTCTCGATAAAAAGCACTTTCTCTTCCTAAAAGATAAAGCATATTCAATCAAAGAGATAAAATACACCCAGCAAACAACACATTATTATTTTAATTATCAACACCTTAGTATATGTTTGCTTTTTTACGCAAACATTTCACGTAAATTAACTGTTTAACCTTTATAAACTCAGAACACAGTAAACGTTCAATTTGCTAATAGCAAGCAAATAGAACAGCGTTCAACACACGAACCAGAGCATAATTAAAATTATCGTTCAACACACAAAGTAATGACAATTTTAATAACTAAAACTCCTACCTGACAAATAAAAAATCAATTATAAACAGATGAAAATTATTATTATCGCCAACAGACTTCCCGTAAAAATAGAAAAAAAGAATAACAAGTTTTATGTTTCACGAAGCGAAGGGGGGCTGGCTACCGGACTTGGCTCATTAGAAACAAAAGCCGAAAAATATTGGGTAGGATGGCCCGGTATTCACGCCGAAAATGAAGAGGAAAAAGAAATAATTACCAAAAAACTACATAAATTAAATTACTATCCCGTATTTCTATCTACGGAACAAATCGAAAACTATTACGAAGGTTACAGCAACAGTACTATATGGCCCATGTGCCATTATTTTTTCTCCTACATACAGTTCAAAACTGAATATTGGGAGGCTTACCGGCAGGTAAACAATCTCTTTTGCCAAGCAGCAATCCCATTTATCGAAAGCGATGATATTGTTTGGGTTCAAGATTATCAATTGATGCTGTTGCCCAAAATGATACGGGACAAACGCCCCAAAGTAAGCATAGGCTACTTTCATCACATCCCTTTCCCGTCTTACGAACTTTTCCGCGTACTCCCCGACAGAGAAGAGGTACTCAACGGGCTATTGGGTGCAGACCTCATCGGGTTTCATACTCACGATTATATGAGGCATTTTATAAGTGCCGTCTTTCGGGTACTAGACATTAACTGCAATTTGGACGAGATCAATCTGAAAGATCGCACCGTTCATGTAGACGCTTTTCCTATGGGTATCAACTACGAGCAATACAGTAAAGCGAGCTTGCTCCTCGATGTAAAGAAAAAAGCCAATCTACTCAAGCGAAAAATGGGTAAGCAATCCATTATCCTCTCTGTGGATAGGCTGGACTACAGCAAAGGCATATTGCACCGCCTGAACGGATTCGCACAGTTTCTCAAAAATAATCCCCAATACCACGAAAAAGTATCGCTGGCAATGATAGTGGTGCCTTCGAGAGATGCTGTAAAAAAATATGCAGACCTGAAAGGTAAAATTGATCAAGCCATAGGAGAAATCAACGGTAGATATTCGAAACTCGGATGGAATCCCATCTATTATTTTTACAGAAGTTTTGCATTCAACGAGTTGATTGCTATGTATAACATTGCCGAAGTGGCATTGGTTACCCCCCTTAGAGACGGAATGAACTTAGTGGCAAAAGAATACCTGGCAACAAAAAATATAGAAAATCCCGGAGTACTTATTCTGAGCGAAATGGCCGGCGCTGCTATCGAATTGAACGACGCTATCATCATTACCCCCAACGATACCAACGAAATAGAAAATGCGCTCGTCAATGCACTTACTATGAACTCTACCGAAAAAGCAGAACGCTTAGAAAAAATGCAGAGACGGATACAAAAACAAGATATTAAAAAATGGGCTAATGACTTTGTGAATGAACTTGGTGCCATCAAAGAGCAAAATTTACAAATAATACAAAAAATCGTAGGAAAAAGACAGTTTAACCAAATCAAAAGTTCGTATGACAATGCCTCGAACAGAATCATTTTTTTGGATTACGATGGTACGCTGGCGCCATTTGTCAAAAATCCTAAAGATGCAGTACCCTCCGCTGAATTGCTAGAATTAATCACCCGAATGCTAGACGACAAAAAAAACACCATTGTTATCAACAGCGGAAGAAATCATCAAATATTGGATGAATGGTTCAAGGGGATGAATCTCGATTTTGCGGCAGAACACGGCGCATTTTACAAAGAAAACGACAAGTGGTACGAAAATCAGAAAAAAATAGTAGAATGGGACGAAGAAATAATCAACATCATAAGCCATACAATAGAAAAAACTCCCCGTTCGACGTTGGAGGTAAAAGATGCCTCTCTGGTTTGGCACTATCGCAACGTGGACGTGTGGCTTGCAGAACTTCGCGAAAAGCAATTAATCAACGCACTCATCGGTCCCTGTTCTCATTTAAATTTGCAAATTGTTCCGGGTAATAAAATTGTAGAGGTAAAACCACCCGAATTTACAAAAGGAAGCGAGGTAAACCGCCGTCTTCATAAGCAAAACTACGATTTTGTACTTGCCATAGGCGACGATACTACCGATGAAGATATGTTTCGCGCATTGCCAGAAGACGGAATCAGCATAAAGGTGGGAGGATTTTCGCCGGTTGCCAAATATCGTATTCCGCTCCAATCGGGAGTTATCCCTTTTTTAGATAAACTGAATTCCTCAATAGATTAACCCCTCTTTTGCGATATGAATCGTTTCAGCAAAATAATAAGTGTTCAAAGCAATTGGCAGTATCCACTTGTACTATTGCTATTTACAGCTATATTTTTCATTTTGATAATTATTTATAATATTATATTGAAAAAAGTTGAAAAAAAGGCTCAAAAAACCAATAACCCAATAGACGATTTCATTATACGTCTTTTCAAATTTCCTGCAATTTCACTTATTTTCTCTGTTTTATTGAGTATTTTTAGTTCATTACTTAAAGATAACGGACGTTTTTTCAATATACTAAGAGAGATTAGCGAGATTCTTCTTACACTCGCCATTGGCTGGCTGTTGATACAAACCGTTAGAGCATTTTTCCGGTATTTTCAGAACAAATACAATATGAACAATGCCGATAACTTGGAGGCCCGAAAGCGCCTTACCCAAATCGGTATGATAGAAAAAATAGTGATTTTTACCGTTGCTATTATTTTTATATCCATTGCTCTGATGACTATAGACTCTCTAAGAAATATAGGGATGAGCATCCTTACTTCTGCCGGTGTGTTGGGAATTATTGTCGGACTTGCCGCCCAACGCAGTGTAGGACAGGTACTTTCGGGTATTCAAATAGCCCTTACACAACCCGTAAGATTGGACGATGTAGTTATTGTCGAGGGTGAATGGGGACACATTGAAGAGATAAACATCACCTACCTAGTTGTAAAAGTGTGGGACGAAAGACGTTTGATTGTACCCATAGACTATTTTTTGCAAAAACCAATACAGAATTGGACCAAAAACTCCGCCGATATTATGGGAACCATATTTTTGTATGTTTCATATGATTTACCGTTAAAACCAGTGCGGGAATATCTTAAAACTCTGGTAGAAAAAGATCCCAATTGGGACGGGCGGGTTCAAAACATACAGGTAACCGGTAGCAAAGAGTGGTACAAAGAAATACGTATATTGGTAAGTAGTAGCGATTCTTCCAAAAACTGGTCATTGCGCGTAGAGGTACGCGAAAAGATAATAGATTTTATCAACGAAAAATTTCCCGGTTCATTTGCCAAAGTAACTATGCAAAAGCCCGTTTAGCTTATGCATAGTTCTTTATACAACTCAAAAGTTATTCGGTTACAGATGTTTCATTACTTTTCAAAAAGAAGAAGAGTAATTCTTTACCATTTTCATCGTAAAAAACCAACGTGCTTTCTGCTACCTTAAAGGTTTTTATAGCATTGAGAGCTGCCAAGTATTCCGGTTCAATATTCTTGTGTATGCAAGCCTTTCTGGTACTGACAATGTTTCCAAACAAAATAGAAGTAGAGGTTACATTATTTATTGTTCCCATATAATTATTGCAGGAACTTGTTCCGGATATTTTTCTTTTGCTCAATTCTATAGTCATTTCGGGCAACTTTATGCTTCTATTTACAGGGGCATTGTTCAATCTGCTCAGCATCCATTTACCATTGAGCAATATGCGGATATCTGCCTTTTTATCAAGTTCCTTTACCAAAGTGTACTTAATGGAAGAAGCATCGGCAGGCACCTTTTTTAATGTCTCCTTTTTTACCTTTACTTTTTTCAAAAATCCCTCTTCAAAAGCAAATCCTTCTATGCCGGCATAAAAATTTTCCCAAGTTGCCGCCTCAAGATTGCCGCCTCGATAAATATTGAGACATTCCAATTTTCCGGCTCCAGCATCGCAGTCGGTTTTTACTCCACCTACCCAAAACACTTCACTATTTTGAGTAGAACATGATTGAATTAAAAGAATAACAATAAATATGGCTGTACCACATATTTTTTTCATAGATTCAAATTTTTATTATTTTGCATAAATAGTTATATTTTATGTAACGGGCATTATGTAAATTTGTTTGTTTTTTTAACATTTTTTCATTCATATATTAGAGATTATATAAATAGAATGATATATGCCTGTTTCTCAAAAATCTAAATCGACACATATTTTTCCTATGGAAAACTGAAAATGAAAGTTACAAATTTCAATTCCCCTAAATCCCCCTTCGCCAAAGGGGACTTGAGAAATTCCCCCTTAGCGAAGGTAGCAAGGGGATTGACATAATCTATCTTCCAAAAAAGAGACAAGAAAAACTATACTATTTTACTGATAATAAGAATCATAACAAACCAATCTGTATAATGTCTATTCTTTCATTCTTAGAAAAGAATATCCCAACTCGTATGGCATTAAATTTTCTCACTCTTATTTGCGTGCCGACAAAATAAATGCTTATTTTTGCAAATTACGATATAAATGATATACGGTTTATCCTTTTGAGGGATTGAAAAAAAACAGATAATATGCTAAATATTTATCGCGCTTCCGCAGGTTCCGGAAAAACATTCAGACTTACGCAAGATTATATACATTTGCTTTTTTCGCTGTATCCCGGCGAAAAAGTACATCGGCGCATACTTGCGGTAACTTTTACCAACAAGGCTACCGACGAGATGAAACATAGAATCTTGGCAGAATTATTCGCGCTCTCTTCGGGAGCTCCATCCGATTTTCGACAGGGATTAATGTTGGCATACCACTTAGACGAAAAACAAATAAACGAGCGATCCAAAAAACTCCTCATCCATATTTTGCACGATTATTCCGCTTTTTCCATCAGCACTATCGATACTTTTTTTCAGCAAGTATTGCGTAGCTTTGCTCGCGAAATAGGGATAAACGGCAGCTACAACTTAGAACTGGACTCGGAAGAGATGCTTGAAAATGCGATAGACACCCTTTTTCAAGATTTAAGCAAAACGGAAAACAGCCGCCTCCTACAATGGCTGACAACTTTTGCCGAAGAAAAAGTAGAGCAATCTGAAAACTGGAACATACGTACCAATATATCCAATCTTGGAAAAGAAATATTTAAAGAAAACTATCAGTACAAAGCCGAAGAGACTAATAAAAAACTGCACGACAAAATATTTTTAGCAGCATACATCTCCAAAATAAAGAAAATAAAGAGAGATTTCGAAAAAAATGTGGAAATAGAATCGCAAAAAGCATTGAACATTTTGAATCGTTATGAATTGAATCCTGAAGATTTTTCGAGAGCGGTTATGCACAAAACACTCGAAAATCTGAAAACAGGCAGTTTTGATGTTTCTGCTACATTTCAAAAATATGCTCAAGAATCTTCCTGCTGCTACGCAAACAACAAGCCGCAACATATAAAAGACACCATCGATACAGCCTATGCCAACGGGCTGGGAGATACTCTGAAAAACATAATGACACTACTCTCAGCAGATGCTATCCACTATAATACGGCAGATTTGATACTCAAACATTTAAATACACTCGGTGTGCTTTCAGACTTGGCAATGTACATCAAACAGCTTTCGACAGAGCAAAACACGATGTTGATATCGGATACCAACATGCTACTAAACAGAATTATAGAAGAAAGCGATACTCCGTTTGTATATGAGAAAACAGGGATTAATGTAGATCATTTTATGATCGACGAATTTCAGGACACCTCCTTTTTACAATGGAAAAACTTCAAACCATTAATAAAAGAGAGTGTGGATAACGGAAAAATAAATCTGATAGTAGGAGATGTAAAACAAAGCATTTACCGGTGGAGAAATTCAGATTGGAAACTGCTGCAAGAAGAAGTGGAATCCGATTTTGAGAAAGAGCAGGTAAACATCGAAACATTGCAAGTCAATTGGCGCAGCGACAAAAATATAGTGGAGTTTAACAACTCTTTTTTTAAAGATGCCTCCAAACTGCTGCAACTCAAGTTAAACGAAGACATTGAATCGATGTTTCCGGTTTATCCTGAACTCGAAAGTATGACCTACAAAATTGCAACGGCCTACCAAGATGTACATCAGCAAACCTCGTGCAGAGCGGCCGAAGGACACGTGAAAGTAGAATTTTTGAAACAAGACGAAGACGGCGAAAGTTGGAAACAAGCAGCATTAAAGCGAATACCCAATCAGGTGGAAAGCTTAATCGATAGAGGCTACAAGCTGTCGGACATTGCTCTTTTGGTAAGAAAAAACAAAGAAGCCATCGAACTGATAAACTATTTGCTTCAGTACAAAAATACTGCTGATGCAAGAAAAGACATATCGTACAATGTAATAGGTAACGAGGGAATTTTAATGAGCGCATCGTCTTCGATAAAGTTTATAATTGCCCTATTAAACATTATCAGAAACCCCCGAGACAAGATTCAACAGACCATTATGAATTATGAATATTCGAGAGGAAAATTGAAAAAAACGGAACAAGAATCAATAAACTATAATACAGAAGATAGCATATTTTCGCGGCAAAAAGTTTCGTTGCTATTTACCGATGAAGAGAATGCCTTGCTGCAAAATTTGAATTACACATCGTTATACGAATTGACCGAAAGCATTATCGATATTTTTAGATTAAATGAATGGTATGGCGAAACAGTATTTTTACAATCGTTTCAAGATGCGGTGTTCAAGTTTGTAAGCAATCGTAATGCCGATATAAACTCATTTTTGATATGGTGGAACAGGAAAGGGATACACCAAACCATAGCCACTCCCGAAAACCAAGATGCTCTCCGCGTAATGACTGTACACAAATCAAAAGGTCTTGACTTCAAGGTGGTCATAATACCTTTTTGCGAATGGGAACTCACAGCTGCAAAAAACAAGAGTTTGATGTGGTTAGAAACCAACGAAGCCCCATTTGACGAATTGTCCCTTATTCCTATCAATTTTTCTTCAAAGTTGGGAGCGTCTGTCTTTGCCAAGCAATATTACGAAGAACTTTTATATCAATACGTGGACAATTTGAATATTGCCTATGTCGCTTTTACGCGTGCGCGCAACGAATTAATCTGCTTTACCCCTTACCGCAAAACATCCGATGTGAAAAGCAAAAAAACAGAGTTGGAAAAGATACAAACCTTGTCAGACCTTTTACAAAAATTTGTTTTACTAAAAAGAATGAATGAAGAGCAGCAAGAAGAAGAAATTCGGAATAATAATCTCCTGTTTAAATTAGGAAAAGATACAATAGCACAAGTACCCACACGTAAAAAAGAAGAAAAATCGGTACTGTTGAGAAATTATCCAATTTTCTACACAGAAGGGAGACTCAAAATAAAATCGCCCCATCAAGACACTTGGAAAGACAATATAAATTTCAGCGAAAATCTGTTGAACTTTGGAACAATTATGCATAACTTTCTACAAAAACTTTCTAAGCCCGAAGATGAAGATAATTTGATTTTAGAGTTGATACATTCCGGAAAAATTACTCACAGGGAGAGTGATACAATAAGGCAAACTATGCAACGCTTTTGGAAACTGCCGCATATAGATCAATGGTTTTTTACAAAAGGCAAAATATGGAACGAAACCACCATATTACTCCCTACGGGCAAAAGTTATCGTCCAGACAGAGTTGTAATTGTTGGGAAAAAAGCGATAGTATCCGAATATAAATTCGGAAACAAAAAACGAGAGGCTTATCGGCATCAAATATGCCAATACGGCAACGTTTTACGTCAGATGGAGTATAGTCCAGAAATGTTTTTGATATACGTAGAAATTGGCGAAGTAGAAATCATTTGAAAAATCAAACACAACTTTAACAACAAACCATAGCATATCCTCCCAAATACTATTTTCTATTTTTCAAAAATTACTTGCTATTTGTTACAGTTAAAATAAAATTTGCTAATTTTGTGATGTTTTTAAAAGAAAAATCACACAAAAAGCAAAAAACATAAACAAAACCATATGAAACTGACAAAAGAAGACGCTTTGCATTATCACTCGGAAGGTAAGCCGGGAAAAATTGAAGTT
This sequence comes from Paludibacteraceae bacterium, assembly GCA_047974405.1. Taxonomy (GTDB): domain Bacteria; phylum Bacteroidota; class Bacteroidia; order Bacteroidales; family Paludibacteraceae; genus UPXZ01. Next base: position 31,823 of record JBKECI010000063.1, on the reverse strand, counting down.
ATCCCTACCAAACCAACAAGTTCGCAAAGAGACCTATCACTTGCATACTCTCCGGGAGTTGCCGAACCGTGTTTGGAAATAGAAAAGGATGCCTCAAAAGCATACGAATACACGTCTAAAGGCAATTTGGTAGCTGTAATATCCAATGGCACAGCCGTACTCGGTTTAGGTAATATTGGTGCCGTGGCAGGCAAGCCTGTGATGGAAGGCAAAGGGTTGCTTTTCAAGATATTTGCAGGGATAGATGTGTTTGATATTGAAATCAACGAAAATGATCCCGCAAAATTTGTTGAAGTGGTCAAAGCCATTTCCCCTACATTTGGTGGTATCAATTTGGAAGATATCAAAGCTCCGGAATGTTTTGAAATAGAAGAAAAGTTGAAAAACGAACTGGACATTCCCATTATGCACGATGACCAACACGGAACAGCCATTATATCGGCAGCCGGACTTTTGAACGCATTGGAAATCATCGAAAAAAAAATAGAAGATGTCAAAATAGTAGTAAACGGTGCTGGAGCCGCAGCCAATTCCTGTACACGTCTTTATATACTACTTGGTGCAAAGTTAGAAAATATTGTAATGGCAGACTCTAAAGGGGTTATCAATAAAAAGCGAACCGACTTGAACGAGCGCAAAAAGCCTTTTGCAACCGATAGAGATATCACAACATTGGAGCAGGCGCTAGTCAATAGCGATGTTTTTGTCGGACTCTCGGTAGCAGATGTGCTTACCCCCGCAATGGTAAAAAGTATGAATAATAATCCGATTGTTTTTGCCCTGGCCAATCCCAATCCCGAAATATCTTACGAAAAAGCAATGGCAGCACGTACCGATATAATATTTGCCACAGGGCGTTCCGACCATCCCAACCAAATAAATAACGTACTCGGATTTCCTTATATATTCCGTGGCGCTTTAGATGTACGAGCGACCTGTATCAACGAAGAAATGAAGGTGGCAGCCGTTCGAGCCATTGCCCAATTAACAAAAAAAGTGGTACCCGATGTTGTAAATGCAGCATATAATTTGAAAAAAATATCTTTTGGGAAAGAATATATAGTACCCAAGCCACTCGATCCCAGACTACTAACTTCGGTAGCTCCGGCGGTAGCCAAAGCTGCAATGGAGTCGGGGGTAGCACGAAAAAATATTGAAAACTGGGAAGATTACGAGAGCCATTTGAGAGACTTGATGGGATATGACAATCGAATGCTGCGCCGCATTTACGATAAAGCAAGAGAAAATCCCAAAAAAGTGGTATTTTCGGAGTCAAATCATATCAATATGCTCAAAGCGGCCGAAGCAGCGCTTTCAGACGACATTTGTTTTCCCATATTGCTGGGTAATGAGGAGAAAATTGCCAATGTAGCAGCCGAAAACGGTATTGATCTGACAGGAATCGAAATCGTAAATCTTAGGCACGACAGAGAAGAACAACGCCGAATACGCTATGCAAAACTTCTTTCAGAAAAACGGAAAAGGGACGGAATGACCTTTGACGAGGCATACGAAAAAATGTATGAACGAAACTATTTTGGGATGATGATGGTAGAAACCGGCGATGCCGACGCACTTATAACCGGAGTCATTACCAAATACGAAGATGCCGTTCAAGCCGCAAAAACGGTGATAGGACCACGAAAAGGGTTGAATACGATTGCCGCTATGCACATTATGAACACACAAAAAGGAACTTTTTTCTTGGCAGATACACTTTTTAACCGCCATCCGTCGCCAGAAATCATAGCAGATGTGGCAAAATTGACATACGATACCGTCCAGTTTTTTGCTCATGATCCCGTAATGGCGCTGCTTTCATATTCCAATTTTGGTTCGGACAAAGTTGGCAGTCCCGCAGCCATACATTCTGTAGTAGAATATCTCCATCAAAAATATCCCGATATGGTGGTTGATGGAGAAATTCAGGTCAATTTTGCGCTCAATCGAGAGTTGAGAGACAAAAAATTTCCTTTCTCAAAACTTTATGGAAAAAATGTAAACACACTCATTTTTCCCAATCTCAACTCTGCTAATATGGTACAAAAGATGATGCTCGAAATGGGGGTAGCCGAGACCATTGGACCTATGCAGATGGGACTGAACAAGCCGGTGCATATCCTTGATGTAGAGAGTTCTGTACGAAATATTGTTAATATGGTGGCAATTGCCGTCATCGACGCCATCGTAGAAGAACAAATTACACAAGGAAATGTTGAAAGAATCAAATAAGAAAAATAATAATATCAGATTTCTTTACAATACCGATATATATCTTTCGTATTTCTTTGAATATAATGGTTTATTCTAATTTAAATATTGTGGATTTTCAGCCCATATAATATTTGTGTAACAACAAAAAAAATCAGATAGTAAAAGAAAAGGATGAGAATTTTGGCTAATTCTCATCCTTTGTTGTCAATTTTGGGTCTATTTCGCTGAATTTTTTATGATTCTTAATATAATATTCAAAAATTATACTCGTTTGTACCAATTCTCTATCGATAGAAGTGACTGACTTCAATATATTCTCGTCTCGTTTTGCTCCAAATTTGGGCATCATTTTTCTAAAATCTGTTCGTGCATCAGAAATGGCTTTCGCATTTTGCAGTTTGCCTTGTAGCAACAAATGGAAAGCAGCCAAATTGTCTAAATAGAAACGAATATCAAATGTTTTTTTCAACGACTTGTGTGGTAGATTTTTGTACAACAACAGTAAATTATTTCTAAAGTTAAGATAGGTTTTATATGGATTTTCGACCTTTAATGTTCCCCCACCAATGTGATATACAACACTTTGTGGCACGCAGGTTATCCTCTTTCCACGACTTTTTAGCCGCCAGCATAGATCTATTTCCTCTTGATGAGCAAAAAAGTCTTCGTCAAATCCACCAACTTCCCAAAAATCTTCAGAACGAATGAACAAACATGCCCCGGTTGCCCAAAATATATCTGCCACCTCATCGTATTGTCCTTCGTCTTTTTCAATAGTTTCAAAAATTCGTCCACGACAAAAAGGGTAACCATATTTATCCAAAAAACCTCCGGCGGCTCCCGCATATTCAAAAGTATCTCGCTGGTAATACGAAAGTATTTTGGGCTGACAGGCAGAGACATTAACATTCTCCTCCATATATTTATAAAGAGTTGATAACCAGCAAGGAGAAACCTCTACGTCGGAGTTGAGCAGTACATAATATTGGCTATTTATCTCTTCCAGCGCTTTATTGTACCCTTCGGCAAATCCGTAATTTTTCTCAAAAAGAATGGTTCGTAATTCGGGAAAATCTTCTTGCATCAGTTTTACCGAATCATCGTTAGAACCGTTGTCGGCAACAACAATTTCAACATTCTCTACATCTTTTATGTTTTCTTTTAAAATGGGGAGAAATTTTTTTAGATATTCTCGCCCGTTCCAGTTTAATATTACAACTGATATCGACATATATTTTGTATCTGTTTTTTTCTTTATAACTCTATATCGGTGTGTTGAGTAGTCAATTTGTGCCTCCATCTCTTATGAGACCAAAGCCAAAATTGAGGCTGACGAAGAATGTCTCTCTCGAGCATTTTCATATAGATTTCGGTTATTTCATATTCTGCCATCTCACGGGGAGTAGTGGTTATTTTTTCAAAAGTACAGGTATAGTATCCTCTTTTAACCCTTTGAATAGAGGCAAAATATGCCGGTAAGTCAAATTTTTTGGAGAGATGTTCGCTGCCTGTAAGCACCGAAGTGGCCTGATGAAGAAATTTCACAAAGTGTAAGTTTGAAGAGTATCGTGGGCTTTGGTCCGAAATCATCCCAAATACCCCTTGTTTGTTTGTTTTCTTCAACGCTACCATTTTACGGAGCAACTCTTTCATCTCTACATTTACGGCTCCAAAGCGTTTGCGTATTATATAGGCTATTTTGTTGCTTGTTTCATCTCTCAACTTTTTATAGACCTGATATACAGGTTTATCTTTGGGAAGCAACAATGAAAATGAGGAAAGCCACTCCCAGTTTCCAAAATGTGAGGTATATACAATTACGCTTCTACCCTCTTGGTAATGCTCAATCAACGGTTCATAATTCAGATAATTCATTCTTCTCAACATTTCTTTATCGCTCATACTCATCATTTTCAAACTCTCTACCAGCAGGTTTGAAAAATGACGATAAAATCCTCTCACAATAAGCTGTCTCTCTTTCTCCGTTTTCTCCGGAAAAGAATTTTTGATGTTATTTTTCACAACCGACAATCTGTACCTAACAATGTAATAAACGATAAAGTACATTAAATCGGCAAAGAAATAAAGTATCCCAAAAGGCAAGTAAGAGAGGCACTTAAGTATATGGTAAACAAAATTATACATACTTTTATATACGGAAAAAACATCCAGACATTACTTTTTTACAATGTCCGGATGCTTTTTACATCTTATATATTTAAAAATCAGTCTTCCTCCGTGTAAATTCCAATTGACTTTCCGTATTCGTATTCACCCTCCAAAATCAGCCTGGTTTCTTCTTCACCAATTTTCATTTTATCTTTTTTTACGGCTTTCATTATGTATTCCAACATCTCTTCTTCGTCAATACTGGCTTCTTCTGCCGAGTTTTCTTCTATCAACCCTTTTTTTTCGTAAAATTCATAGACTACATCCAACACATAGTTTACGGTGTCTTTATCTATTGTCGATTTAAACTCTTCGGGTACAATATTGATGATAAATTCTACCGCTTCGTCATCGTCATATTCTATCAAATCATCGTTTTCGCTTGCCATAATTTGTTGATTTTTAGTGATTATTATTTGTTTTTTTTCATTTTCAAAGATAAAATTTTTATTTCAATATCGAAAATTTTTTACACTAATTTTAAAATAAAGGTTTTATCTGTAAAGGAGCCGGAACAATTTAGTGTAAAATTTTAAATATTAACTCTTTATACAGTTCATCTTCTCCGATTGCATTACTTCCTATTCCTTTGCTTTTAGCATCTGCCTCGCGAATGTCGGTAATGATATTCATTGTTTTCCAAGCGTTGAAAGCAGATGCTGCTTTGGTGTATTTTTGGGCAAAATTGGGATGTATTTTTAGTTCCGAGGCAACAGTATTATAGCTCTTGTCGGGTAGGTAGTGATAAATCATCAGATTGGAAAAAAAAGAGAAGAGCGCGGGCAACACCATCTGGATAGGTGTCTCTTTGGTATTTTTACCAAAATAACGAATGATGCGGTTAGCTTTCAATACGTCTTTGTTAATAAGAGCGTCTTGCAACTCAAATACGTTGAAATCTTTGCTTATACCGATATTTTTTTCTATCATTTCGGGAGTTATAGCGTGGCTCCCGGCAGGTTTTACGAGTAACAGTTTATCCAATTCGTTGACTATTTTAGATAAATCGGTACCCAAGAACTCTGCAAGCATCATTTCTGCTTTTTCTGATATGCCGATGCCTTTTCCCGCCAGATAATTTCTTATCCACACTCCTACTTGGTTGTCATACAGCTTTTTAGATTCAAACACAACTGCCCTGTTGTTCAATTCCATCACCCATTTTTTCCGTCCATCCGGTTTCCCGTATTTATAACAGAAGCATAAAATAGTAGATTTTAGAGGGTTTTGCAGGTAATACGGCAGATTGTCCCAATCTTTGATTTGCTGTGCCTCTTTTACTACAACCACTTGATGTTCAGACATCATAGGGTACCGTTTGGCGGTATTTACCACTGTGGCTATATCTACGTCTCTTCCGTACAAAACAGTTAGATTAAAATCCACTTCACTATCACTCAGTACTTTATTTTGTAAATAATCCGAAATTTGGTCTATGTAATAGGGCTCTTCTCCCATCAAAAAATAAACAGGGCTGTACGATTTTTGCCGCAAATCTGTCATTATCTCTTGAAATGTATGTTTCGGTATCGATTTAGCCATTACCCTTTCCTGTTTTTATTTTTATCTGCCTACTCTTGTTATTCAAATCTAAGATGCTTGATTGTACGACTGTTATTTATCAATGATGACAATGATTTTACTCCGATATTCAGATGTTCTTCCACAAAGTTGGCTGTTACTTTTTTGTCGCTTTCGCTTGTTTTTATCCCATCTTCTTGGAGTGGCATATCGGAAATCAGCAATAATGCTCCGGTAGATATTCCGTTATAGAAACCGGCAGAAAAGAGTGTAGCTGTTTCCATATCGATAGCCATAGCTCGCGTACCTCTCAAGTATTCCTTAAATTTTTCATCATGTTCCCAAACTCGCCTATTGGTTGTATAAACGGTTCCTGTCCAGTAGTCTTTGCCAAAGTCACGAATATTGGACGAGACCGAACGCTGAAGATTAAAAGCGGGCAAAGCCGGAATTTCCGGTGGGAAATAGTCGTTGGAAGTTCCTTCGCCCCTTATGGCCGCACTGGGCAAAATGTAATCTCCTATTTTGTTTTTGTCGCGAAGCCCGCCGCATTTTCCGAGGAAGAGTACTGCGCGAGGCGAAATGGCAGATAAAATATCCATAATAATTGCTGCGTTGGGACTTCCCATCCCAAAGTTGATAATTGTTATTCCGTTTGCCGAGGCATTTATCATATTACCGTCTCTCCCCAATACAGGCACGGCAAACCACTCGGCAAACATCTCTACATAGTTTGAAAAATTGGTCAGTAATATGTGCTTTGTAAACTCTTTAATGGGGCGTTTGGTATATCTTGGCAACCAATCGTGTACAATTTCTTCTTTTGTCTTCATATATTTATTATTTTTGCTTATAAAATATTCGGTTGGTTTGCTATGTTTTGCGATACGGATATTTTAAAAAAATGTAATTTATACGGATATTTAAGATACAAAAATACAAAAAATGTTTCAACTCAACTTACCAACATATCAGTTTCGGATAGAACAAGAGGGTAAAAAATATTTAATTTTAGATATATTCCGCAAAAAATATGTAAAGCTTACCCCCGAAGAATGGGTACGGCAGAATTTTCTACATTTTTTTGTCGAAGACAGGGGGTTTCCTGCTGAACTGTTGGCTATAGAAAAACAGCTTTTGCTCAACGGGATGAAAAAACGTTGTGATGCCGTTTTTTACAACACTTGGGCAGAGCCCGAAATAATATTGGAATTCAAGTCGCCTAATGTAAAATTGACTCAAGATGTGTTTGATCAAGTTGCCGTATATAATACAAAACTCAGGGTTGATTTTTTCATTATAAGCAACGGGCGGGAGCATTATTGCTGTAAGGTAAATGGTAATGACGGACGGTACGACTTTCTGGACAAGATACCAACATTTGAGCAGATGCGACAATTATCTCTCCGCATCTAAAAATGGGTTACGCCATATAACAACGCAGATTTATTGTACAATAAGGCTCTATCACTCAATTCTTTTGGGAGAAATAAGAAAGAGGGTACAAATTTTGCGTGCCATCCGTATTGTCTATAAGTGTTGTAAAACTGCTGCAGGATATTGCATAGTTACGCAGTGCAACGAGCCATGCTGCTGTATCAGTGGCAGGCAATTTATTCCTACTATTTCTCTGTCGGGAAATGCTTTTTGCAGCTGATTTTGAGCTTTTTTGTCTTTTGGCGATTGATAGAAAGGCATCAATACCGCATTATTTATTATCAAAAAATTGGCATAAGTTGCCGGCAATCGGTTGCCATCATCGTCATACACTGCGTCTGCCATAGGGAGCGGAACAAAATTTATATTGCCTGTTTCGGTAAATGGGAGATGCAGTAACTCTTGTTCCATTTTCTTCAATTCGTTATAGTGTTTATCGGTTGTATCGTTGCAAGTTACATAAGCTACCGTGTTTTCATCGCAAAACCTTACAAGTGTATCTATATGGCTGTCGGTATCGTCCCCTTCCAAATATCCATGGTTGAGCCACAACACCTGCTCTGCCCCAAAATATTTCTTCAGTTTGTTTTCTGTTTCTTTTTTCGAAAGATTGTTTCTGTTTGCAGACAACAGGCATTGAGAGGTTGTAATGATAATGCCATTGCCGTTGCTCTCGATACTTCCTCCTTCCAATACAAATTTCAATCGGCTTTTGTACTGGACATGTTGGGCGAAGATGTTTTTTGAAAATAGGTTTCGGGTTATTTGATTATCCAAGTCTGACGAAAATTTCATTCCCCAGCCGTTAAAGGTAAAATCGAGTACTGTCGGTTTCCCTTCTTTCAGTACCGTAATCCCTCCGTGGTCTCTAGCCCAAGTATCGTTTGACGCTATTTGCACATAGTTGATTTTGGTTTGGTCAAGGTGTTTCAAATGTTGTTTTATACAGTCAATATCGGCACAGACTACCAACAGATTTTCGCGTTTTACTATTTCTGCGGCAATGTTTACAAAACAATCGGAAACTTCGTCCAGCATATAGTTCCAATCGGTATTTTTGTGCGGAAAAGTGAGTTGTACAAACGCCTGCGGTTCCCATTCGGCAGGCAGGCGAAGTTTGTTATTTTGCATCTTTGATGTTTTTGTTAATCCTCCTATTCTGATGGTTGTAGCGGAGACAAAGTTACAGTATTTATTTTTTTAAGGTATATTTCAAATAATTGTCAAGATAAATTTCGTTGCTATCTTGCATTAAGCGGATTACTTTTATTAATTGTTGTTCTTTTGCCGCAACGCTATGGACAATTTCTTGCAAACTTGCCGGATTTATTTCTAATAATAAGATTATTTTTAATCTAATGTTTTGGTATTCATCTTCTTTTAGAAACTCCTCCTTTTTTTTCAGACAAATGTCGCACACTCCGCAATTTGTAGTTTCTGTTTCTCCAAAGTAGCGGAGCAATATTCTGCTCCGGCAAATATTTTCTTCGTTTGCGTAGTTCAACACACTACTTATTCTTTTGACATATTTCTCTTTTCTTTTGTCGTAAGCCTCTTTGGTGATATTGAGGTGCAACACATCCGTCCGCTCTTTGGTAAAGGTAATAAAAGCCGTTTTTTTTCGGGGTATATATTTGATTATACGTTCGTTTGACAATCCTATCAATCCGTTGTACACTTTTTCATTTGACCAATTTAACCGGTTGGCTACCGTATTCTCGTGTATGCCGTGCAGGTCGGTAAAAAGTCCGGTGTACGATCGTAACAATACGTGTATCAGTTGCTCTTGTTCTGGTGAGATTTTTATTTTATACAAGCTCTCTTTGGTTGAGATAAATTGCAGCAGCGAGACACTTTCATCTTCATCAGCGAGTTCGACATATCCGGCTTGTTGGAGTATTTTTATGCTGTTGTAGGCTATTAAATGTGCGAAATGAAACTTTCCGCAAAAGTCTATCAAATCAAAAGAGAAAGTAGCAAATTCGCCTACTCCTATCGCTAATGTAAAATAGTTGCCCAGCGCATCGTATATCTCCTTTACCGTTTCTTTTGGTGGAAACATATCTGCTATCCGTTTTTTTAATTTGGTTTCGTCGCTCGGATTAAATAATAACACCGAAAATGCTTTTTTCTCATCCCGTCCTGCTCTTCCGGCTTCTTGAAAATAGGCTTCCAACGTATCGGGCAGGTCTATATGGATAACGGAACGAACATTGGGTTTGTCAATACCCATACCAAAAGCGTTTGTGCAAACAATGACTCGGGTTTCTCCTGTTTTCCAACGGCTTTGCCGCTCGTCTTTGACCGCACTACTTAATCCTGCGTGAAAGTACTCGGCAGAAATTTGATTGTCTTTCAAAAAATCGGCTGTCTCTTTGGTTTTTTTTCTGCTACGGACATACACTACCGAAGTACCGGATACGCTTTTTAATATTTTCAAAAGAGTTTCCTCTTTTTTTTCAGTGTTTCTTACAATGTAAGCCAGATTTTTTCGTAAGAAACTTTTTCTAAAAACATTTTTTCGAGAAAAATGCAATTGGGTTTGTATATCATCTACCACTTCGGGGGTGGCGGTAGCGGTCAATGCCAATATTGGAACTTGAGGAAGAAAATCTCTGATTTCGGCAATTTTCAAATAAGAGGGGCGGAAATCGTATCCCCATTGCGAAATGCAATGTGCCTCGTCCACGGCAAGCAGGCAGACTTGCATTTGTTTTATCTTGTTGATAAAAATTTCTGTACCAAGCCTTTCGGGAGAAACATACAAGAATTTATACCCTCCAAAAATGGCGTTGTCAAGCGTTATATCAATTTCGGCATAGGACATCCCCGAAAAAATGGCGGCTGCTCGAATACCTCTTTTTTTCAGATTTTCCACTTGGTCTTTCATCAAAGCAATCAGTGGAGTTACTACTATGCAAATGCCTTCCAGTATCATCGAGGGTACCTGAAAAGTGAGTGATTTGCCTCCTCCGGTAGGCATCAATCCCAGTGTGTCATTGCCTTTGGCTATACTTTCGATGATTTCCTGCTGTAGCGGGCGAAACTCGTCGTAGCCCCAGTATTGTTTTAGTATGGAAAGATATTTTTGCATCTTGCACGCAAAGATACCCATTTTTGGGAGGAATGTTTCGGATTTGACTGTAGAATTATAAACAACCGAATATCAATAGAAATATAATTTATGCCGTATCTTTGTATCCGGTATATTTTTTGAATTTTGTTTGCCCGATAAAGTCATTGATATTCAGCAACTTTATCAAACAAACAGGCTGCTTTTGGCTGTAAATAAGCAAATTATTTTACTTGTGAAGGTTGAATGATTAAGTTTACTTCATTTGTTTTTATATTGGATGATGTAAATTGTATGTTTATCGTACCAGAATTTTCGGTAGCTTTGATGTAAGCAATCATCCGTCCGTGATAAGCTTGTTGGGTATTGTCGGTATAGTCTGTCATATCTTCGTTATTGCTCGATTCCAAACCGAGTAGTTTTCCGCCTCCTATTACTCTACAGGTGATTTCATCGTTAGAAAGCATTACTGGAACTCCCTTTTTGTCCACCACTTGTATGGCTACTTGGGCTACTTCGCCTTTTTTAATGGTTTTGTCACGGTATATTACCTCCATTGCATAGGGAGCGTTTGATGTTTCAACCACAGTTCGACTCACCTCTTTGTGGTTGTTATCCACTCCTATCGCCTCCAATTTACCAGGCTTATATGGTATATCCCAATATATAATTCCATTCTCATCGTTTTTATTTTGTATATCGCCTTGCTGTTTCCCATTGAGCAACAATTTTGCTTTGGCTGCATTGGTATAGCATACTACTCTTATCAAGTCTCCTTTCGAATAGTTCCAAACAGGAAAGGCATCCATAGAGGGAGTTATTTCTTTGTGCTTTTTGTTGTTTTCGGCATCCAATTGAGACCAAACATCGTTCATTTGATTTTTACCCCCTTTCAACGGAGAGATATATGTTCCTGCAAAAATCATCGGTTTTTCTGCCCATAACGACTGGCGAAAAAATCCGCGGGGTTTGATAAATCCTCCAAAATCTATCAATCCGGAATAGAATCCGCGCGAAGGCCATTTTCCGGATTCTCCCAAGTAATCGATTCCTGTCCATAAAAATTGTCCAAAAATAAATTCTTTGTCTCTTACCGGTTTCCACGCTCCGAGTTCGTGCCGGTTTTCGCTCCCGAAGATAATACGTTCGGGATATTTTTTATGATCTTCGTCGTACTTGTTTTCGGTGTAGTTGTATCCGGCAATATCTAAAGCAAACGGATAACCTGTTTGATTAGACATAGCTACTCCTGCCAACCCTGCAGTTATCGGACGGGAGTTATCGTGCTTTTTGACTGCATTGACCAACGTTTGGGCAATAACACCCAATCGCATAGCATCAGGGGAGTCTTCTTTGTAGCCTCCAAAGATTGGTTGCGTAAAACCTCCGGCTCCTCCGTTGAGTATAGGATGGGAATAAGGGTCGTTGGGATAATCTACTTCGTTGCCTATACTCCATGCAAAGACCGAAACATGGTTGCGGTCGCGACGTGCCAAGTCTTCCATATCTTTTATTCCCCATTCTTTGAAAATATCATAAGTACCTTCAAATCCGGGTGTTCCTACATTCCAGCCTTTCAACCATTTTCTTTTAGGAAATTCCCATTCGTCATAGCCCTCGTTGAGTACGAGCAAACCGAGTTCGTCGCACAAGTCGTAAAATTCGGGTGATTGAGGATTGTGGCTGGTACGTATGGCATTTACACCTATCTCTTTCAACGTTTTCAGCCTCCTTTTCCAAACATTTGGATAAAAAGCCGCACCAAGTACTCCTGCATCATGGTGCAAACATACTCCTTTTATTTTCATATTTTTTCCGTTGAGTGCAAAACCTTTGTCGGGATCGAAAGCAAATGTTCTGAAACCGGTACGTAGTTGGGATTGTTCTATCTGTTTTCCTTCTTTTTTAACTGTTGTTTGTAATTGATAGAGAGAGGGGGTTTCCAAACTCCAAAGTTGAGGGGTATTTATTGTCAATTCGGTATTTAGTGTTCCGTTACGATTTGCTTTTACCGAAATCTCTTCTTCATTTTGAGAGACAATATTTCCCGAAGGGTCAAAAAGAGTATTTTGAACGATAAGATTTTCGTTTTTATCGCTCTGGTTTTCAATCTCAACCTCTATTTTCAGTTTTCCTATTCCATTTTTTATTTCGGGGACTGCATATATTCCCCATGGGGCTATGTGTACTTGGTTGGAATATACGAGCCATACATCACGGTAAATTCCCGAACCGGAATACCAACGCGAGTCTGCTGCCCGACTGCGATCTACACGCACGGCAAGGACATTGTCTGCTCCAAACTTAATATAGGGTGTGGCGTCCAACACGAACGACATATATCCATTGGGGCGAGTGCCTAAGTAAAAACCATTGAGATAAACCTTGCTCCGATTGTAAACTCCTTCAAAATACAAAAACACTTTTTCTCCTTGCTTGCTTTGTGGAATATGTAGATTTTTTCTGTACCATCCGATACCTCCCGGTAAATAACCCATACAGCTTGCGTTTTGAGGGTCTAATTTTTGCTGTACGCTCCAGTCATGTGGCAAATCTACAGACTGCCAATTTAGCACATTCAATTTGGTTTCTTGACCGTTTTTCACATCTTCCAAAATGAATTTCCAATCGTTATTTATTTTTTCGGGGACACCGAAAGAGAGTTGTCCCCAAGACATTTGGGCTACAAAAAGCAGAGCAAGCATCCCTGTTAGTTTTTGTTTCTTCATAACTATCCGGTAATAATTTGTATTTAAATGATAAAATCACTTACAAATGTAGTATTAGCAAAAAAAACATACGTTAAAAAATAGGTCAAAATGGGGTATAAAAATAGTATTGGTATAGGACTTCTGTTTTTTTATGTGGTTTAGATTAAAATAAGTAACCCGATAATTAAAAGCGATAAGCCTATTGTACATCCTCTAAACCAAGGTCTGTCATCTCTTATCGAGGAAAGGCTATCGTATTTGATAGAGATTTTGTTTTTATTGTTTTTTATTATGAGTTCTCTATTTTCGACAAATTCTATGCCACCGTATTTTTTAGGAGAATACTCCTTGTAACTCATTATTTCGTTGTCAAAATCATTCGCATCAAACCGAATACTGTATTTGGTCTGGCTTGATTTGAATGTAATTGTCTTGGATACGTTGTAGAAAATAACTTCACGTTTTTCTGACCCAAAGGGATTGAACCATCTGTTGAACCATGACAAAAATCCTCTTTTTCTTAGTATTGTTTGGTCTGACCAATTTTGAGAATAGTAGTCGAGTACAGCTCCTCTTTTAAATCGAGCTTTTATTGAAATGGCAATCAGATAGATAAGTAGAATTATCGTAACAATCAATAGTCTTGGCATAAAGTATTCTCGTCGGGTATGATTTTTTTTTGTAACAGCGGATGCTCTGATTTCAAATTTTTGTTTCGAGAATGTTTCACTATTATTGGTAATATGCTTTTGGGGAAAGAGCGAGAGTGTTAGGTGTAACGTATCGGGCATAAGGTTTTCGCTCCATTGGGCGCGCTGCTCCAACGACAGGGTAATGGTGTTGCTATCTGTCTTCCATGTCGTTTTTTTAAGAATCAACATTTTGTTATGTTTTATTTCTAAACGATATTTGGCTGTGTCAATGTTCTCTTTCAGTTTTACTTTTGCAGTGTAAATCAACACAGAGTCGTTGTTTTTGTGTTTTTGCAGATCTATTTTCGATAATGTTGATTCGGAAAGAATTATAGCCTCTTCATTTTCAGGTTTCGTATTGGACATTGCTCTTTGTCCTAATGCCATTTTTTGTAAGTCTTTATCAATATTGTTTTTGATAAATTCATTTTTTGATAATTTTTCTCTAAAGTCTGATTCATTGCTCACCGCAATTTTGACAGGCAATACAGGTTTTGTCTCCAAATAAATATTCTCCTGCTTTACGTTCAAATCGTAACGTGGGAAAAATATTATTTTTTTCATATCCACCGGCTTATCAAAGGTAATGATGGTGGGGATATCTGCCTCTAATGGCTTTGGTCCAGTAATACTCCAAAGCGTACCACTCAGCATTGTACGATTGTTACCGTAGCAAATAGGAGCTGTGGACGGTGTACCGATATGGGTTATCGCATAATTGACTGAGTCTTGTTTTGCAGAATTTGGCTGCAATATTTGCTGTTCGCTGGTTTCGTCTTGATAGAAAAGAACATATTTTTTGACAGGAAACGGCGAAATTATTTTTACTGTCTTATCATTTATTTTGCTTATTTTAACATCTCGCCCACTATTGCCCGTCAGATAGGCATACAGAATGATGCAATTGTTCATCACATTTCGAAATTGCCTCGATTCGTTCAGTATTTTTGGGCTTTTTAACAAACGGATAAAATCGATAAAATCGCTGTGCCCATCGTTTATATTGCCGTAAGGAATAAAAAATATATTCAGATTTTGCATCCCTGCATTTTCTGAAAACCGATTTAAAACCGCCGGATATTTATAGCTTTCCCAATTACCATCGCCAATGATAATAAGCCATTGTTCCGAATTTATGTTCAGGCTGTAGGTATTATTAAATGCGATGAGGTCTCCTATTTGTGTGCCGAGGGGTGAAACACCCCATTGTGAACGGATAAGGGAATAATTGATTTGGATTTGCCGGTAGGAATTGGGATTTCCCGATATTTTTTTCACCACTCCGTTTATTATCATATATATATCATCATCGGGTAATATTAACGAAATAAATTGAGCCGTATAGTTGCCTATCATATACTTGTCGCCGTACATACTGCCCGAAGTGTCCAGCGTGATATATATTTTCCGTTTCGGTTGTGAATAGACTTGTAAAACGAAAAAGAAAAGTATTGGTATCAGTGCAAAAAGAGATTTTCGAAACATAGGAATAAAGATAGGAAAAAACAAAATTATACGGAACGCCATTATTTTTTTTAGAGAGAAGAAGAATTTTAAGCCATTCAAAAAAAAAGAATCAAACAAACTGTCTTTGCAAAGCCTGTTTTCTTCTCAATTATTTGACGTGAATTCAATTTTTTAGAAAATTACCAACCGTATCCCCTCTTACCATTTTGAGGTTAGCTCATTTTTCAGATAGCGAAATTTCCAACACCCGGGTAGTCTCTTGCGTAACTCCAAAGCGATTGTCCAAACGTTCTCCTACTATCCAAACCACCTGGTTGTCTGAAATTAAAAGCCATGTATTTTGTTTATCGAGAATATTTATTTTCCTGTCTATCAAAAAATCGCTTATTTTTTTTCTGTTTTTCATTCCAAAAGGATAAAAGTAGTCTCCATTTTGCCATTTGCGAAGGGTAAGAGGAAATTTGACTTTATCTAAATCGATATGAACAGTATTTTTATTTTTTGAAATATCAAAATTGTTATCGACATTTTTCTTTTCGAAAATTAGCCAAACAGGATACTCTATCTTACTTCTATACTCAGGAATAGTGATTTGCAAGTCCGATTCTCCTTTTTTCTCCGAAAGAATTAAAAAATCTCTGTCTTTTATCAATATATAATTTTCGGAATAAAACTTTAGTCCCGACTCGTTATCCAGATTTTCGGTAATTTGTTCGATAATATCACCGTGGAAGTGATACGGTTGAAGTATCTCAAACAGTACCGTTTTTATATCTGGCTGTTTTTGTAATTTGTTTATGTCGATATAAAGATGCCGCTGACGGACAGTTGCTATTTCAGATTTTATTTTTTCAGTCGTATGCTCAAATACTTTCCACGTACCCCGCATCCGTTCGATAGTTTCCTGCAAAGTTTGCCGAATAGAAGGATTAAATTCTGCCAATAAGGGGAGCAATTGTAGTCTCACTTTGTTACGAAGAAAGTTTATATTTTCGTTGGAGCTGTCAATAATATGGTTTAATTCGTTTTCTGTAACATATTTTACAATTTCTTCACGTGTAGTACATAGTAATGGGCGAGTCACATTGCCGTTTACGGGTTCAATCCCTTTTAATCCCCGTAGTCCACTTCCTCTGATTAAATTCAGAAGAAAAGTTTCGATAGAATCGTCAATATGATGCGCCACGGCAATTACTTTCGCTTGTTGCTTTTGCCTGACACTTTCAAACCAACTATACCGTAACTCTCTGGCAGCCATTTCAATAGATATTTTATTATTTTTGGCATAATTTACGGTGTCAAAATCGGTTTTAACAAACGATACCTGAAGTTTTGCCGAGAGTTTTCTTACCTCATATTCGTCTCTGTCCGATTCTGCCCCCCGAAGGTGAAAGTTGCAATGCGCCGCAATGCATTCGTAACCCAACGAACGCAAAACATGCAGCATAGCAACAGAATCTGCCCCTCCGCTGACACCAACAACAATACGGGATTTAGGGGCGATTTTTATTTCGTTTTCAATAAATTGCCAAACTTTTTGTTGCATTTCCATCGCAATCATGTAATTTTGTTTTGACAAAGTTAAACAAAAAAGGAAATAACAGAATTTAAACACAGAAAGTTTTTGACCTCCGATACTCAAAGCCAAAGATAATAAATGTGTTTTTCCTAAAATGAGAATTAAAAAAAAATAAAAAAAACAATGTAAATGAATTATAGTCAAGCTATTGAATATTTATATGGAAGTTTACCCGTATTTCATCATATAGGTGCAGATGCCTACAAACCGGGCTTGGAAAACTCTATCCGTTTGATG
Organism: Paludibacteraceae bacterium; assembly: GCA_047974405.1. Classification (GTDB taxonomy): domain Bacteria; phylum Bacteroidota; class Bacteroidia; order Bacteroidales; family Paludibacteraceae; genus UPXZ01. The sequence continues at coordinate 14,723 of JBKECI010000063.1, read as the reverse complement.
GATTATTTTGATAATCCTCAGAATGTGTATCGAACTATCCATATAGCAGGTACCAATGGAAAAGGATCGGTCTCACATTTTTTATCTGCCATTTTGCAATCTGCCGGATACAAAACCGGACTTTATACCTCGCCACATTTGGTCGATTTCAGAGAGAGAATCCGTATAAATGGAGAAATGATATCGGAAAATTACGTGACCGAATTCGTGGAGAGTAACAAAGATGTTTTTGACAATATAAAACCTTCCTTCTTTGAAACAACAATGGCAATGGCTTTTAAGTATTTTGCCGATAACGAGGTGGACATAGCCGTAATCGAAACAGGACTGGGCGGACGGCTGGATAGTACAAACATTATTTTGCCCGAACTCTCGATTATTACAAACATAGGGTTTGACCACACACAATTTTTGGGAAATACACTCGAACAAATAGCTCAAGAAAAAGCTGGAATCATCAAAACCAATGTTCCTGCAATTATCGGAGAATCTACCGAAACGACAAAATCTATATTTATAAAAAAAGCAAATTCGGGTATTCTTTTTGCTGAAGATGAATTTGATATTGAGCTTGTAGAATACCAAGACGATATAATGATAGTAAATGCAACCAGCTACGGAAAGCTAAAGGTAGGCTTATACGGAGAGTATCAACTTAAAAATATAGCAACGGTTTTGACTGCCGTAAAAGAACTTGTAAGTCATGGAATTGCCATTTTTGAAGAAGATATAAAACTCGGACTTAAAAACGTGGTTTCACTTACAGGAATCCAGGGCAGATGGCAAATTTTACAAAAGCAACCCACAATAGTTGTCGATACCGGACACAATATAGAAGGAATTCGGTGGGTTGTGAATCAATTAAAAAAGCAGCATTTCGATAAGCTTCATATTGTCTTTGGGATGGTTAGCGACAAAGATGTTTCGAGTGTTTTGAAGTTACTCCCTCCAATTGCAACCTACTATTTTGTGCAAGCAAATATCCCCAGAGCAATGGATGCAAATGTCTTGAGAGAGAAAGCGAATATGTTTTTTCTATCGGGCAATGCCTATTCTACCGTTTGGGAAGGGGTAACTGCCGCGCGGCAAAATGCCAAAACAACAGATTTTATTTTTATAGGAGGTAGCAACTTCGTTGTTGGAGAGGTTCTTGCATTTTACAATAACTTTTTGTAAGTTTGTAGTAATAGGGATTTAGTCATAAGTTACAAAAGGCCTATTACCGTACTTATTGTATATTTGTGTTACAACATATTGTTTTTGGTTTATTAGATAATACCAAAGTTGCTAATTATCAGACCATTAATTAAAAAATCAAGTTATTATTTTGTGTAAATCAGCAGGTTAGTTTACCTGCGTAAGTTGAATCCGGCAAATAATATTGTATATTTGCAGAAAAACAAACACTTAAATTTATGAGGAATAGATACTCTATTTTGGCCATAGCACTGTTAATGTGTTTTTTAGATATAAAAGGGGTGGGCTACTACTTTTATGTTCAGCTGAAAGACAAAAACAACACACCATACAGTTTGTCTGCCCCTTCGGCTTATCTTTCACAACGCGCACTAGAGAGAAGAACGTTTTTTCAAATAGCGATAGACAGCACAGACTTACCTGTAAATCAAAGCTATATATCTCAAATTGAGGCAACAAATGTAAAAGTACATTGCACCAGCAAATGGATAAACGGAGTAACCGTTACCACCTCCGACTCTTCTTTGATTACAGCCGTACAAAATCTGAATTTTGTTAAATTTGTGCAATTTACCGGAAAAACCGGAATCTCCGGCTCTTTAATTTCCCGACAAAAATTTCCACATGAAACAGTAAATACAGACTATGGACAAGCTGTTACACAAATCAACCAGCTCAACGGTGCTGTACTACACAACAACGGCTATCGGGGCGAAGGGATGCAGATAGCCGTTATTGATGCCGGATTTTACAATGTTGATATCAATGCCGGATTCGACAGCCTACGAAACGAAGGACGCTTGCTTGGAACCAAAGATTTTGTAAATCCTCAATCCAATATCTACGCCGAAAACAGTCATGGCGCCAACGTACTTTCTACTATGGCTGGCAATATTAAAGATACTTACGTTGGTACAGCACCCAAAGCATCGTATTGGCTGATTCGTTCGGAAGCCGCCAATACCGAAAACTTGTGCGAACCCGATTTTTGGATTTCGGCTATCGAATTTGCAGACAGCGCCGGAGTAGATATCAGCACCACTTCGCTGGGATATACCGAATTTGACAATCCGGCAATGAATTTTTCTTATGCCGATATGAACGGCACAACAGTTCGTGCAAGCATAGCCGCAAGTATGGCTGCCGCCAAAGGAATCATGGTACTCAACAGTGCCGGAAACGAGGGCAATAAACCCTGGCACTATATCGGGGTGCCGGCAGATGCCCAACATATCATTGCCGTAGGAGCAGTAACAAGCGCCGGAACCGCCGGCGCTTTTTCCTCTTTCGGACCTTCGTCTGACGGGCGTGTCAAGCCCGAATTGTGTGCCTTGGGAGCACCTTCCGCACTTATTGGGGTAGGAGGAACAGTATCTTACGGCAATGGCACCTCCTACTCCTGCCCCATTCTGGCTGGGATGACCGCATGTTTTTTACAGGCAGTCAAAGCCAAAAAACCTTCGTTGAGCCTGAACGATATAAGAGAAATGATGTATCGAAGCGCCAATCTGTACGACTCTCCCACCACACAAATGGGGTATGGGATACCCAACTTCCAGACAGCATATACCCAACTTACCAACTTAGCAACAAAAAACCAGTCAAACGACATTGAAATATCTGTATATCATGACATCAAACAAAATCAACTTAACATTCGAGTAGGAAAAAGCATTAACAATAATCTGTCTTTGAAATTATACAATACTGCGGGAACACTAATAAAAAGTGTACAAATAAATACTAATAATTTCAGGATAGATACGCAACTTATGCCCCAAGGTGTCTATATCTTAAACATAAATAATGGCATATCAACGGCTAACAAAAGAGTGATATTGTAGCAATATTCCTCTTTTTCTTAAAAAAAAAATGAAGAAAAATAATTCACAATGATAAAACATATTGTATTATTCCAATTGGCAGAGCAAGCCGAAGGCAAAACCAAAGCAGAAAATGCTCAACTAATCAAAGACGGATTGGAAAACCTGATTCGTTATATTCCCGAATTAAAAAAAATAGAGGTGGGAATCAATCACCCCAAAACACCCTCCTCCAACTACGATTTGACGCTCTATTGCGAATTTGAATCCATACACGATTTGGAGGTATATCAAGAACATCCCGAACACAAAAAAGTGGTTACTTACATAGCAAAAGTAAGAACAGGGCGAGCTTGTATTGATTACGAAGTTTAAAAAACATATCCTCCCCGCCAAAATCGCCCCAATTCGCACGTAACTATGACGGACTCCAACAGTTTGATGTATGACTTTGCCGAAAGATTTGTAAAAAACACAAATCGGAATATTTTTATAACCGGAAAAGCCGGAACCGGAAAAACCACTTTTTTACATCGACTGAAAGAGCACACGGGAAAACAAACAGCCGTATTGGCACCTACCGGAGTTGCTGCAATCAATGCCGGAGGTTCTACCATACATTCGTTCTTCCAACTCCCTTTTTCCCCTTTTATACCTACTACCGAAGGGAAAAAAGAATTTGTCTCCAAAATAAAAATGAAGAACCGAAGCCGTCGTATCATCCAAAAATTGGAACTTATTGTAATTGATGAAGTTAGTATGGTAAGAGTTGACATTATGGATGCCATAGATACCATTTTAAGATCGGTTCGTCATCGACAAAACGAGCTTTTTGGAGGGGTACAGATGATTTTTATGGGAGATATGTACCAACTTTCGCCCGTTGTCAAAGAGACCGAAAGATATATCCTGTCGCAATTTTACAAGGGAATTTATTTTTTTCACAGTGTTGCCATACAGCAGCAGAGACCAATACACATCGAATTTGAAAAGGTATTCAGGCAGACCGACATAAAATTTATTTCATTGCTAAATAATATCAGGAACAATACACTAAACAACGACGATTTGTCTGTATTGGACAGTTGCTACCTACCAAATTTTGTACCGGCTAAAGACGATGCTTACATTACGCTAACTACCCACAACTACAAGGCAGACAGTATCAACGAAGAGGAACTCTCCAAAATAGAAGCTCCTATCGTTCGGTTCAGAGCCACAATCAAAGGAGACTTTCCCGAAAAAAATTTTCCGGTGGATGAGATGCTTGTGCTGAAAATTGGAGCTAAAGTGATGTTTGTAAAAAACGACTCGGAATCACCACGAAGATTTTACAACGGGAAAATAGGAGAGATAATTGATATTGAAGATGAAACAATCTTGGTAAAATGTTCCGGCGAAGACGATGACATAGAGGTAAAGCGTATGGACTGGCACAACATTAGTTATACAATAGACGAAAACACACAAAATATCAACGAAGAAATTCTAGGTATTTTCAGACAATTTCCTCTCCGATTGGCTTGGGCTATTACCATTCACAAAAGTCAAGGACTCACTTTTGAAAAGGCTATTGTCGACACCGAAGATGCCTTTGCAGCAGGGCAGGTATATGTTGCCCTTAGCCGTTGCCGCTCGTTGCAAGGATTGATATTATCAAGTAAAATCAACAAAGAGAGCATCCGAAATGATGAAAACATCGTGGCATTCTCTTCGGGAAAAGAAAATGAAGAGCAACTCGGAAAAAAACTTTCGAAATCCGAAAAGGAATATTTTAATCAATTACTACTAAGCATTTACGACTTTAACCCGTTGCTGAACACCGTAAAAAAGTTGTGTAATACCTGTAAAAAAGGAGATACCCATATTGACGATGAGGCGGTAAATTTTGCCCAAAACATTGTAACACAAGCAGCAAACATACACGGTGTGGGAATCAACTTTCAAAATCAATTACAAAAAATAGTGCAAGGTTCTTCGTATGACAGAGATTTTCTTCATCAGCGATTAGGTGCAGCAGCAACATTTTTTTTCGAAAAAATATCGCTTGTTGTCGATACGCTGAAAGAGATGCCGGCAACCACAGATAACAAAAAAACGGCAAGAATCTACGATGACGATATGTTGGATATTTTTACTGTTTGCGAACAAAAGAAATACTTGATACAAGGTATTAAAGATAATTTTGATATAAAAATCTATTCCGATTTAAACAATAATTTTAAATTACCATCATGGAACTTTACAATTTATAGTCGGACAACTCCGGCAAGTGTTTCCAAAAGTTTACACCCAAAACTGATGCACCTGCTATTCCAGCTCCGAAACAATATAGCTGACGAAACCCATCTTCCTATTTATTTGGTAGCCGGTAGTAAAACCATATCGGATATGTCTGACTATTTACCTCAAAACAAAAAAGAGCTATTGCTTATCAAAGGTTTTGGCGAGAAAAAATATGAACGTTTTGGTGAACTCTTTTTGGATTGTATCCGTAATTATTGCTCTTTGCACCATATCCAAAGCAACATGCACCTGCTTGCGGAAAAGCCAACGCATAAACGCGAAAAAAAATCTCCTAGAGGGAGTTCGGCTAACGATAGTTTAATGCTATATCAACAGGGAATAGACATACAAACTATTGCCAATCAAAGAAATATCACACAAGGGACAGTTGCCGGTCATTTGTCAAGATTTGTGCAAGACGGCACGCTCCAACTTGAACAGTTTATTTCCACCGAAAGACTGGAAACAATGTACAAGGCTCTACAATCGAAAGAGCCTGGTGCGAGTGCGTTTTCGTTTCTAAAAGAAACCGGTTTTTCGGAAGTTGAAGTAAAAATAGGACTGGATTATCTGCGCAATACCAAATCTGAATCTGAAATTTAACTCAAGGATAAAAAGCGCAAAGCAAGACTTCATATCCTTTTGGCAAAAATCAGATATTTGTTATCCGTTTTATTTCTTCCATAACCGCTTTGGCAAAGTTATCGGCTTGCTCAGCAGTATCTGCTTCGGAATATATACGTATAATAGGTTCTGTATTTGATTTTCGCAGATGCACCCAACCTTGAGGAAAATCAATCTTGACTCCGTCAATATCATTAACTTCGTATTGTTTATACGACCTTTTGATTACGGCTAATACGCCATCAACATCAATCTCTGGAGTAAGTTGTATCTTATTTTTCGACATCAAATAATTGGGATATTCGGCACGCATCTCTGTTACTTTTTTGTCGGATTTAGCCAAATTTGTCAAAAAGAGGGCTATCCCTACCAACGCATCGCGCCCATAATGCGAAGCCGGATAAATGATACCTCCGTTTCCTTCACCTCCAATAACGGCATTTGTCTCTTTCATTTTCGTTACCACATTAACTTCGCCCACAGCTGCTGCGTTGTATTTACAGCCGTATCGGCGAGTTACGTCACGTAGCGCACGGGTAGAACTCAGATTTGAAACTGTGTTGCCGGGTGTGTGTTGCAAAATATAATCGGCAATAGAGACCAAAGTATATTCCTCTCCAAACATACTCCCGTCTTCGCCAATAATTGCCAATCTGTCCACATCGGGGTCAACCACAAATCCCACATCAAATTTTCCCGATTTCATTACCGAAGATATCTCGGTCAAATGCTCGGGAAGTGGTTCTGGATTGTGCGGAAAATGCCCATTGGGTTCACAGTAGAGATTTTCTACCGTTTCAACTCCGAGCGCTTCAAGAAGCGCCGGGATAGCGATTCCGCCTACAGAATTTACACAATCAATGGCTACTTTAAAGTTTGCTTTTTTAATGGCATCAGCATCCACAAGATCCAATGCAAGAACATTTTCTATATGTTGTCGGGTATAATCGGTTACAGATAGTTTTCCTATGGAATCTACTTCGGCAAAATTGTATTGATCTTTTTCTGCCAATGCCAAGATGACCTCTCCTTCTTTTGCATTTAAAAATTCTCCATTTTCATTTAAGAGTTTCAATGCGTTCCACTGTTTGGGATTGTGGCTGGCCGTAAGAATAATTCCGCCGGCAGCCTTTTCCATCGTTACGGCAAGTTCTGTGGTAGGTGTAGTAGCCAACCCGATATCCACTACATCCATACCCATTCCAAGCAACGTCCCTATTACTATCTTATTTACCATTTCGCCCGATATGCGGGCATCGCGTCCTACCACAATTTTATTCGATTCTGTTTCTTTTGATGATTGAATAAAGGCGGCATAAGCCGAAGTAAATTTTACAATATCAAGCGGTGTCAATCCTTCGCCTGCCGTTCCGCCTATTGTGCCGCGAATACCTGAAATAGATTTGATTAATGTCATATTTTTAGAATTGGATAGATTGTATGAGAATAGTAAAATCAGTTTTACAATTTTGATAAGAGAAAGAGTACTTAGGTAATAGAAAAGATTAAGGCACTATTTTTATTTTCACATCGTAGGCCATAGGAGTAACGCTCTGCAGATAGCTCGAAGAGTTCAGATTGTGTGGAATTATTATTTTTGCTTCCGAATCTTGAAATTTCATCAACGAAACAGCTTCTTGCAATCCGGTAGTCCCTGTGGTATAATCCTCAAAAGTTAGTCTGTGAGGATAGCGATATTCTTGTGGGTTGTATGTATTTACGACGGTATCACCTTTCAGAGTATATTCCGCATAGCGGTACAATATTTTGGATTTTGACTTAATGGACTGTGCCGTATCTCCTAAAGATACCAAATGAAAATAGAGACCGGAGGTAGATTTATAATACACATCGGGGGTCCATTTATCGCTGTCGGGCAGTATGGTTACAACTTTGATATTGTTCTTTTTGAGATAATTGGTTATGAGTGCCTGCTCTTCGTCTTGCAGTTCGCTATACGTTTTTTTGTTACTGCAAGCCGAAAACAGAACTGTTAAGGTCATGAGTGCAATCGCAAATAATTTAAATTTCATTTAAATTTCTATTTTGTTAATTCGAGTACAAATATCTGACAATATTGTTAAATACACAAGTTAATTAAACAAAAGATCATTGTATTGTCTCCACTTCATACATTAACGAAGTATATGGAGGGATATTATCTATGCCACCCATTCCGTAAGCCAAATACCAAGGCACTATTAATTGCATTTTCTCTCCTTTGCGCATTAGTTTCAATCCTTCCTCCAATCCTTGGGGAATCTCTTTTTTTTCGAATACTACATTCAATGTTGCACTATCAAATTTCTCTCCTGTTAAAGAAAACACTTCGTATCTAATGGTAATTTCGGGATATCCGATTATAAAATCCAATGTGGTCTCTTTTTCTTTGAAATACCAAATACCACTCAATGTTTTTTCGAAATTATTTTCTTGTGTCTCTATCAATATTTTTATTAAACTATCTTCCTTTTGGATTAATATTTCGTTCATCGAGCGGAGGTTTATTTCGGTAGAATCAGCGCCAATTCTCCTATTGGCAGGAATCTGAGGCTGAGGTTTACTGCACGAAAATAGAACGAAAAAAGTGGTAACAATATAAAGAACCTTGTATTTCATTCTATGATTTCGATGTTGTATTTTTGTAGTAATCCGGCTACTCCCGATATCGAAAATTTTGCCCCAAGTAGGTTGTTTCTTTCCGGATCAATAGAATAATTGTGGGCTGTGGTAAAATCGCATTTTCCCAAATTCGTACGGTCAAAGATTGCATTTGACAAATCGCAATTGATAAAATATGAGTTACTTAGATCGCTTTCGACAAAGTCAGTTTCAATTAACCGGCATTTTTTAAATCGCGTTTTTTTAATTTTTAATTGATAAAAAGAGGCTTGATTCAGGCGACACTCGTCAAACTCAAATGCCAGTCCAAATGTATTGCACTCACCGAAATGTACTCCGAGCAGATTGCATTCCTTGAAACGAACCTCTCTGAAAGCTGTTTTTGACATATTTGCCAAACTGAAATTACAATTTGTAAATTGGCAGTCGATAAAAACAAATTGACTTATATTTGCCTCAAAAAAATTGCAGTTCAAAAACGTACAACACTCATATTCGCCTCGTACCAATGGCATCTCAGTCTGATTTATTTTTTCAAAAGTTTTGTTTTCAATATAATTATCCGACATTGTAAAATATCTAATTACCAAGTGTTAGCAATACAAAATGCTCCTCGTAAGTTTAAGCAGATTTCAATCCTGCCAGCATCACAAGAAGCACTCCTTTTGATTGCAAAAATACAATATATTTTCCAATACCGCTTTGCTTTTAACTATTATTTTAACCTCAAAAAAAAGAGGCAACAAATTTTCTATTCCGCTTTTGCCATTTCCAACGCTTTGGGAAACAATATGTTGTTTTCTAAATGAATATGTGTATGGAGGTCGTTTTCCAATTCTTCAAGCATCTTAAAAGTTACTAAATAGGTATTGCAAGCGTCTTTGGGGATGGTATATCCATTGCTTAGCATGTTAATTCTTTCCAGTAACTCTCCCGCTCCATCGTGTTCGTGGAGCATTCCGTTTATTGCGTTTTGAATGAGCATTTTCAGTTGTGGCGAATCCGATTTCAACGCTTCCTTTATTGCCGGAAAAAGCACCTGTTCTTCTTTTTCGAAATGGGGCAGCAAATCATCCGCCAATTCATCAAAAAGAGCAGCTATTTCAAATAATTCGGGATGGTTGTGTCCGTGAACATCCGCTATCTTTTTGGTGTAGCCGTCCAATTGTGCCAATAATTTTCGTCCCGATTTATGATGTGTGTTTACGATGTAATCGATCAAGAAATCGACATCCCATTCGTTGAAATTGTGCGTAGATATTCCGCCCGATTTTTGTAACTCGTTAATTTCTTGTATCAATTTTTCTTCAGAAACATTTTTCTCGCTGCAAGCTTGCGCTACCGATTTTTTACCTCCGCAGCAAAAATCGATGCCTGCATTTTTGAAAATTTCGGCTGTTCTGAAATCGTCAGCCACAATTTGTCCTATTGTTTTGTTGGTTGTGTCCATCATTTTTGTTTTTTTATTATTTGGAAAAATAGACGTGATAAAGCGTTTCGTCCTGCTTGTCCACCCAGTGTTTGGCACCCAAAGCAGACGCTTTGTCAATGAGTGGTGCGGGTAAAAACGAGATCACCATCTTATATATTTCATTTTCATTTAGTTTTTTCAAATCAGCCATTACCTGATTTACCGGATGTTCGCCCCTGCTTAGCATTTCGCGCGCATCAAGTTCTTCGCTTACTTTTTCCGCTACGAACCATTCCGGGCGCGCGAAATTGTATTGTTTATTATCTGTTTCTTCCATAATACCGCTTTGTCCTATTTTTTTACGTAACACGCCCACCAACTCGTTGATATTGACATTAGCGGTAGCGGCGGCTTGCTGAAGTGTTGCCACTTTTCCGATGGTTCGGCGCAGCAAGGGGTTTTTGAGCTTGCTGAAAGCCGGAGCAAATTCAACGATTACCTCTTCCAATTCGGGATAGGTTTCAATAATGTCCCAAATTTTTGCTTTGGGTGTAATGATCAGTTCTTCTTTCATCTGTTTAAAATTTGTTCTTTCATATCCGATTCTTCTATTTTTGCAAAAAAGAAGAAAAAATGAGAGAAGGTTCATCTTTTGAATAGCCTTCTCCCTTTTTTCTAATAAAAATTATGAAACTGTCTTTTTTGCAAAAAAGGTTTTTTGAGCCAGGTCATAGAAAATTATCAACCCGCCGAGAATCATCATTCCGTCCGGCAGTGTTCTTGCCCACATCCATCCTTTCATACCTTCTACCGTTTCGCGCATACGCGCCAAGAAATAGCCGTGTTCCATCGCCACTTGGGTCTGGTGAATACCTACGATGTAGGTCGGAATCGCGTAAAGCAAAGCGCCGATGGTAAGTACCCAAAATCCGATTTTGCTCAATTTATCACTCCACTCTAAGTTACGGGCTAGCGCGTTTGTTCTCGAAGTCATATAGAGAAACGCAATGGAAATGTATCCGAAAGCGCCCAAAAGTGCGATGTGTCCGTGTGGCATTATCAGATACGTTCCGTGCGAATAGTAGCTGATAGTTGGCGTATTGATAACCATTCCGAAAAATCCGGCGCCAATCCAGTTGAGAACAGCCGAGCCGGCAATCCACATAAACGGTGTGGAAAATTTGAAATCTTCGCCTGAATAAATTCGCTCCTTCTTGTTTTTCATCGCCTCGATGATCATCAAAGCCAGTGGAAGTGGTTCGAGTGCGGAGAATATACCGCCGATGGCAATCCAATACTCGTCCAATCCCTGCCAAAAATAGTGGTGTCCCACGCCAAGCGTACCGCTAAGCGAAATCAGGAAGAGTTCGAAGAACATCACTTTCACAGCCGTTTTGTGCGTAATAAGTCCCAGTGAAACGGTAAAGAAAGCGATCACACCGGCGGCGAAAAGTTCAAAAGTCAATTCTACCCAAAGGTGGATTACCCACCAGCGGTAATAATCGTCCACCGTGTAATTGGGCATAATTTTGTGTACCGGCATCATCCCCGCCATATACAGTGTGGCAATGGCAAACGCCGACCAGATGATGGTGCTTACAATCGGATTGTTGGTTGCCGATTTTCGTATCAGAGAAATAATCAGCAGGAACCAGAATACAAGTCCCACTACCAATCCGATGTCCCAAACACGGGCAATATTAATCAATTCGCGTCCTTCGTTTCCTAACCAGAACCAAACGTCGCGCATCTGTCCCGTTGCCCCCATATACAGTCCGATAATGCTTCCGACAGCCACTACAAGTAGCGCCAGCCAAAGCACATCCACCAACCAGGGGTATTTGTGGTCTTTATTCGCCACCCAAGGCGCTATGAGCAGTCCTCCTACCAACCATCCGACGGCTACCCAGAGTATGGCAAGCTGCGTATGTATAGAACGGATAACGTTAAAGGGAAGTAAGTCTTGCGAAATGATAAAGTCTTGGGTAGGTTCGGTGTATAGGTGTGCCAGATACCCTCCCAAAAATAGCTGTACCACAAACAAGCCGGCTACAATCGGGATGTATTTTAATAATTTTCGTTGTGATTTGAAAATGGAAGTGATTTGAATTGGTTCTTCAAATTTGTCGCCGTCTTCCTTTTTGAAAAGATATTCGTACGACAAATAAATAACGACAATGGTCAATGTCCACAAAATAAGAAATTCCCAAAGGGAAATTTTGTGCGATTCAAACGTCAAATCTTGGTCAATCAAGGGTTCGGCAGGCCAGTTGTTTGACCAGGTGCGTTCCGTTCCCGGACGCAACGAAGAAGCCACTAACTGCCCCCAGTCAAAAAACGCGGCGATTTTAGCCGCTTCTTCCGGTTTGATTACGCCACCTTTGAAACCGCGTTCCGGATCGCCTTCCACCAAAAGTTTGGTAATATACTCTACATTGGACTTGTACGCTTCCGCTGAAGCTACGGTGTAAATGGTAGCATTCTCTTCCAACTTGGTTTGTTTTTTCATATCCTGCTTTACCCGTTCTTTTACCGCCCCTTTCTCAATATCAGAAAGTTCCGTCAGTCCTTTTCCGTACATTTCTTTTCCGTAGTAGTCGTAAAGACTTTCGGCACGGTAATGCACAAAATCGGTCGAAAAATCAGGTCCCATATAGGCACCCATACCGAGCATCGAACCCCAGTCGGTCAGGTCAAATTGTTGGAAATATCCCTTTCCGGCAATCACGTCATCGCCCGTATAAAGCACCTCGCCCGTTTCGGACTTTACCACTTTGGGGATGGGAGGCACTTCTTTTTGGAGATTTGCCGTGTAGTAAATAAGCATCGAAATCATAATCAATGCGATGATCCAAAAAGATGTCGCAAGACCTTTTCGGCTCATAAATTTGTCAAGAAATGTCTGTTTCATAAATTTTATCTTTTAATATTGATTAGAAGAAATAGTTATCGTCGAATTTTATCTTATAATATACAATTATTTTTGGTAGGACAATATCCGCTGTTCGCCCTCCAATTGACGATAGCGGGTTACATCATGCGATACCTCCAGCGTTCCCTGATACTCTCCGGCTTCATTCCGAAGGGCAAAGTATTCGATAAAAATCATTTTCCCATGCATATTGATCCAGAATGGTGCGCTCTCTTCACGTCCTGCTCTGAAGTCTTCCACAATTTTGTCCACAATGTGAGCGCTTGCCGGTGGGTGGCAAAGTCGTACATCCCGATTGAGAATGGAGCGGTTGCGCTGGAAGATACGGTCTTTGCTTTGTGAAAAATACTTTACTTTGTCGTCTTTATCCACAAAGGTTATGTCTGCCGGTAGTGTATTTAATATAGACATAATTTCTTCTGCCGAAAAACTTCCCGAAGGCAATTGTATCCGGCTACCGCTCTGCTGCATATCGTTGATGTTTTCTTCAACTCCTTGCGGTTTCCAATCTACCAGGGGGTCGTACAAGCAAAATCCTATTTCCAACGATTGTTTGGCAATCTCGTACCACTCGCCTTCGTTGAGCGTATCCAACGACATCGGAAGCAATATTTCTTCTTCTTTAGTTACCATATCCTTAGCTCCTTTGGCTGCGGGATTGAGCAACAGATCGGCGATGGCGTCAAATTCTTCTTTGGAAATATCGGGAGTTTGCAGCGCTTCTATGCTTCCCTTTACCAACTCTCTTATTTCATCGTGCTTTCCCCACATCACGGCAGGCGGTCCGGTGATTCCCTTCTGCTCTAAATGGGGGAAAAGCAGGTATTCTTTTCGTTGGTAATGTTTATCAATATCGTACAGTTGGTTGTACCACCCTCTGAGTTGCAGTATTTTTTCGTTGCTTAATTCTATGCTTGTGTTCTGTATTTCCGAGATTGATAGTAGAATAGTGTTGGTCAGTCGCTCTATTTCCAGATTTTCTTTTCTGAATACATCCACCGGATGTCCGGCCTCTACCGGTTTCAATGCCGACAAGTCTATTCTCCCTTCCAGCACCGCCGAATGCGCATCGCACAAACTCAGTACTTCCTCCTCTGGCAATCCTTCGCTTATCAGTTCCTGCTCCACTTCCACCACTTCGCCGTAAGGTATTTCGCTCAAGCTAAGCAAGAGTTCGTTTCTCACATCTTGTTGCTCTCCACCGTGATGCAGTTTTAAGATAATTTCTTTTAATTTTCTTTTTCTTTCGATGGAATTATTTATCAATTCGCTCATTTACTTATAGTTTTATTATTTTAATCCATATTCTACTTTAAAGTAGTATTTTGATATAAAAAAATATCTAAAATCGGTTTATCTCCGAAAAATCGAGTTGAGAAAGTGGAATGGTGTTTGCCTTGCGTATAAATTCGTTTTTTACATCCTGAAAAATGGCGTGCAGCGCACAGGGGTTCTCGTTGGAGCAACGCTCAAAACCCAATACACAAGCCAAGTGTTTGCTCAACCCTTCGGTTACGTCAATTACGTCCGATACATATATTTTATCTACGTTTTTGTCAAATTTATAGCCACCATCTCTCCCCTGTACACTCCGGATAAAACCGGCTTTGGAAAGGTTTGTCATAATCCGTCTCAGGTATTTGTCGGAGATTTTCAATTCGTCAATCAGATATGACGCGGAATACATTTTCTCCGGTTCTTTGGTCATAAAAGCCAAAATCCGTAAGGCATACTCGGTAGTTTTGTTCAGAATCATAAATAAAATACTACTTTGTTGTATTATTTTCTGCAAAAGTAATTTATATTTTTAGAATAGCCCCCTCCCTAT
>JBKECI010000062.1:0-3409 GCA_047974405.1 Paludibacteraceae bacterium | reverse complement strand
CAAAACAGCTGCTGCTTGCCGGCGCGTATATAACCACCGACAATTACTTTTGGACTTTGGTGTTGAGGGATAAACTCAAACTCACTACCACACAAACAGACACCATCGTAGGCAGAGCAATACAACTAAACGACTACTTAGAGAAACATCCAAAATACAATACTTGGCAGCACGAATTGAAAACATTTAGCACTGTGTTCAATCAGCAGCAAATGGATAATTTTCTCATTTTCAAAAATCGAAAAAAAGTAGAATATATGTGGGACGCCGTTTGGAAAACACTGAAAAATCACAATATGACTAACGATTTAGATAGTGTCAGAGTGATGAATCAAGTAAAAGCACACTATAATAATGTATATAAAGCAGAAGACCTGTACGCTCAAAACGATTCGGTAAAAAAAGAAGCGGTAGATGCTGTTTGGCAAATACAACCCTTAGCCGTGAAAAGATATTATCAGTTAAGACGGCAGGATAAAGCGAAAGGCAATTCGGCCTCAAAAAACAGTTATAAAGGAAACTTAGTGTGGTAAAACTATTAAAAACTACTGTTATGAAAAAAATAATTATAACATTATATATCATACTGCTATGTTTTTCCAATATCCATTCGCAGTCAATAGATACAACGGCAATAGAGCTTAACAACGCCATTGCTTTAATAAATGGATATAGAGGTAGAATCAATACGGAAGAAGCCATAAAAACAATCCGGCAGTACGCTAGCCACGAAGTACCTCGAGCGGTCAACGCCTTGGGACTATGCTATATGGAAGGCAAAGGCCTGCCACAAGATACCCTTAAGGGACTAAATCATTTACTAAGAGCGGCAGAGTTGGGCTATTCCAATTCATGGCACAATCTCGGAGTAATATACAAATACGGACTGTCCGGCGTGAAACAAAACTTCAACAAAGCCTTTGAATATATGGAACTTTGCGCCCAAAGTAACAACCCGCGCGGACTCTACGATGCCGGATATATGCGCTACAAAGGGTTGGGATGTACGCAGAATTATGAAAAAGCCTTTGAATATTTCAAACAGGGAGCCGAACTAAAATCAACATCAAGCGCGTATATGCTCGGGCTTTGCTACCGCAACGGCTACGGCACCGGGCGCAACTCGGGCGAAGCCAACTATTGGCTTACCCAAGCGGCAAACAAAGGACACAAAGCCTCTTCAAAGGAGCAGGCAAGCGACGAACCCGAAAACTCGGTTGTGAAAGCAAGCATGTCAAAAGTAAAGGCGACGAATCCCTTTCCCATACCCGAAAAGTTTATCCGGATAAAACAACGGAAAGAAAGCAACAAGCCGGAGATTGGCGGTGCTTACGAAGGGCTATTAGTCACTTACGACTGGAGTGGCGAAAAGGCACTATCTCAGCACCCCATTAAGCTCAATATAGAGCAAGCAGGCAACGGCGACCAACTGCTTATCGAATGGAACGAAACGGGAGTGGACACCATGTTTGTAAATGCAACGATGCAAGACACTTGCATCGTATTTACACAGGCTATGCAAAACCGGGCAGACCATTATTCCGCCCAAAACGGCGTGTTGTGGAATTTCACTCAAGGCAAAATAAATCTGACCAACGAGGGTGCCGACACCTATCTCACGGGCAACATCAATATGTATTCGCCTCAAGAAATGGAACCGCACAAACCGGTGTATATAACGCTAAAAAAAGTCGTTTCCAATGCAGCTCGGGGAACTGCTGAATTTACAACGGACAACAGCGATTTTTGCGTCTATCCCAATCCGGCAGAGTACAGTGTGAATATGCGCTTTACCCTCCCGAACGAATCCGATGTGAGAATATTGATTTACAGCACCAACGGACAGATAGTTTACAACAACCGTTTGGGGAAATACACGGCAGGAAAGCACGATATTTCCATCGAGGCTACATTCAAAGAGGGTACTTATATCGTAAAACTGATTACCGTAAATAAGGAATATCAAACAACACTAATAAAAAAATAAAAATATGATAAAGAAAATTATTTTTATATTTATTTTATTCCTAAATTTGACGGTAACTCTCAAAAACGGAATAATAACACTTCAGTGTGGTTCAAATGCAACGGGACAATCGTATTCGGAAGAATACGATGAATTTGGGCTAATGTATTTTGACGATAATTTTACATACAATGGAGGATTTCTTCCCGAAGTAACCATTGTTGCAAACGGTACTGACTATACTACCGGAGCAATACAGGGGCTAACGGTAGATGCCATTAGTCCGATAGGCAGTATGTACCCTTTTATGGACTCATTTTATAGTACGCTCGAAACAACCAATACTACCGATGTAAGCTACAGCTTGCTCTATTCGAGTACCTCGGGCGGAGGCGCTCCCGACGGTTTGGCTTGGATTACCTATGATTGGTACGGAGGCATCACCGGCTCCGGCTCGGTGGTTTCCGATAACAGTGGAGGAAGCGGAGGAACAGTAGATTTCAATGAGGTGTATAACGATGTGTTTGGAGGAGGTTCTACAGGGGGAACAAGTGGCGGAGGAGGGACAACGACCACTTTAACTCAAACTCAAAAAAACTGCGATGAAATAAGCAACTCATTGGCAAATACAAGTATTAAAACACAATACGATGCGTTATCTACCAAACTAAAATCTGGGGTTACCGTTGAATGGGGAACAGAGATAGTGGCACAATTTAATGATCTTTCGGATTGGATGAGTTACAAAAATGGCACATATAGTTTGAGTTCTCCACCGATTAGTTCTACCGGAGGAGCACACTCGTATGCCCCCGATTGGGAAGACGACTCGGGCAATCTCACAAGAATGGAAGGCTATATGCACCTTCACCCGACCGATGGCACCTGTTTTTCTCCGGCTGATGTAGAAACCTTTGCCGACTTAAGGTCAGACTTTATAAATCTCGAACAGAGGTCAAAAGATGCAATGGCGGTAGCGGTAACACTTTCCACCACTTACATTCTCAAAGTCTATGATTGGGAAAAACTTAGAGATTTAAGCGAAAGCACCTTGTCTGCATTGGAAACGAAGTTTATAGATAAGTTTACATATACATCTGATAGTCAAGAAAAAATATTTATGGATACGTATATAAATGACCCTTCAGTGAAAGGTGTTTTTCAACTATTTAAAACAGATAGTTCAGGAAACAGAAAATCTATCAGCATGGATTCAAACGGAAATATAACCTATACACCCTGTTAAATATCTGAATATGAAAAAAATCGATATAGTATTATACATATTATTCTGTTGTTTTTACTCTTGTAGTACTAATAAGCAAGTAGTAGATTATCAGATGTATGAAAATAAAAAATTGTTTATTGAACTACCCAAAGATGCGAAACCTCTTTCGTTTGATAGTCTTTCAAGTTTAGGTTCAGGTATAGCTGATGTGATAT
>JBKECI010000061.1:0-7238 GCA_047974405.1 Paludibacteraceae bacterium | reverse complement strand
TTGGTTATTTGCCTTCTGCCCGAGCCGTCGGGATTCATTCCCCAAACTTGCATGCTGCCACTTTCGTTAGAAATAAACGCTATAATATCTCCCCCTTCTATCCATTTGGCAGCTGTTTCTTTCAAAGGAGTTTTGGTAATCTGCTTTTTGTCGGTTCCGTCTATATTCATCACAAAAAGTTCCGAATTACTTCTATTTTGTTTGACGCTGTAATACGAAACGCTATACAAAATTTTATCTTCTTCGGGTGATACTTGAACATTTCCAATACGTCCAAATGCCCAAAGGGTTTCCGGCGTCATCAATCCGTTTTCCAATTTTACAGTTTGTTTACCGATGATCTCGTCGGAGTCTTTTTCGCTTTTGTCTGTTTTGTTACAAGATGTAAAAGTCGCGGATAGGGCTATTGCCATACACATAATTTTAACGGTTGTTTTCATCTGATACTAGTTTATTCTTCAAATTGCCGAATATCTTTTTTTTGATAATAAGAAAATCGTGTCGTGTGTATCAAACAGATATTTTTATCGTGTCAATTTCTTGTTTTTTACTTTATACTGTGCAAATATACAATATATTGAGATGAAATATGCTGCTTTTTGCAAACTATTTCTCCAAAAAAATGTTTGAAAAACAGAATAATAAGGAATAAACTATGGTTAAGAAAGACTACTTTGCCGACAGAGCTACAGATTGGGATGTGGATAAACGTATTCGAATGGCAGACAGATATGTAAATGAAGTATTGAAACATATTGAGATTGAGCAGCATTGGAAAGCATTGGAGGTGGGAGCAGGCACAGGACTTGTAGGGCTGAAATTCTTACCCAGATTATCGTCTATCGTATTTGAAGACACTTCGGATGCTATGCTCGCCGTATTACAAGAAAAATTGTCTCGGTACAAAATTCGAAATGCAGAAATTGTTTGCGGTGAAACTACGGATTATGTGAGGAAGGATATTGACTTTGTAATTTCCAATATGGCTTTTCACCACATTGAAGATATCAAAAGTTTGGTTGCCCATTTGTTTGCTATTGCAAGGCAGAGGGCAATAGTCGCTATTGGCGATATAAGAGCCGAAGATGGTTCGTTTCACTACTACAAACCCATCCCTCACAAGGGATTTGATACCAATAAACTTGTCTCTGTTTTTGAAGAATCGGGATTTTAGGTCAGGAGTGTACACACCTACCATATTATGAATAAAGAAATATCTCTTGGTAAGTTTAAAGACTTTGAACAATTCCTATTGATAGCAGAAAAGCGATAAATAGTGTTTTTTTACACGGTTTTAAATCATAAATCGATATAAAAACATATTTGCCCAACAAAAGCCAAATAAAACAAAAAAATAGTAACTATTTTTATCAAAACTATTGCAGGGACGATAAAAGGTTGTATTTTTGCGATAAATTAATTCACATTCCAAAAAACAATTAAAAATTATGAAAGCATTAGTAGCTAAAATTAACGAACAAATTGCAGCGTTTACCGAAAATGCAGATCTTCAAGTAGAAAAAGGAAACAAAGCTGCCGGCGCACGCGCACGTAAAGCTTCTTTGGATCTGGAAAAATCATTGAAAGAATTTCGAAAAGTATCTATCGGCACTTCTAAATAAGATTTTCGGTAAATATTTTCACTTCCAATAACCGGTTCAGAACGAATCGGTTTTTTATTTTAAAATATATTGGCATAAAAAATAGAATAAATTCGGTATATTTTTGCTACATTTGCAAGCCTATTTTCACAGAAAATATCTCTCCTATGAACAGGTCTAACCGCACAACGATAATTCTTGTTGCAATTATAGCCATATTGGCAACAATACTTTTGAGAAACAACATTCAGGGAAAAAAATCGGAACTCGATTCAAGTATTGTACTGAACAAAATCGTCAATATACAAGAGCTGTCACTAGTAAAATATAACTATGGGGGGGTCATCGGCTATAAAGATACGATGAAAGTGATGAGCTTTAATGTACCTTTCACCGAAAAACACTTCCTGCTCAAATACAACGGTTATGTAAAAGCGGGGATAGACCTTTCTGGATCGCAAATAAAGACAGTGGGCAAAAGTATAGAAATTGCTATCCCCAAGCCCCAAATAGTAGAGATAGTCATAGATGAAAAGTCGATAAAAGTATATGGCGAGAGCAACAATCCGTTTAACCCAACCTCCATTGCCGACTACAACCATGTCATTGTAAAGGAAAAAGAGACTATGAAACGGGATGCCGTAAAACAGGGAATACTCAAAGATGCATCAAGGCAGTCCCGATTGATTTTAACAGAAATGCTCAGAGAAATGGGATTCAACAAAATAACTATCAATGAGGTCCCCTCGATAACGTTACCAGAAAGAGAATAAACATAAGTAAAATTTAAACCATCAATAAGCCAATTAATCTCTTGCGATTATTTTGGATCCATTTTAAATAACTATAAATCATTATGTACAAAAACTTTAAGTCTTTTTTATCCGATGAGTTGTCTGCCATTGCAGAGGCCGGATTATACAAAAACGAACGTATTATCATTTCTCCTCAAGGAGCCGCAATACGGATTGCAGACGGCAAAGAGGTGCTGAACTTCTGTGCCAACAATTATCTGGGGCTATCGGATAATCAACAACTTAAAGATGCTGCCAAAGATGCTATTGATACCCATGGCTACGGAATGTCTTCCGTAAGATTTATCTGCGGCACGGGCGATTTGCACAAAAAACTCGAAGCTGCCATTTCAAAATTCTTTGGTACGGAAGACACCATTTTGTACGCTGCTTGCTTTGATGCCAACGGAGGCGTTTTCGAACCGTTATTGGGCGAAAAAGACGCTATTATTTCGGACACTTTAAACCACGCCTCCATCATTGATGGCGTCAGGCTCTGCAAAGCGCAACGCTACCGATATGCCAATGCCAATATGGAAGAGCTGGAAGAGCAACTCAAAAAAGCCCAAGCCCAACGTTTCAGACTAATAGTTACCGATGGGGTATTTTCGATGGATGGTAATGTAGCTCCTTTGGATAAAATATATGCGCTGGCTGAAAAATACGAGGCAATGATTATGGTGGACGAAAGCCATTCGGCAGGGGTAGTCGGCAATACAGGACGAGGAGTTACCGAGCTGTTTGATTTGAGAGGGAAGATGGAAATTATTACTGGAACTCTCGGCAAAGCATTCGGTGGGGCAATCGGCGGATTTACAACAGGTAAAAAGGAGATTATCGACATGCTGCGCCAGCGTTCGCGTCCTTATCTCTTTTCAAATTCCATCCCCCCAATGGTAGCTGCCGCAGGCATCAAAATGTTTGAGATGATGGACAAAACCAACGAATTGCAGGACAAACTTCACTCAAACACCCAATATTTTATCGATAAAATGAAAACGGCCGGATTTGATATTAAACCGACCGAATCGGCAATATGTGCCGTAATGCTCTACGATGCCAAACTCTCACAAGATATTGCCGCAGCGTTGCTAAACGAAGGAATTTATGTTACCGGATTTTATTATCCGGTTGTACCCAAGGGGCAGGCGCGAATACGCGTTCAAATATCCGCAGCTCACAAGCAAACACACTTAGACCAATGTATTGACGCCTTTACAAAGGTGGGCAAGTCTTTTGGAGTGATAAAATAGCCAACTTTGCTTTGTGTTATTTTATATTCTGACGTCTTAAAATCTTTCTAAATATTTAGCAAAATACTTTGTATATTGATTTTTTTTGATGTATCTTTGCAACCGCAAAACATAAAAAGGGTCCCGTGGCTCAACTGAATAGAGCATCTGACTACGGATCAGAAGGTTACAGGTTTGAATCCTGTCGGGATCACTGAGTAACACAAAAGGAGGCTATTATTTTGAAACAGCCTCCTTTTGTGTTATCACATACAGCATAGCACAAGATACGTGGATACTCAATTGTATCATGCTTTGGCGGATATATGTTTTTCTTTTACAACAAGTATTTTGTATCCACAGCGCACATTGTCGGCACTATTTAAGATATGTTGCTCTTCAAGTAGATATATAGTGGCTATTTTTTTATCAAAAATAGATATTCTTTGTATTTTTCCTCACTGTTTATCCATTCGTTCGTCCATCGCATACTGCTCATTACATTTCTGTTATAATCTATTTCCACAACTTTGAGTAGTTTTCCCGCTCCCTTCATAATACGGAGTAGTTCTTCTTTGGTTGCTCTCCCTCCCGAGCTATATGACAGCAATACATATCGGGAGTTGGTGCTTTGTATCAGTTTGTTTAGCGCCTGTAAGGCGATATAATGTCCGTTTTCGTCTTTTCTGAACTCTTCAAACACAGAACCCGCGATAGTATCTCGCGTATCTTCTCTTCTATTGGATTTGCCAAAAAGTTTGGGCTGGTCGTTCAGTATCACAGTTTTCCACAAGTGGTAGTATGCGGTATAGCGCACTCTGCTGGGGGGCATTTTTTCGTTATTAGAACCGTAAGGGGGGTCGTAATATACCAAATCGTATTCCTTGCCAAAAACGGTATCAAAAATATCACCCCTAATGACTTCGTTGTTACTTGAGAGAGGAAAACGGCGGGGAAGATTTAGTATTAAATTGTTGTAAGAGCGTGGAGACCATTCTTTTAAGTATGATGCATAATGCCCCAACGTACTGTCCACTTTGTCCAATGCCTGAATCAAAGCAGTGAGGATGATACATTTATCTTCCCAAACTAAATTGAGTTTATCTATTTCTTTGCGAACGGCATCCAACTTTTGAGTATTTTTCCGCTGAAAGGGTTGTTTTATATCTTGGTTGTCTGCTCCGTAGTTTTCGGTAAACCATCCGTCAAAGCCTTTTAAATTGTTGAGATGGTCTATTATTGGTAGATAATACCTATCTTCTTTTGCCGGTTTCAGATAACACGTGGCAAAAACTTCGCTCCATTCGGCTGTGTCGTTAGCGGTGGTATTGTATCCCCATTGCGCAAATGCTTGCGACACTCTGGTAGAACCGCTAAAACCGTCCAACACGTTTTTTACCCCTTTCAGCTCTCCTATTAAGTTTGCAATGTAAGGAATGATTTTTTTTTTTGATCCTGTATATTTTATCCCTTCGGTATTCATTTGTTTTTAATTAGCCATATCGAAAAAGGATGGATAGCCACAATGAGGATTTTACCCCCTTTTATTCGTCAATATCTACTTTTTTGTTTCGTCTGTATATTTTTTTGGAGTCATTTATTTTTGTGTGCGAAATAGATTTGCCATAGGTTTTTATCTCTTCCTCTCTGCTTTTTCTTCGGGCTGCCTTGATTATGTCTCTTATCTGGTCATTGTTGCTTTTTCTTATTTTTTTCATTGTCTGCTGTCGATAATTTTTTGTTTTATCAGCCATTTTTCTAATTTTTGAGACCAGCTATCCGAATCGACTCCTTTTTCTCTCATACCAAATCCATGTCCTCCTTGGTTATAGATATTGAGTTCTGCCGGAATATTATTTTGAATCAATGCGTCATAAAAAACTTGACTGTTTTTTATGGGTACGGACTGGTCGTCTTTGGCATGTACAATAAATGTCGGAGGTGTTTTTTTGCTTACTTGTAATTCATTGGAGTATATTCTTATTTGGTCGGTTGATGGATTTTTTCCCAATAAATTATCGCGGGAGCCTTTGTGTGTAAATTCCTTATCCATCGTTATTACCGGATATATCAGCATAGCGAAATCCGGACGGGTTTTGCGGGAGTTGTGGGTGGCAAGTGTTGCAACCAAATGTCCTCCTGCCGAAAATCCCATAACGCCTATCTTTTGCTTGTTGATATTCCATTTTTTTGCGGTTTTGCGGATATATTTCATTGCAGTTTGAGCATCTTTTAGCGGGATATCATGATGCCCGTTAGGCATACGGTAGTAGAGTACAAAAGCAGTTACACCTCTTGCATTAAACCATTTGGCTATATCTTCTCCTTCTTTGACAACGGAGACACCACTATATCCACCTCCTGGGCAGATTAATACCGCCGTGCCGTTTGCGACCTCTTCCTTTGCCGAAAAAACCAATATGCGAGGCTCGCTTATATTTCGCAAAAAATCTTTGTCTCGCCACGACTCCGGCTCTTTTAGTTCATTACTCTCTTGGGGACCTTGAGGGTAAAGCATTATTTTTTCTTGTGCCGAAATCGTAGTCATTACAATCAATAACAAAAGGGTTAAATTAATCTTTTTCATATCCGTTTACTATTTTGGTGCCTTCGCTGCTGTTTATTTTATCCGACCGTGTGATAATTACCTCTTTTACTCCTGCTCTGAGCGCATCAAAGGCGTTATCTATTTTAGGAATCATTCCGCCTTGAATAGTTTTTTCATTGGTTAATTTTGGATAAGTTTCCAAACTTATTATAGGGATGACACTTTCGTCATCATTTTCATCATACAATACCCCTTTTTTTTCAAAACAAAAAATAAGTGTTACATCAAAATGTTTAGATAATGCTTTGGCTGCCTCAGAGGCAATGGTGTCTGCATTGGTGTTGAGCATATTTCCTTTTCCGTCATGTGTGAGAGGAGCAAGCACGGGAACAATCCCCTTTCTTATCAAATCGGATAGAATTTCGGCATTTACCTCTTTTACATCGCCAACAAATCCGTAATCTATCTCTTTCACAGGGCGTTTGTTCGACAACATATAGTTCATATCGGCTCCGGTAAGTCCAAGGGCATTTATACCTTTGGCTTGCAATCCGGCAACTATTAGTTTATTAACCAACCCTGCGTAAACCATCGTAACTACTTTGAGTGTTTCGGCATCGGTAATTCTGCGCCCATTTACCATTTTGCTCTCAATACCGAGTTGAGCAGCCACAGTTGTAGCCGAACGCCCTCCTCCATGTACCAGTGCTTTGTATCCTTTCAGTTTGGAAAAGTCTGAGAGCAATAACTGTAATGTTTCGGTATTTTCTACAATTTTTCCTCCTACTTTTATCAAATTTAATTTTTCTCTCATCGCATATTCAAATTAAAATTCTATCAGAGAGTGTACGTCTTTTGCTTTGCCAAGTTTCTTTATACCATCCAAAAAGGTTAAGTTGATAAGAAAACTCACATATATGGGATTATCGCCAAATTTTCGGAGCAATTGCAAGGCTGCGTTGGCACTCCCACCTGTGGCCAGTAAATCGTCATGCAACAATATCACATCGTTGGGCAAAATCGCGTCTTTGTGTATTTCAAGTGCATCTGCCCCATACTCCAG
>JBKECI010000060.1:0-5839 GCA_047974405.1 Paludibacteraceae bacterium | reverse complement strand
TTCGGGTAGCAAAAAGGGCTCCGGCGTGGGTGGCAGTTCAGGTACTTTTGCCGCTTTCGGTAGTGCCGCTTTGCCTTCGGGGGGCACACCGTCTATCAACGCCCCCACTGCCCCTGCAGACAACGGGGATATCATCATAGACCCGGGAGGCGACCCCGACCCCGATAGCCAGATACCTGTGGGAGGGGGTTTGTACCTGCTGCTTGCTTTCGCTTTAGGCTATTTTTTGAGGTTACGCGGGTTAAAGAGTAATAGATAATATACTTTTTTCTGAGCTTGCTACCACGTTTCCTTTCGTTTCCGAACGAAGAGAAACGTGGTAGTTTGTTTTTTTTGGGGGGGGGACAAAAGAAAGAAATGTAAAATTGTCGTTATAGATTTGATGGGTATCTGTGCCGCAAGCCTATGCTAGAATATTGATGCTCAAAGGAAAATAGGTTGGTATAAAGACGATTTAGAATTAGGCAGCATAAAAGAGTGTTGTGTTGTTCGTGCAATAATAGGGTGATTTATTGCTGTCATGTCGTAAATATCCATATGGAAAAAGTAAGGAGAGTCGTATCTTACGCGACCCTCCTTACAAGTTATCATAATATATAAATCAAATTTACAATTGAGGACCGCTTGGTATCAATGCTTTGGCAGCATCATTATCGCAATATTGCTCAAAATTTTGAATATACATAGCAGCCAGTTTTTTTGCTTTTTCTTCCCATTCAGCCTTATCTGAATAGGTGTCGCGTGGGTCGAGAAGTCCTTCCGATACATTATTCAGAGCTTTTGGAGTTGTAAGATTCATAATAGGAATATGTATCTTTTCTGCATTTTCGATAGAACCGTCGATGATGGCGTCGATGATGGCGCGGGTGTCTTTGATGGAGATGCGTTTTCCTGTTCCGTTCCATCCGGTATTTACCAAATATGCCTTGCCGTCATGTGCGTTCATTTTTTCGACCAAGCGTTGAGCATACATTGTTGGGTGTAAAGTAAGGAATGCCTCTCCGAATGCTGGAGAGAATGAAGGAACTGGCTCTGTGATACCGCGTTCTGTCCCAGCCAATTTGGAAGTAAATCCGCAGAGGAAGTGGTACTGTGCCTGATTGTCGTCCAAAATAGATACCGGAGGAAGTACCCCAAATGCATCTGCTGAGAGGTAGATGATTTTATTGGCGTGTCCGGCACGCGAAGGGAGTACTATTTTGTTAATGAAATAGATAGGATAAGAGACACGGGTATTCTCTGTGGTGGATCCATCGGAATAGTCAATCTCGCCATTGTCGTCAACAGTTACGTTTTCGAGTAGTGAATCTCGCCGAATTGCCCTCCAGATATCTGGTTCGTTTTCTTCGCTCAGATTGATAACTTTCGCATAGCATCCTCCTTCGTAATTAAATACTCCGTGGTCGTCCCAACCATGTTCGTCATCGCCAATAAGATAGCGTTTTGGGTCGGCTGAAAGGGTGGTTTTTCCTGTTCCGGAGAGTCCGAAAAATACAGCTACATCGCCGTCTTTTCCCACATTTGCAGAGCAGTGCATAGAGGCGATGCCTCTCAATGGCAAGTAGTAGTTCATCAGAGAAAAAATACCTTTTTTCATCTCTCCTCCATACCATGTGCCACCGATTACTTGCATTTTTTCGGTAAGATCAAACAAGGTAAAGTTTTCGGAGTTTAGTCCGTGTTCTTGCCATTTGTCGTTGGTAGTTTTTGAACCGTTCAGCGTTACAAAATCTGGCTCTCCGTAGTTTGCCAACTCGTAGTGAGAAGGGCGGATAAACATATTGGTAACAAAATGTGCTTGCCAAGCTACTTCCATTATAAACCGCACTTTCATACGTGTATCTTCGTTGGTTCCGCAGAAAGTATCTACTACATAGAGTTTTTTTGCAGAAGAGAGTTGGTTGGTAACTTTATTTTTGCAGTAGTCAAATGCTTCCTTGCTGCAAGGGCGGTTGATGGTGCCGTCCCACCAAAGCGTATCTTTGGTAACATCGTCTTTTACAAAAAACTTGTCTTTGGGCGAACGACCGGTAAATTTACCGGTATAAACTGCCGTAGATCCGGTTTTAGTTAATTTTGCTTTTTCAAAACCTTCGTTTGCAGGATTCATTTCATCCTGAAAGAGTACTTCGTATGATGGATTGTGAACAATTTCGAAATTGCCTGCTATCCCATACTTACTTAAATCTAAATTTGCCATTTTTCTGTTTTTAACTAGGTTATATATTAATTTTATACTTCTCTCCGTTTTTTTAGGATGCAAAATTACTATATTTTCATCAAATAAAAAACTAATTAAGGAAATTTTTCTTTAATTATTCCAAATATTTTTTCTTGTTATGAGCGATTCGACTATTCGTTTGTTTTGCTATTGTACTGTTGTAGAATCGAACAGAAAAAAGAGTGTTTTTTTTTGATTGAGGGATGCTCTTTTTTTGTAGCATATAGGGTGTATGTGTAACTTTTGGAAAAACACAGGTTTATTGTCAGAGAGGATTGTGTAATATTAACTTGTATCCCACTTGCAGCGGTTTGTTTCCCAGATTATTCCAACTTTTTATTTGCTCTGCCGAACAATTGTACTTTTTGCCTATCGAATAGAGTGTGTCTCCCTTTTTTACCACGTATGTCCAAGTAGTGGGGATTTCTTGTTTTTCCAAGTTTGTTTTCAGCGCTTGTCCGATAGAAATTTCATCGGATATCAAATTATTTTGTTCTTTCAGTTCTTCAACAGTCAAGCCGTAAGTTTTAGCAATGGCGTAGAGTGTTTCTCCTTGCTTTACGGTGTGATATATTTCCTTTGCGTTAGTAGTGGTTTGTTTTTTTTGTACAGATGTTGCTGTCGAATCTGCCTTAATTGTTATTTGTAATTTTTGTATGTTTGTGTCGTTTACTGTTTTTGTTCCTTTTGCCGTATCTTGAAAAATAACTCCTACCGGCTTTGTTGTTAATGTTGTATGGCCGATTTCACTTTGAGGCGTATCTCTTAGTTTTAACTTTACACCTTTTTTTATTTTGTTGTTTTTTAGTAGATTGAGTTTTTTTAGGGTTTCGACAGGTACATCGTACATTTGAGAGATTTCAAATAAGTTTTCTCCTTTTTTTACTACATGGTACATCGACGTTTCGTTTGATACAGCTGTATTTTCCTCTGTTTTGAGTTTAGACGTTACATTTTTAGAATCTTGCTTAGCACTCCACATCGGTTTGTTTTCGGTTATTATTCTTCCTCCTTTCAGAAATCTTGAAGCATAATATGGTTCATCACTTGATGAAACTATCACTCCACTGCTTGTTGATGCGTGTAAAAAACGGTAAGCATTATTGTCTTTTATCTCATAAACTATCCCCACATGACCCACTTTGCCATTGCGCCTTCTCCCTTCGAAAAAAATCAGATCTCCTTTTTTTAACTTAGACTTGTTTACATTTGCAATTTGTTCGGCTTGCTGTCCCGATCCATGTTTCAGGGTATAGCCAAATTTGCTATATACAAACGATGTGAACCCCGAACAGTCGAACGAGTTTGGGCCGCTTGCTCCATATCGGTAAGGGGTGTTGAGATAGGTTAGTCCAAAGTTCAGAACGGAGTCTTGCAATGTTAATCGACTGTTGGCAATATCTTTGTCGTTGCTATGTTTTGACAGAGAAAAATTTTTTGATGCACATGACGAGAATGTGAACAAAATGACCGGTATAAGAAATATATATCTATTCACCGGAGGATTTTGGGTTGTGTGGAAGAAATAAATAAATCATCTTGCAAATATATAAAATCATAACCAAAAAGAGAGTGTGTTTTGAATTAAAAAACTCATATTTTTTATGTTTGCCTATATTTCTTCCGGTTTTTTCTTGTTTTCTTTTCTTCTGTTTTTGATTAGCGCTTGGTCGAGTAAATACAGGATTTGCTCGTTGATACTGCGAAATTCGTCCGTAGCCCATTTTTCTAACGCTTCCATCTGCTTGGTGTCTATACAGAGCACAAATGTTTTATTTTTAATCTATTTTCTCAATTTTTTATTGATGTAAAGTTCCGGTGTTTAAGATGGGCTGTACATTTTCTTCGCCACAGAGTACTACCAGTAAGTTGCTTACCATGACCGCTTTTTTTTCTTCGTCCAGTTCAATGATTGTTTCGGCAGAAAGTTTTTCCAACGCCATTTTTACCATTCCTACCGCCCCTTCTACAATTTTTTCTCGTGCTGCGATAATGGCATCGGCCTGTTGGCGCCGGAGCATTACTGCCGCAATTTCGGGGGCGTAGGCCAGATAGTTGATACGTGCTTCTACCACTTCGATACCGGCAATGCTTAGCCGCTCGTTAATTTGCTTTTCGAGAATTTCATTAATTTCTTCTCCGCCGGAGCGCAGTGTCAATTCGTCTTTATCTTTAATCTCGGCTTGGTCGTAAGCATACATTCCGGCTACGTTTCTCAAAGCTGCCTCGCTTTGTATTTGAACAAAATTTTGGTACGATTTCATCTTGGCGTTTACATTATCAGGGTTTGTCCCCATAGTGCCGTTGCTCATAGAGGCATTGTCCACATCAAACGATGCCTTGTAGGTGTCGAATACTCTCCAAACGACTACCATACCTATCATAATGGGGTTTCCGGTTTTATCGTTTACTTTGATGGGCTCCGCATCCAAATTTCTCGCCCGGAGTGTCAATCTCTTTTTGGCGTAGAAAGGATTTACCCAAAAGAAACCGTTTTCTTTAACAGTGCCTTTGTATTTGCCAAAGAAGACCATTACACGGGCTTCGTTGGGTTCTATTTGCATAAAACCTGCCCAAACAAACATAAGGCAGACAAATAATAAAATACTCAGAATAATTAAGAATGGGCTTGGAACATTGCTTTTTACTTGGGAAACAAGCAAGGTTACAATACCTATTAAAATTAAAATGGAGGTGATAATAACCGGGATACCCGGCAGTTTTAAACCTGCGAATTTTTCCTCTTTTGTTTTCATTTTTTTATTTGGTATAATATTGAAATAATATTATAAAGGTATAGTATCTCTATAAATTAGGCAAATTATATGGTGTACAAAAGTGCAAATAAATTTTGTTTGACATCAAAATAAGGGATAAATCAATAGAAAGAATCCAATAAAAAACCTGTAAAATCAGACAAATTTTACAGGTTTTCCAGATTACTTCAGCAGGCACTTGTGTTCTTTGGTTATTCTGTTTTTTTTTACCTCCCCCTTTCCGTTACAAAACATATTACATTAAATACCGGCAGCTATTTCAAAAAAGAAAAGAAAAAAAACTCTTCCGGCTTTTTCTATATTTAAACAGCACTACATTGTGTTTCGAAACAAGCACTCTTCCCCCTTTGCAAAGGAGAGAGAGTAAAAGAGGATAGCATTTTTTCGATAACAAATCTATTTTTTCAACTCTTCAATTACCGCTTCTGTAATGTTGGCATCATCGCTCAGGTATGCCAGCGGCACTGTCTGAGTATCTATCACCTGCTTGTATTTGAGGCGGATGGCTACTGCTTTGACAGCGCTGTTTACCTTGTCTATATAAGGGGTAAGTAGCACACTACGAAAGTCGGCTATTTTTTTATTAGCATCCTGCTCAAATTGTACCAAATCTTGCTTTGCCTTTTGCGCTTTTTCTACAGCACTGGTAGTAGCAGCATTGGTAGGGTTGGTGCGATAGAGACTATCGGCAATGCCGAGCTGTTGTTGAGTCTCGCGCATCATCTTGGTATATTCTTGCGAGAGGCGTAGCTGCTCTTGCATAGCCAGTGTATCGGCTGTGGCCGCTTGCGGGATGCTTGCCAGTATCTTCTGGCTGTTGATGGTGGCTACTTGGGCGTGA
>JBKECI010000059.1:0-43844 GCA_047974405.1 Paludibacteraceae bacterium | reverse complement strand
TAAGTGATGCCGGTATATCTTTTTGGGGAACTGATAATCATCCAATAGAATTATGGAGCAACAAAGTTATTGACCAAAAACTGAATTATTTGCATAACAATCCGGTAGAGGAAGGGCTTGTGTTTCGTGCTGAGCAGTATGTTTATAGCAGTGCCATTGACTATGCCGGAGAAAAAGGTTTATTGGATATAGCTTTAATTGAATAATTGCTTTTCAAGCAACGCACGGATGAATATCCGCGCGAGCGGGGGGGGATCAAATAGATAGTTTCTGGGATGGAGCAGCTGCTTTTGGCATTGGAGCCGTAGGCGGTGCATTAGCGGCGGCAACAGGAGGTGCTGCATTAGGAGCGTTAGGGACTACAGGTATTGGTGGATTTATTGGTGGAGCCATATCCGCCGGAGTTGGATACACTTACGGCACGTTGGCAACAGCAGGTGGTAACAATATGTATTTTGGAGATGCAATGCCTACGACCGGACAATTCCTTACGGGCTTAGGTATATCAATGGCTACCGGAGGTGTGTTAAATGGAGTTGTTACAAAACTATCTACTCCTGATGCAAACTTCTGGACAGGAAAAATCCCAAGACCTGCACCAATGGAGTATTTACCCTCACCAAAACCAACTGGCGTACAGACGGAAGAGGTGAATGCTCCTGAAACAATGAAACCTTATAATTCAGACTTTCAAGATGTCTCAGAAGTCAAGTTACCAGAAAAACTTTACCATTATGCTACCGATAATCCTGAAAATTGGAGTTCATTAGGAAAAGCTCCTGGATCAACACAATTTCTTACTTCTGATGGAGAACTAAATAGTGTAAATGCAAGAATAAATTTGGCGTTAGATAAAACTCCTAAATTTAGGATTGAAATAACAACCTCTGATCCAAATTTTAACCCTAAAGTGCAAATATATAATGAAATGCTTTCATCAACAATCCTGTGAAACTTGGTACTATAATAATGGGGGGTATATCTTCTTCTCAACACAAATAAGTGCACTACTGTTGTTGCCCGAATGAGCCGCCGATAATATCCAACAACTCGTTGGTAATGGCTTGCTGACGAGATTTGTTATATTGGAGCGAGAGTTCTTGCAATAAATCATCAGCATTGTCGGTTGCTATTTGCATTGCCATCACGCGTGCCGCATGTTCCGATGCCACCGAATCCAATAGCGCCGTAAAAAGCCGAAGTCTTATCACTTTGGGTATCAGCGAGTGTATGATGCACTCTTTGTCCGGCTCTACAATATAGTTTAATTTTACTTTTTCCTCTCTTATGTCGGCATTTAGTACAATCGGGATAAGGGTATCGTTGACCAAAATCTGCGAACTTCTGCTTTTGAAGTGGTGGTATATCAAAATGACTTTGTCTACACTTTGTGTCTGATATAATTGCATAATCAAATTGGCAAGTTCTTGAGCCGATTTATAATCGGGCTTATCGGCCAATTCTTCATAGTCTCCTTGTGGTGTAAACCCCATCTTTCTGGTAGCTTTAAATATTTTTTTCCCTACGGGATATATCAAAATATTTTCGTTACCCAAATGTCTATTTTGCTCCACCACTGCATTCAATTTCTTGGCTACGTTTGAATTGAAAGCTCCATTTAAACTACCGTTGGACGAGAATACCACAATGGCAATACGTTTAATCTCTCTGCTCTCAGCAAATATTGAATTGATATCTGTTTCGGCGCTCAAAAAGTTATTCAAAATCTTTGTTACACTTTGATTGTAGGGATAGAAGTTTTCAATATTTTTCTGTGCTCTGCGCAGTTTGGCAGACGACACCATTTTCATGGCAGAAGTAATCTTTTGTGTAGATTTAACAGACTGTATCCGTGATTTTATTTCCTTTAGTGAACCCATTACTCATTCTTTTTTGACAGTAAAGCATAACGATATATCGGAACGAATTTGCCGTGGCGATAAAGAGAGAACAACTATTTTTTATCGGCTATTGTTATTATTTTAGCTGTTTCAGCAGCTACTTGCTCAATAATGGTTGTTACATTATCGTCAATTATTCCACTTTTTATTACATCTAGCACATTTGCTTGATGAGAGAGCTCCAATGAATTCAAAAATTCTCTTTCAAATTCTTTAACCCTGTTTACAGGTACTTTCGACAATAATCCATGGGTGCCGCAATAAAGTATGGCTACCTGTTTTTCGACTGCCATAGGATGGTGTAGTTGCTGTACAAGAAGTTGTGTGTTTTTACGTCCTTTGTCGATTGTCATCATCGTAACGGCATCCATATCGCTGCCAAATTTGGTAAATGCCTCCAACTCACGAAATTGAGCCTGGTCCATTTTGAGTGTTCCCGCCACTTTTTTCATCGCTTTTATTTGTGCGTTGCCACCTACGCGCGAAACCGAAATACCGACGTTGATGGCAGGGCGATTTCCTTGGTTGAATAAATCGGTATCCAAAAATATCTGTCCGTCTGTAATAGAAATTACATTGGTCGGAATGTATGCAGAAACGTCTCCAGCCTGTGTTTCGATAATAGGGAGTGCTGTCAGCGATCCTCCTCCTTTTATCTTTCCTTTTAGACTTTCGGGTAAGTCGTTCATTTTCTCGGCTACCTCTTGCTGAGATATGATACGCGCTGCACGTTCAAGTAGTCGTGAGTGGAGATAAAATACATCTCCGGGGTATGCCTCACGTCCCGATGGGCGACGAAGAATAAGCGAAACCTCGCGATATGCTACTGCTTGCTTCGATAAGTCGTCGTAGATAACCAGCGCATTGCGTCCCGTATCTCGAAAAAATTCTCCGATGGCAGCTCCGGCAAAAGGGGCATAATATTGCATTGCAGCAGGGTCAGAGGCATTGGCAGCTACAACTATGGTATAATCCATAGCTCCATGCTCTCGAAGTGTGTTTACAATGGAGGCTACGGTAGAGCCTTTTTGTCCGATAGCCACATATATGCAATACACAGGATCACCTGCTTCGTAATTTGTTTTTTGATTGATAATAGTATCTATAGCAATACTTGATTTGCCTGTCTGGCGATCGCCGATAATAAGTTCACGCTGTCCCCGCCCGATAGGAATCATAGCGTCAATAGCTTTTAGCCCAGTTTGAAGCGGTGTATTTACTGGTTGGCGGAATATAACGCCGGGAGCTTTTCGTTCCAAAGGCATTTCAAACATCTCTCCTCCGATTTTTCCACCTCCATCCAAAGCTTCGCCCATCGGATTGATAACACGTCCTAACATTTGCTCGCTTACCATCAAAGAGGCAACGCG
Source organism: Paludibacteraceae bacterium (assembly GCA_047974405.1). Classification (GTDB taxonomy): domain Bacteria; phylum Bacteroidota; class Bacteroidia; order Bacteroidales; family Paludibacteraceae; genus UPXZ01. The sequence goes on along the minus strand of JBKECI010000059.1, from coordinate 40,573 downwards.
CTTTGTCCGTTTCACGGTATGTCCTTCCTTTATTTCATCAGTAGGACCAAGCAAGACTGCGCCAACGTTGTCTTCTTCCAAGTTCATCACGATAGCTTTGGTGCCATTTTCGAACTCTAACAGTTCATTTGCTTCGGCGTTCCATAATCCGTAAATACGTACTACACCATCACTAACCTGAAGGACGGTACCTATCTCATCAAATTTTACGCCGGTATCTATCTTTTCAAGCTGCATCTTCAGTATATCGGATACTTCGCTTACTTTTATGCTGTTATTTGACATTATTATTTTTCTTAACTGTTTGTTTATGACTAAAAACGGTTGTCGGTATTTTGTTTATTATCAGCTGTTTACTGGTTTCTATTGAGGGGTGGCTTTTTTGATAAAATAAATAATTGAAAAATTTACAGATTTTTTTTATACAATTCTTCTGTTGCGCTCAATATATTCATTTTTTATTTTTGTCAGTTGATTTCTTACACTTGCATCCCACCGGACAAAATCTACCTCCAGCAAAAAACCTCCCAAAATAGAGATATCTATCTCTTTTTCCAATTCAACTGTTCCCGTGATTTGTTGTTCAATCAGCGAAACAAGCCGTTTTTCGGTAATTTTGTCTATGGCAACTGCTGTGGTGAGTTTTCCGTAAAGAATATTTCTCTTTTTACGATACAGGTCTATATATTTCAGAGCTATGAACTGCAATTCTGTTTCTCTCTTGTTCTTTAATACTAAATCTACGAAAGATTCAAATACGTTATCGGATTTTACTCCTGCCGCTGCAAGTATAAGTTTTCGCTTGTCGGCTGTGGTAATTACCGGATTGTCAAGCGCCTCATACAGTTTTTTATTGGACGAAAATGAATGTGCCAATATTCTTGCTTTTTCATATATACTGTCTTGTGTCGAAGTTTCTTCAGCATATTCTAGAAATGCTGTGGCGTAACGTACCGATATAAGTCCTAGATTCATTTTGGGATTATATTAAGATTTTGGGATATTTATTTCGTCTAATAGCCTGTTTATCATATCCATTTGCTCTTTTTTATCATCCAAATTTGAGCGAAGAACTTTTTCGGCAATACCAACCGAAAGTATTGCTACTTCGCGTCGTACAGAACGGATGGCATCTTCTTTTTCAAGCGCTATCTGCTTTTTTGCATTTTCAATCTGACGAGCTGTTTCACTGCTTGCTTTTTCTTTTGCGTCGTCCACTATTTTGTCCCTCATTTTGGCAGCTTCGGCAAGAATGTTCAATTGTTCTTTTCTTGCGTTTTCAATCAAATTTTCGCTGTCTTCTTTTACTTTGGCCAATTCGTCACGAGCTTGTTGAGCCATAAGTAACGACTCGTCAATGTAATTGTTCCTCGTTTCAACCCCTTTGAGTATAGCGGGCCAAGCATATTTTGCCAAAACAAATACGGTAACAATAAACGGAATCAACATCCAGAATATCAGACTGACTTCGGGAATGAATAGTTCCATAAAGCAATAATCTTATTTTATAAATACAGCTAATGCACAAATAATTACGGCAAGAAATGCCACTCCTTCGATAAGTGCCGCTATTACAATCATATTCGAACGGATTGTTCCGGCTGCTTCAGGCTGACGCGCAATGGCTTCCATTGCTTGTCCACCGATTCTTCCAATACCTACTCCTGCTCCTATGGCGGCAAGACCTGCTCCTATACCTGCTCCCAATTTTGCTAAACCCGCTGCTGCGGCTACTTGTAATAAAATAGATAGTAACATAATTTTTTTTTGTTAAGTATTTATTATTCTTGTTTTTTGTAAAATAAAATTAGTTGTTATGTAAGTTGTACAGTTCCCCAATTATGCTGTTGTTTCGTGGTGTTCGTGCTCGGGGCGCGCCAATCCTATAAAGAGGGCGGAGAGCATAGTAAACACATATGCCTGAATAAACGATACCAATACGTCCAATAGAAGCATAAATATAGAAAATGCTACTGATACAACCGAAACTCCAAGTGCTGCTCCCGCACCCATTATGGCAAAAAACACAAATATCAACCCCATAAATACCAAGATGACCATGTGTCCCGCAAGCATATTGGCAAAGAGACGAATCATTAAGGCAAAAGGCTTGGTTATCATACCAATAACTTCAATAATTTGCATTAGCGGGAAAACAGGAGATTTTAAGAATACCGGAACGTCTGGCCAGAATATTTCTTTCCAATACTCTTTGTTGTGGGTAAAATTGGTTATTAAAAACGTAATAAATGCCAGTACAAAAGTTACAGCAATATTTCCGGTAACGTTTGCTCCTCCGGGGAATAATGGAATAAGTCCCATTAAATTGTTTATGAAAATAAAAAAGAATACGGTAAGCAGATAGGGTGCAAATTTTTTGTAATGTCTGCCTACGGCAGGTTTAATTATATCGTCGTGGATACTCATTGTCAATTGTTCCATAGCGCCCGAAAATCCTTTCATAGGACGCAACGGATTTTTTTTGTACAATGAGGCCACATAAAGTAAAACGGATATCAGCACTATGCAACTTAGCAATATCGAAAGAGCATTTTTGGTAAACGAAAGGTCGAGAGGTCGTGTTTCAACTCCATATCCGTTTTTTTCGACAACCTTGCCGTTATATTGTTCGCTATGAGAGATGTAAAAACCGTTGTATTCGCTCCCGTGGCTTAGTTTTGATGATACGAAAATATTCCACCCCTTAGTTTCACTTTTTACAATTATAGGGAGTGGGAGTGAGATGTGTCGCTCCCCAATGGTCAGGATATGCCACTCGTAAGCGTCCAGCACGTGTTCAAAAATCATCTCTTTTATATCGAACGACTCTTCTGTTATCTCTTCCGTTTTGTCCTTATTCTCGTGCCCTTCAGCAAAAACAGCGTTAGCGTTCCATATAAAATAGAGCGACAATGACAGTATAAAGAATCGTTTTATGTCGAAATTCATTTCAGTTAATTTCGTTTTTGGTTAAATTCATTAAAACTTTTGTTTCAATAATGGCAAAAATAAGGTAATATACCACAAAAAAAATGATAAAAGGGAGCAACATATCTCTGTTTGTAATGAGCCCTGCTACCAGAAGAATTACTGTAGGGAGCAAAAACCCCATTCTCACCCCTATTATGGCTCCTATTTCAATATTTTTCTCCTTATATTTTTGGGATATGAATGCCAAAATTGCCAGCAATAACAAAAAAAACAGAGGTACCACTGCAAACATAATGGAAAATCGCCATTTCAATATAATGGTAAGCAGTATTGATGTGCTGGCAACTGCGAGAAGCAATGCTGCTCCGGTTTGTAATAAACGATTTGATTTATTCTTCTTCAATGCCTTCTACGCTTACTGTTACGATGTTGTCATGTCCTTCGACAAAGCCTGATGTTATTTTTATAGTTGCCTCCTCTTGTCCATCGTTGTATGTTACAATCCCTTTTTCTAATGCAGAGATGATAGGAGCATGGTTGTTTAGTATTGTAAACAATCCTTTGGCTCCGGGCAATGTTACCATATCTACCTCTCCCGAGAAAAATATTTTTTCAGGTGTTATTATTTCGAGTTGCATACAACTTACTGTTTTGCTTGTTCTATCAGTTTTTTCCCTTTTTCAATGGCCTCGTCAATAGTTCCTACGCTTAAAAAAGCCATTTCGGGATATTCGTCCATTTCGCCGTCCAATATCATTTTAAATCCCCTGATGGTCTCTTCTATTGGCACCATTACTCCCGGTACTCCTGTGAATTGTGCTGCCATAAAAAATGGTTGAGACAAGAAACGTTGTACTTTTCGGGCGCGGTTTACCGTAATTTTGTCCTCGTCCGAGAGTTCTTCCATTCCTAAGATGGAAATAATGTCTTGCAATTCTTTGTTTCGCTGTAATATTTGCTTTACCCTTTGGGCTGTATTATAATGATCCTCGCCCACTACAAGCGGGTCTAAAATTCGTGAAGTAGAATCTAACGGATCTACAGCCGGATAAATACCCAATTCTGCAATTTTACGACTCAGCACCGTTGTAGCGTCCAAGTGTGAGAAAGTGGTTGCTGGAGCAGGGTCAGTCAAGTCGTCGGCGGGTACATATACTGCTTGTACCGAGGTGATTGACCCGTATTTGGTAGAGGTAATACGCTCTTGCATTAGCCCCATTTCGGTAGCGAGGGTAGGTTGGTATCCAACGGCAGAGGGCATACGTCCGAGTAGAGCCGATACTTCGGAGCCGGCTTGGGTAAACCTGAAAATATTATCTATAAAAAATAGTATGTCGCGACCTCCTTTGCCATCACCATCTCTAAACGACTCGGCAACGGTAAGTCCCGACAGGGCTACTGAAGAACGTGCTCCGGGAGGCTCGTTCATTTGTCCAAAAACAAGGGTTGCCTGTGATTTTCCGACCTCTTCGTAATCGATTTTGCTTAAATCCCAGTCTCCTTTTTCCATACTTTCAAGAAATTCTTTGCCGTATTTGATAACTCCGGATTCTATCATCTCACGTAGTAAGTCGTTTCCTTCACGCGTACGTTCTCCTACGCCGGCAAATACCGAAAATCCGTTGTGTCCTTTTGCTACGTTGTTGATAAGTTCTTGTATCAACACCGTTTTCCCTACACCGGCTCCTCCAAAAAGCCCGATTTTGCCCCCTTTGGCGTAGGGTTCTATCAGGTCAATTACCTTAATACCTGTATAAAGTACCTCGGTAACGGTAGAGAGGTCTTCAAACTTAGGGGGTTCTCTGTGTATGGGATATGCTCCTTTTCGATCAAGCTCTTTCATCCCGTCAATGGGTTCGCCGATTACGTTCATCAATCTTCCTTTGACCTGCTCGCCTATGGGCATAGTGATGGAAGAACCGATGACTTTTACCTTTAAACCTCTGCGCAAACCATCGGTAGAGTCCATTGCCACAGTACGGACGGTGTTTTCGCCGATGTGTTGCTGAATTTCTACAATCAGTTCGCGCCCATCGCCGCGATCGATACTCAAAGCGTCATGGATGGAAGGGATTTTGTACTCGTTTTTTTCGTTTAGATCAAAATAGACATCTACAACAGGACCTATGATTTGCGAAATGCGTCCGACTAATTCAGCCATAGTTATTTAATGAGATTTTACGTTTAATATTCGCAGATTTTCAGGCATTAATTTGGGGGGGGACGTTGTTTCTCATGGCTCCACAATTAATGACCTACAAATATAAAGCTTTTTTTAATTTTAGCAAAGATATTTATTTAAAATTTTTTTTTTTTGTTTGTGGTGGGGGTAGTCGAGTAAAAAATAGTGAAATTGTTTCTTCTATTTTTCTGATAATTTGGTAGTTAATTGAAAGTAACGAAGTGTCTCGTTACTCTTGATATATTGCCAATTGGAGTAAAAAAAAAGAGCAAGGATGATTTTGCCGTTTGTGGTAAGCCATCCTTGCTTTGCTAATTATATTCTATCGTTTTATGAAAACAACGAATGAATTGTGTGTTTTTATTTTGTAGCTTGGCTTTCGGCGCTATTTATCATAGTTTGACTCGCGTACATATATATTTCAACACGACGATTCGATTGGCGTCCTTCGGCTGTGTCGTTTGACGCAATAGGCATTGAATAGTCTCGTCCTTCGACTGTTTTCATTTGCGCGGAGGTGGCTCCCTTGGATACTAAATAGTTTGCTACGGACTGTGCGCGTGCTAAAGACACCTTTTTATTGGCTTCCAAAGAGCCTACATTGTCGGTATGTCCCAATACTGCAATATCCATATCGGTGTTTTCGACCAATATTTTTGCAAAGTTTGTCAAGGCGTCTTTAGCTTCCTGCCGCAAAGCACTGCTGTTAAAATCAAATAATATTCCAGAATCAAAAGTAACTTTTACAGCTTTTAAGCCATTTACGTCTTCTATTGTTTCTACTTTTGCATTGTCAATTTTTGCGGCTTCTTCTGCTGCTTTATCCATTTTTTTACCGATGATAACACCTGCGGTAGTTCCTACGGCTCCACCAATGGCTGCTCCAATAGCTGCGCTTTTTCCGTCTTTACCGATTAGAGCTCCAAGTCCTGCGCCTATTGCGGCTCCGGCTCCACCGCCCAATAGACCACCTTTTGCGGTGTTATTCAAAGAGCTACATCCGGTAAGTACAATACTCAGACTAAGGAGTAACACAAATAATAAATTAGTTTTTCTCATTTTTTTCGATTTTTTTGTTTGTATGTTTAAAAATTTTATCGTTTATCAAATAGGAGTGACCCCGGAGGGGCTCGAACCCTCGACCCAATGATTAAGAGTCATTTGCTCTACCAACTGAGCTACGGAGTCATTCTTTTTTAGAAAATATTACAATAAAAAATCTAACTTTGGGATGCAAAGATAGACAAATATCATATATAAAATGCTCCATTCTCAAAAAAAACAAAAAAAAAACAGGAAAATTTACCCGCTACCTTGTGAAAAAACTATTGTCGAAGACAATAGTTCCACATTGCTTTTTGTTTTCTTGTTTTCTTATACAAAATGTGTGCCGAAAACGAAGATGTCGTATCTCAATTGCTACGTTTCTTTATCTCAACAGATTTATACACCCTTTTAGTTTGTATTTTTTGCCATCGGAGCCTTTTGCTGTAATGATATAATAATAAGGACCTTCTGCTGCCTGTTTGCCACCAATTTTCCCGTTCCAGCCTTTGGCAGGATTGCTCCATGAGAAGACTTTCCGTCCCCAGCGGTTTACGACGGTTGCGTTAAATTCAATTATGGATTCGTAAGCAACCCGAAACTCGTCCTGCACATTGTCTCCGTTGGGGGTGAAAATTTTGGGAACTACCAAAGAAGAGTTGGTTACTTCAACAAAAACCGTATCGGTAGAGGAGCAGTATTGGTTACTTGCGGTAACTTCCACTCGGTACTTGCCGGCTTCGGCAAATGTGTAAGTGTTGTCTTGTGCCGAGCGCGCTATGAAAGGAGTTGTAGTATTGTCTTTATATATTTTCCAGATATATGTGTCTGCCGCCGGGGTAGGATTACTGTAAAAATGAATGTCTATCGGGGCTGAACCTTCCAATTGTGTTTCGCTGGAAGGGGCGTTGTTTTCGTTGGCAATGTCTTTTCGAACGGTACTTGTTATGGAACTAATATTGCAACCGACCGCTTTGGCGCGATATAAATTGGAGGTAACGGGCGTTGTGTTTACTTCAAGTTGGGCGGCAAATTCATCACCCGACAGGGTAAAAGCTGTGTGTGTGTATGGGGCGTTTGCAAATATATCGGTGGTAACGGGCAAAACAAGCGTTTTTTTTACCTCTATCTCGTTCCATTTTTTATCGTTGTCGCTCCATTCGAGGTTGGTATAGGTTAAGGTAAATTTTCTGTCGAGGTGTAAGTTGCCTCCAGCAGTATTTTGATAATCAAAAGTCGGGATATCAGCTTGGATGTCTATTTTTACCTTTTCGCACGGCGTGTCGCTGTCTGAAGCGGCTATTGAATAGAATACCGGTAAGTATTGAGAGTAGTCAAACACCCAAAAAGAGGTTGTTTTTCCGTCTGCTTCTAATATATATCCTGTATTGTTTTCGGGTGATATGTAATTTACATTGCTGATTTCGGTTTGTGCGCCGTTTTGGAGTTTATACCATTTTATAGTAGTAGCTCCACCGTTGTATTCCAGTAGAGTAACACCGTTGATATTACTGAACAGAAATATCTTATCCAAGCCCGTTGGATTACTTATTTCATAAAAAAGAGTATTGCTCGTAATGTTTTGAGCAAAAATAAGGAGTGTGAAAAACGAAAAGTATAGTGTAACCGACAGTTTTTTCATAAAATACGCTGCAAGATTATTTATCGACTCAATTTCTTATTGCAAAAATACATTTTTTTTATTTGCTTAAACAAGAAAACAGCTGAATTATTATAAATTTGTGGGGTAAGATTGCATATTTTTTGTACTTTTGCATTTATATTTACCTTAATTGGAAAAGAGATTTATCGAATAATACATCAATAAAATATGGAGAACTATAAGAAAATTGTCTCTTTGACGGCATTCTTTTGTTTTGTTACTATACTTTTAGGTCAAAATGTCAACTACCCGACCAAAATAATTGATGGTACGGAATATTATGTTTACAAGATAGAGCCAAGTGAAGGGCTGTACCGCATCAGTAAGAAATTTGGAGTATCGCAGTCGGAGATAAACAATCTGAATCCAAATATTCATGATGGTTTACAGGTTGGAGAAGAGATACTTATCCCTAAAAAGAAAAATACCAATCAAGTTTTGAATGAACAAACTTCCATTCAAATATCGGACAAAATAGAATACAAACTTCACAAAGTAGAGAAAAAGCAGACTCTTTTTGCTATCAGCCGTTTGTATAATATTTCTCAAGATGAGATTGTTGCTGCCAATCCGAGCGCTGCGGATGGATTGCATATAGGCGATGTGCTGAGAATACCGATTGGCAGGCAAACTTTAGACAAGACTGAAAAGCGTAAAGTAAAAATAAAAGAGACAACCGAAGATGTTGAAATAAAAAAAATGGACAAAAGCACTGTTCCTGCCAATTTACATATAGGTAGAGAACGCACATATACCATACATGTAGTTCAGCCCAAAGAGACACTGTACTCGCTTAGTCGGCAATATAATGTTGCTCAGGAAGATATAATCAAACTCAATCCCGGAGTGGACAAGTCTCTGCCTGCCGGAGTGGATTTGAAAATTCCGATAGATAAAAATAATGTTGCCTCGGGCGGCACGATATCAAAAAAAACAACTGTTCCGGTTTTTAATAAAACAAATAAAACCGGTCGTTTCAAAATTGCTTTTTTGCTCCCATTTATGGTTAATGACAAAACACCGGATGCTACGGTAAATAAGTTTCTGGACTTTTATATGGGGGCTTTGCTGGCAGTAAGCGAGATGCAAAACAACGGTATAAACTACGATATTTACACTTTTGACACCGAAAAAACAGAGTCGAAACTTCATTCGGTAATCAACACTCCCGAAATGTTGCAAATGGATTTAATCATAGGTCCGGCATATACTGCTCAAATTCCCATACTGATAGACTTTGCAAAGAGACGCGAGATATTTACCGTAGTTCCGTTTAGTTCAAATATAGACCAACTGAAAACAAATCCTTATGTGTTTCAGTTTAACCCTGACAAAGAGCTTCAAAATTTTTTCCTGTTAAACGCATTTAAAACCAAATATCAGAATGCAAATTTGATTTTGGCCGAAATAGAAAATCCTGCATTGAAAAGCGATGCTAACGAATCGTTTGGATTTATTGCCAATCGGTTAAAGGCATCCGGTACACCATTTAAGAAAATAACAAAAGCCGATTTGTTTTCCAGCTCTATCGAAAAATATCTAAGTTCCGAAAATAAGAATATAATTATTTTTAATACAGATGATTATTCCTCGATTCAAACATATTTGAAAAACTTGTTTGAACTAAAAACTAGATACAACGTGGCTGCCGTAGGTCAATATGGATGGAAGAGTGAGAGGGGAGCCAAACCGAAAATGCTGTATGTATCTCCATTTATCGATGATAACATACGTAGGTTGAGTGCTGCCGACTACGAGAGTAAATTTACCCATTATTACGGTAAAAATAGAGGTTCGGATAATCCGAGATTCGACCTTATAGGATATGATATTACCAAATACTTTTTGTCTCTGATGACTAAAAAAGGGTTTGGAGTAAACGACGACACCCATTTTTTGAAATCGAATGGAATACAATCTGATTTCTACTTCAAAAAACTGGGAGAGAATGGTGGATTTCTGAACCAACAACTTTATTTGATTGAAGATGAGGCTAAAAACAATTGATTTGTTTGTGAAATCTCTATTGATTTTTGCGTGTTTATCCTTTCCTTTTGCAAATATAGTAGGACAAAACAGTTTACTTGAAAAATCTGAAAAGTACATCGGATTTTCTCAAGGTATGAACACATCAATGATTTTGTTCAACCCATCTGTTAAGCAACATTTGTTCTTTCCCGGATACAACGGTGGAATCACCTATCGTTACATCACAGAAAAACATGCGGGACTCCAAATAGAGCTTAAGTACTCGCAAAGAGGCTGGAGCGAAAGCGATGGGAACTATGTTCGCCGTACCAATTATGTGGAATTACCTTTTCTTACCCATGTGTATATAGGGAATAAAAATCGTGTTTTTTTTAATATAGGACCTAAAATAAGCTACTTATTGAGTGAGTCGGTACTCAAAAACGATACGGTAAATAGCATTTCGGAGCAGCACGTTAAAAGTATTCGTTTTCCCTTTGATTACGGGCTGTGCGCTGCATTTGGATATTATTTGAAAACAAAAAGTGTCGGAGCGTACGAGATAGAATTTAGAGGCTATTACGGTTTGGGCGATAGCTTTGCCAACACACGCAGCGACTACTTTTTAGCCTCAAACTATCTCAATTTTTCATTAAATATCGGATGGTATTTTCAACTTTCGGGAGACAAATAAGTTTGCTTACCTATTTTATTTATTACAATTTTCAAATTTAATGACCCTTCTTCATATAGAAACCTCTACCAATGTATGTTCCATAGCATTGAGCAAAGATGGAATGTGTCTGCTTTCTCTTATTGACAGGCAAGGACAAAATCATGCAGCGTTATTGAGTAACTTTATTAGGCAAGCCGTTGAAAAGGCTCAAGAATTAAACATTGTGATAGAAGGTATCGCCGTTAGCGGTGGTCCTGGATCGTACACCGGTTTACGTATCGGAGTATCTACGGCAAAAGGGCTGTGTTATGGATATGAAATCCCATTGGTGGCTGTTGATACGCTTGAGGTGTTGTGTAATCACCCGATTGTACGGCAACAAGCAGATGAAGAATCACTGCTTTGCCCTATGATAGATGCAAGAAGAATGGAGGTATATGCAGCAGTTTATACTCATTCTTTTGAAAAAAGGCAAAAAATATCCGCAAAAATAATCTCTGAAAATTCTTTTTGTGAGGAATTGAACAGTGGTGTTGTCTGTTTTTTTGGCAATGGTGCCGAAAAATGTAAAACCATTCTTGCTCATCACCCCCAAGCCCGTTTTATTGAAGGTATTGAACCATTAGCCGAAAATATGATTTTATTGGGTGAAAAAAAATTTTATGAGAATGATTTTGTAGATGTTGCCTACTACGAACCGTTATACCTCAAAGAGTTTCAAACTACAACTCCAAAAGCAAGGTAGTTTTACTTCGGCATATACGCAGCAGAAAGCATTTTTCTTATACAATTTGTGAACCATTTGTCATTGTTGTTTGAGGTTGTACGAGTGTCAATGTCCTATCGGGGTTTTCTGCCGAAAGTATCATCCCTTCACTATCAATACCGCGAAGTTTGCGGGGAGCAAAGTTGGCAATAAAGCACACTTGTGTTCCGACTAGCTCTTCGGGATTGGGATAGTATGCTGCAATGCCGGACAAAATTGTTCGTCCGTCCATACCATCATCAATACGAAATCTGAGCAGTTTGTCGGCTTTTGGCACCTTTTCACATTCTAATACTGTACCCACACGAATGTCTATTTTTGCAAATTCTTCAAAAGTAACGTTTTCTTTTGTTGTGTTGGGCTGATATCCAGATGTTTCATTAGCTTTCTTTGTGTCAAGCAACTTTTGTACTTGCGCCTCTATTTGTTCATCTTCTATTTTTTCAAAAAGGAGCTCGGGAGCATTTAATTGATGGTTTACGTCAAGTAGATCCATTTTTCCTAAATTTTCCCATTGGAATGTATTCATAGCCAGTATTTGACGTAGTTTTTTAGATGAAAAAGGAAGAAACGGTTCAAATGCAATGGCTAAATTTGCAGCAATTTGCAAGCTTATGTTTAAGATGGTTGCTGTGCGGGCTATATCGGTTTTTGCAACTTTCCAAGGTTCGGTTTCTGCCAGATATTTGTTACCAATGCGAGCTAGATTCATTGCTTCTTTTTGTGCATCGCGAAAATGAAATGTATTGAGCAAGCTTTCCATTTGCTGTTTTATGTCGGCAAAATCGGCAAATGTTTGCTTGTCGTAGTCGTTCAATGTATCCAAAGCAGGAACTTTCCCATCAAAATATTTTTGGGTCAAAACAAGGGCTCGGTTGATAAAATTACCGTAAACAGCTACCAATTCGTTGTTGTTACGCGCCTGAAAATCTTTCCACGTAAAATCGTTGTCTTTGGTTTCGGGAGCATTGGCAGTGAGTACATACCTTAACGCATCTTGTTTTTCGGGGAAATCTTCCAGATATTCGTGCAACCAAACTGCCCAATTACGTGAAGTAGAAATTTTGTCGTTCTCTAAGTTTAAAAACTCGTTTGCAGGGACATTGTCGGGCAAAATATAGGAACCTTCTGCTTTAAGCATAGCGGGGAATACGATGCAATGAAATACGATGTTATCTTTTCCAATAAAATGCAATAAACGTGTTTCGGAGTCTTTCCACCATTTTTCCCAATTGCCGTATTTTTCGGGTTGCTCATCACACAACTCTTTGGTATTTGAGATGTAACCAATGGGGGCATCAAACCATACGTAGAGTACTTTTCCGTCGGCTCCCTCTATCGGAACAGGGATTCCCCAATCCAAATCGCGACTTACTGCGCGTGGTTGCAATCCCATATCGAGCCAACTTTTGCATTGTCCATATACGTTTGGTTTCCACTCTTTGTGCTCTTCTAATATCCACTGTGAAAGCCAATTTTGATATCTGTCGAGTGGCAAGTACCAGTGTTTGGTTTCCCGCATAACGGGAATGCTACCACTTATCGCTGATTTTGGGTGAATTAGTTCGGTAGGGCTAAGCGATGTGCCACACTGTTCGCATTGATCTCCATAGGCATTTTCGTTACCACAATGGGGGCAGGTCCCGGTAATGTATCTGTCTGCTAAAAATTGTCGAGCCTCCGTATCGTAATATTGTTCCGAAGTTTGTTCTACAAATCCACCTTTGTCGTAAATGGTTCTAAAAATATCGGACGCCATTTCGTAGTGTGTTTTAGAAGTTGTGCGCGAATATACATCAAACGAAATGCCGAAATCCTCAAACGACTTTTTGATGATTTTGTGATAGCGGTCCACCACATCCTGCGGTGCAACGCCTTCTTTGCGGGCTTTGATAGTGATGGGTACACCGTGTTCGTCAGAACCTCCGACAAATAACACCTCTTCTCCTTTCAGACGAAGATAGCGAACATAAATATCGGCAGGGACATAAACGCCCGCCAAATGTCCTATATGCACAGGACCATTTGCATACGGCAAAGCAGAAGTTACGGTAGTACGTTTCATTTATTTTATCATTACAGGTTGTAGGTCATAGAACAGCCTACTTGATTTCAAAAAAAATAAAAAGAGGTGCAAAGATACAAATTTGTGGAGAAATGTAAAGCCTTACCGTCTAGAAAACGTATTAAAAAACAGGTATATTTTTTTCTGTTTTGCACTATACTGTTCGAGAAAAACTACATCGGACTGAAAAAATAAATCTTTGTTGTTTCCGGTAAGGAGATACAATTTTTATATCCTCTCTGCGTTTAATACCTAAAGTTTTCGTTGCTGAAAGTATTTCTAATGGTTCAAATTTTCTCGAAAAAATAAAAAAACGTACCTTTGACAGAAATTTTTTACTTGTACAATGAAAGTCAAAACACTCCTATTAATCGCCTCCGTATTCCACACATACTCTCTGTTTTCGCAGGCCGGAGTAGGTGTCTATCGATTTTTAGACCTCCCTGTATCTTCTAGAATAGGCGCATTGGGAGGTAATAATATCTCATTACGGGACAACGATCTGAATTTTGCATTTACCAATCCTTCGCTACTTACCCCGGAAACAGATGGAGTTATCGGGCTGAATTATTCTAATTATCTGGCAGACATTCAATTTGGAACGGCTATCTTCGGACGTAACTTCGGAGATAAAAATTACGCCGCCATCGGCATACAATATGTAGATTTGGGCGATTTTGACGGTAGGGACGAAGTAAACAATCCTACCGGAACTTTCTATGCCAAAGATATGGCTCTTCATCTGATTTACGCCCGCCCGTTAAACAAATATTTTACGGTAGGGGGTACATTCAAACCCATTGTCTCGGCATATGAACGGTACACCAGCATAGGTGCTGCCTTAGATGCCGGAGTAAACTACAGAGACAGTACCGGGCTTTTTAGTGCCGGATTAGTTTTAAAAAACATCGGATTTCAGTTCAAATCATACCGAACCGATGAAGACGGGCAGCACCGCGAGCCTCTCCCTTTTGATATACAACTCGGAGGTAGCCTCAAATTTAAACATGCCCCTCTGCGTATTTCTATGACGCTAAACAGCCTGAATCATTGGGATTTACGATATCAATCAGAGAACCAACCCGAAACAACGATAGACAACACCTCTTCCGACAAGGGTGTCTCATTTATAGATATGGCATTCAGGCATACCGTTTTGGGCGTAGAGTTTATCCCTTCCAACAATTTTTATCTGGCTGCCTCCTACAATCACCGTCGTAGCAGAGAGATGAGCATCGAAGGCTTTAGAAGTACTGCCGGATTTTCGTTCGGAGGAGGGATAAAGTTGTATAAATTTCATGTAGGTTTTGGTGTAGTTCAATACCAACGGGGGGTTTACACCTCTCAATTCTCCATCAGTACCTCTTTGAAAGAATTTTCGGGGATGTAATCCAAGCATTTTTTTTAAAAAGAAAATTTAATTACCTCTATGAAACCAACCAGATTGAGATAATCATTAATCTTGTGGGGTATATGGTTGTTTTAATTATCAAAGGTTCCATCTGATAAATGGAAAATCAATTGTTAAACAGATGAAAAAAATAATTGTTGCCATTGACGGTTTCTCATCATGCGGCAAAAGCACTATGGCAAAAAAAATGGCAAAAAAAGCAGGATACATCTATGTGGATACTGGCGCTATGTATAGAGCAGTTGCGCTATTTGCCATTGAAAACGGTTGGATGAATGAAAATTCCATCAATGAAAAAGAACTCAAAAAACATATTGACGAGATAAACATATCGTTCAAAACAAATGAAAACGGACTTCAAGAGACTTATCTTAACGGCAAAAATATAGAAAAAGAAATTCGTACACTGAACGTTGCCAACGGCGCCAGTCGAATTAGCACCATCGGGTTTGTTCGGGAAGAAATGGTACGTCAGCAACAAGCCTTAGGCCTTCAAAAAGGGATAGTGATGGACGGAAGAGATATTGGAACGGTTGTCTTTCCCGATGCAGAACTAAAAATATTCTTAACAGCCGATCCCGAAGTGAGAGCCAAAAGAAGATACGATGAGTTACGTTTCAACGGGGAGCAAATCGAGTATTACGAAGTTCTGGCAAATGTTAAGGAACGGGACGAGCGAGATCAAAATCGAACAGAAAGCCCCCTGCGTAAAGCAGACGATGCCATTGTAATAGACAACTCGTACCTTACTATGTCAGAGCAGCAAGCAATACTGCAAACATTATTTGACGAAAGAGTGTTTTAGTTCAGTGTTTTGAACATTTGATTGATGAAAAATATGGAAAGATAAAGAACCATAAGGATTTAGTTATAGATAACATATCATGTGATTTGCTGTCAGGCGATTATATCATTAAACTCTAAAGGTGCTGAATTAATTGTTTTGTGTATCTTGATCTTTTCTCCAATGATGTTCAACAAAAGGAGGTAACAACTAAAATTCTGAGCTATTATGTCAAATATTGAAATAGATGAAAAATCCGGCTTTTGTTTTGGTGTAGTAAACGCTATAAAAAGAGCTGAAGAGGAACTTGCTAAAGGAGAAGTACTCTATTGTTTGGGAGATATTGTACACAATGGGCAAGAGGTCAAACGATTAGCCGACTTGGGTATGATAACTATCAATCACGAAAGACTGAAAGAACTTCATGATGTAAAAGTGCTTTTCCGCGCACACGGAGAGCCCCCTTCTACCTACGAAATAGCCAAAGCGAACAACATAAATTTGATAGACGCCTCATGTCCTGTGGTGTTGAGGTTGCAAAAAAAGATAAAATCATCGTATGATGCCTCCTCAGAAGAAGAACAGGTACTTATATACGGGAAAAAGGGACATGCCGAAGTGGTAGGGTTACTTGGGCAAACAAACGACCAAGCTACAGTCATAGAAAACGAAGAAGACTTGAATAAAGTTGATTTCTCCAAAAATATTCATCTTTTTTCTCAAACAACCAAATCGCTGGATGGATTTAATAATCTAGTGAAAACCATCTCAGAAAAAACGCACCCTGATGCCATATTTAAATATTCCGATACAATTTGCCGGCAAGTAGCCAATAGAATGCCAAATATTGCTACCTTTGCAGCAAAGAATGATATTGTTCTGTTTGTAAGCGGTCAAAAAAGTTCAAATGGAAAAATTCTGTTCGAACACTGTAAAAAAAACAATCCAAATACCTACTTTATTACAGAACCGAGTGAGATTGATACATTACATTTGGATACAACAAAAAAAATAGGAATCTGTGGCGCCACATCCACTCCCCGATGGCTAATGGAAGAGGTTGCTAAAAGAATTACCGACACAAATCCGGAGAATCACAATCAATAAAACAAAGTATTTGAATCGGGACCAATACTCTTTGGACCATTACTGATTAAAAAATTAACAAACAACAATATAATTATGGAATACAAAATAAAATGTATAGGAATACTGACATCCGGAGGAGATGCTCCGGGTATGAACGCTGCGATACGCTCCGTTACCCGTGCCGCTATTTTTAATAAAATACGTGTAAAAGCCATTTATAGAGGCTATAAAGGACTTATTACGGGAGAAATCAAAGAATTTCAGACACAAAATGTAAGCAATATTATACAGCAGGGAGGTACCATTATAAAATCGGCCCGCTGTGCAGAATTTACAACAGCCGAAGGGAGAAAACTTGCCTACGAAAACATGCGAAACGAAGAGATAGACGCATTAGTTGTTATTGGTGGAGATGGAACTTTTACCGGCGCACGCATTTTTGCGCAAGAGTTCAATGTACCCATTGTAGGATTGCCGGGCACTATTGACAATGACCTTTACGGAACAGACTCGACCATAGGTTACGATACCGCTTTGAATACCATTACCGATGCCGTAGATAAAATTCGTGATACCGCTTCATCGCACGAAAGACTATTTTTTATAGAGGTAATGGGGCGCGATGCCGGATTTTTGGCGCTAAACAGCGCTTTGGCCTCAGGAGCAGAGGCAGCCATCATTCCCGAGCGCGAGACTCAGGTGGATCAGTTGGCAGAGTTGGTACAAAACGGATTTCGGAAATCTAAAAACAGCAGCATTGTAATTGTTGCTGAGAGCGATGTTACCGGAGGCGCAAACGGACTGGCAGAGCGTATGCATCGCGAATACCCCGAATACGACGTACGTGTAACCATACTTGGGCATATACAGCGAGGAGGTTCTCCTACCGCTTATGACCGTATTTTGGCCAGCCGCATGGGAGTAGCTGCTATCGACGCTTTGCTTGATGAGCAGCGGAGCATTATGATAGGGATAGTAAATAACGCGATAGTACACGTACCCTTTACCAAAGCCATAAAAGACGATAAACCCGTCAACGAAAATCTATTAGGAGTGGTTCAAATTTTATCTATTTGATAAAAAAATGCAAAATCATATATGACCAGAATATCCATCCTCTTTGTGTGTTTGGGAAATATTTGCCGTTCACCGATGGCAGAAACCATCTTTAATCATATTTTAGAGAAGAATGGTAAAACCGTTGAGTATCACACCGACTCAGCCGGACTCATAGGCTACCACGAAGGAGAAAAAGCCGACACAAGAATGAGGCAACATGCCGAAAAACGGGGATATCATATATCACACCGATCCCGCCCGGTAACGCCGGAAGATATGGAACGCTTTGACTATATTGTAGGGATGGACGAACAAAACATCAACCAACTGAACAGGCTGGCGAAGACAGACGAGGCAAGGCAGAAAATCCATAAGATGACCGAATACAACCGTAAAATGGTGGCAAACAATATCCCAGATCCTTATTACGGAGGAGACAAAGGATTTGAAAATGTGATAAATTTGTTGGAAGATGCCTGCCAAGGGTTGTTTAATATGATAAACAAATAGATACGCCAAATTGTTAATAATATCATAAAGACTGTTTTTGGCTCGTTTTTTGATGTATTTTTTGAAATTTTTAATTATATAATAATATGAAAAAACTACTATTTCCACTCTTGATGATAGGAGTGCTGTTAAGTTCTTGTAAAAAAGATGACCCCAAATTAGGTACGGTTTCGGTTTCGCCAACAACGGCAACGTTAAGTTATGGGCAGACGGTAACAATTTCGCCAAGTTTTAGCGAAGATGGACTTGCAAAAGACAAAACCTACAATTGGATAACAAGCAACGATACCGTAGCAAGTGTAACAACCGTGCTTGGTGGAAAAGGTGAGGTTACTGCCAAAAGAGTAGGGGTTGCCACCATTACCTATAAAGCGACGGATAAATCATTGTCTGCCACAACTACTGTTACCGTAGAAGCGCGGACGAATATTCTCGGAAATCTTTATTTCAAAAAAGGAGCCTCAAAAACGGTAGTGCAAACACAAGAAATGGGTACTCTCAACGACAACGAATCAACCTCCAGTACATTGGTTTACGACAGAACTACCACAAATGTTGTTAAAGTCATCAAAGTCATCTACCAGTTTGATGCAAACAATACACTACTCGCTACTTATGGAATTGTAGAAGACGATGCGGCCGGAAAAAACAGAACCAACGTACAGTATTACATCGAAGAACGTTTTGAAAAAACAGCTACAATAAAAAATTTAATTAACTACTACAAAGCCTATGTAGGTCCACTGAATATGTATGAAAAAAACACGATGATAGGCGCTTTTATTGACAATAATCCCAATACAGGTTTACCAACAGACTTAACCTATTCGCTGGGAGTAAAAATTGTGGACAATACCAACATGTAACAATGCACTAAGAATACAAATATTATAAACGAGGCTGTCTTAAAATTTTACTCTAAGACAGCCTCGTTTTTGATATTGTAAAATGATCCAAAACAGTTTACTGTTGAATCATCTTAATTTTTAACTGCATATTGCTCTGGACATCAATTTCCATTTTCGAATTACTGTACGATATCATTTCCACTTCGATGTGGTGCTTACCAGGCAAAAGTGATATGAGATTAAAATTCCCGTCCAAGTCGGAGTAGTATTTCTTTCCATCTATTAATATTGTTGCTCCGGCAAGTGTTTCATTGTTGCTTTGGTCGATAATAACGCCACTCACATTTATATATTCATAAACTTTTGCCGCACTTGCCTCCTTCGAATTGTTGTTGTTTGCATTGCCGTTGTTTGCAAACGAGAGGGTGATAATGCACGCCAACAGCATTGTGTTAAATAGTTTTTTCATACCTTTTGTTGTGTAAAATAATTTGGTACAAAAATCCATATTTGAAGTTACATTGTCATTACAAACAGGAGACAAAAAAATGAAAAGCGTATTGCGACCAGTTTAATATTTTTTTTCGGAAATGAGTTTCCCTTTTTCATCCCACATATACCATACACCGCTTTTTTTGCCTGCGACATAGTGCATCTCGTAACGCATAATCCCAGAATCGTCCCATACACGCCATACACCGTCTTTTTTGTTGTTTTTATATCCGGCTTCAGCTACTAAAAGTCCGGCTCTGTTGTATGTTCTCCATAGTCCGTGAAACTCCCCGTTACGGTAGGCGCGTACTTCATTGGGTTTACCATTGTCAAAATATACAATGTACGCTCCTTCTGGACGTCCATTTTTGACATACATTTCCAGTTTCAACGAGCCGTTGTCAAAATATTCTTTGTACTCTCCGGTATATAGCGTATTTTGCGAAGCATCGGTAAAATAGACTCCATTGGTTTGAACGATGGTGATTGATTGATTTTGAGCTACTGCTGATAGTGTGAAAACAGCAATTAACGTGGGTAGTATTATCTTTTTCATAGCTGTATGTATTGTAGAGCAAGATGTGTGTGAAATCTTTTTTTTTGTAGTATTTTTGTAACAAAGGTATGGATTTACAAACAATAAATACACTTATCGATAATTATTGTCCGCAAATTTAATATGTGTTACAACGGCTGGAAATGATATTTTTATGAAAAATGAATAAAATTTCAATATAGAAGGCATTTCATCTGTTTGAAATGCCTTCATAAATTGAAAATATAATCGTCAAGAAAACAGAATGCTTGGACGTGAATCAAAAACCGGTATAGCCCGTCCAACTAAATATACTTGTGTTGCAGCCGGTGTTACTTGTAGAAATGGTTATAGCGGCGTTATTGGTACCCACTTTCTTTTCGGAACCGGTTATGGGGCTTATGAGCAAATTGGTTAAATCAATGATGGTTCCGGTGGCGGCATCGCCCTTGCTGTCGGTACAATCTGCCAAATCTTGCACTGTTCCTGTCCCTTTGATCAGGGCATTGACAATGTTTGCTTTGGCACCGCGCCGAATTTTGACAACATCTTGTAAAATTTTATCGGCTGTGGTTGCCGGGTCCAATTTTATATCTATGGTCATATTTGTGATAGAAAAATCGGTCTGATTTGCATCTTCTGGGGTTTTACCGTCCAAATTGCCATCAGATTCTACGCCGCGTGGGTCTGATTCAGAACTGGTAAAGCCTTTTTCCCAAATTCCGTAGCAATTGGTCAATGCTCCACGGTATCCTTGGGTGTTGTCAAACATGTCATCGTCTGAGTTTACCACTAACAGATTTTTTACGTTCACGGTTCCTCCAAAAAATTCGATGCCGTCGTCGGCACTTTCCAAAATATAAATATTTTCGATAGTTGTGCCATTGCCTACCGCATCAAGTGTCAGTCCGTTGTGTTCAACTTCTGCGCTAGAACGTGCTCCGGCATATTTGATCATCAAATAGGTGATGTTTCCCGAATTATCCGCATCGTTTGTACCACCATAAATATATTCGGTATTCATTTCGCAAGAACTTGTTGCTGTAACTCCCGTAGTTCCCGATATTTTTGCTCTGCCGTTGATTACCAAACCTCCCCAGTATCCCGAAGCAGCGTTGGTTTCATCGGCAGCTGTCATAATTACGGGGTTTGCTGCCGTACCGTTTACATTGATTTTTCCACCTTGTGCTACAAGTATATAGCTCCCGAATCCTTCCTGAGCTTTGATTTTTGTTCCGGCTGGGATCGTGAGTACGCCTCCATCGGCAATAACTAAAGTCCCTGTCAGGGAATAAACTTTAGAAGCATCCAGAGTTGCTTCATGTTCCAGAGTTCCGTAGAGTACGCCTTGTTCGATAAGTACATCTATTGGATCATTTTTGTCATTGGACTTGCACGAAGTCAGGGTTAATAATGAAATCAAAATTGTACCTGTAAAAAGATTAAAAAATAGTTTTTTCATTTTGTTAATAAATTAGTTTAAATCAGATTATGAGTGTTAAAATATGTATGATACGCCCAAGTTTATATTTGTCCCTTTTTTGTATTCGTTCAATACCACGTTGTTGCCGCCGGCATTGCCTTGCCGTGTGAGCCGAAATGTTGGGTCTAATATGTTTTTGGCTTTAAGTTTAATTTCGAGATGACGATTGAGTTTGGCAGATGAAACAAAACTGAGCGTGGGGACACCTTGTTCTATCACATCTTGAAATCCTGTAGTACCTATAGTATAAACTCTATCACTGAAATAGTTGAATACGAGAGAGTTATTTAATGAAAATACTTTGTGTGAATAATTGTGAGACAAATCGAAATTGATGATATAAGGTGCTGCTCCCTCCAATTGCGAATCTTTGTCGGGTGTATTGGGAAGGCTTATTACCTTTACTTTTGAGTAGATATACGAGGCGCTAAGTCCGGCAGTCAGCCTATTGGTTTTTTCTTCGGAAGAGTTGGCGCGATTAAAGATATTTTTTCTTATTTCTGTTTCAAAACCGGCAACCATAGCATCGTTAACGGGAGAGTCTCCTCCTAAATTTTTGTATGTAAGATATCCGCCAGAGTTGTTTACTTCAATGCGGGCGATGGGGTTATCAATTATTTTGTAAAATCCAGTAGCCGAAATCAATTCGGAAGGAGTCAGGTAATAATCCCATTTTAAGTCGAGATTGTAATTTTGCGAAGGTGTCAAATCCGGATTTCCCTGACTTTTAAAGTTGATACCAATATATTGATAAGGAGAAATTTCTTTTGATTGCGGTAGCGTATATGTTTTGCTCAACCCTAATCTAACAGTGTTTCTATCGTTGATATCGTATTTGATATTAAAACTTGGGAGTATGTAAAGATAACTCTTTGTTACTCTATCTTTTGCTACATTTCCCGATTTTACATCGTAATCAACAGACAAATAAATTTGATCGACATTCAATCCCAAATTGAAAGACCACTTCGGATTGAATTGATAATCCATTTCTGCATAGCCCGAATTAATTAACTTCAGTACATTGTATGTGCTTACTATTTTGTTGTACATACTGAACTTATTGTCCACTAAGTTCTGTTGATTGTACCAACTGTCAAACATTAAATTTTCAAGAGTTTGTGTTTCTCCCACAACTGCTGTCATACTGTATTCAGAGGCATTAAAATTATCAGTCAAAAATCGCCCTTTGTAGCCAATATGTACAGATGAAATATCGTTTTTGAATTTTTGAGCCAGTTTTCTCGTTAATTCGAATTTGGCGTTGAGGTCATGCTCCCAAAGGGTTGAAAAATTTCTCATTTGCATACCGGTACCGGCGAGTAATTCATAATCGGTAGAGTTGAGGCGAAACAAATTATTTATTCTTCTGTCGGGTTCTATTCCCCGTTCGTAGTTATAGGCAACAGCAGCGCCCAACTTGTGTTTTTCCGACAATTCCCAATCTGAAATAAACTGATTGACCATCAGTAGATTGTCGTTAGATTGTTGTCGTCTCAAAAATCCTTCTCCGTTGTATTGATCCAATTGTCCCGTACCCTGATAGCTGCCGCTGTTCAGTCCTATATATTGTCCCACATACTGACTGTTGTCATGAACGAGCATAAAATTGTAATCTATCTGATGTTTTTTATTCAACTCCATATTTATATTGAGAAGCACCAACTGATTGATGTTTTGAGAAAATTTATGTCCGTCCATATCAGCATCGATTACGCCTGTAGAGCCTGTATTTACAACTCTTTCTTTTGTGTAGGCATATTTGGAGCTATAGGTTGCCACTATGTAAAATGACAGTGGATTACTGTTTTCTCCTATTTTATAGTTTTTGCCACCCGAAAGCCCATAGCTGTAATTTAGTGGTAGCGAAACAGAAGATGGATCGAGACTGCTGTTGAATCCCCAAATCGACTTGTAATTATTCACGGGCTGTTTTGTGTTGGAAAATCCCCAATAACCGACACCATCCATTTTTAAAAAATCGGCGTTTATCGTTTGATTGTTCAATCCGACAGACAAGTCGAGGTTCAACTCTTTATCTCCTGCCAATTCTTTTGAAGAAATATCTATAACAGCTCCTCCCACATCGCTATAGTTTTTGCTTGAAAATACTTTGCTTACTCCAATATTTTTGATAATATCGGCGCCGAAATAATCAAGAGATATGTTTTTGTACTCGGGGTCTCCAGATGGTATAGGCAATCCGTTGAGCGTGGTATGATTGTAGCGGTCTCCAAGTCCACGTACAAACACGTTTTTTACCCCTTCCTGCTTGGAGATACCCGAAACTTGTGACACCGCTGCCTCTGCGTTGCTTATTCCTTTACGCGACATCTCTTTGGCACCTACCGCCTGTATAGCAAGCAGCGATCGCTTTTGCTCCATTAGCAGTATGTTTTCGCTTTCACGATTGGCTTTTGCTACCACCTCTATTTCTTTCAAGGCAATGTCTGCTGATTCGAGCATAATATCCAAAATTGTCTGTTTGCCAGATTCGACAATCACACTCTTTTTTAATAATGTTTTGTATGATATATAGCTGATAGTAAGAGAATAAATTCCTGGTTTTAGGCCTGAAATTTTGTAATTGCCGTCAAAATCAGAGGCGCTTCCCATAGTGCTCCCTGTAACCAATACCGAAGCACCAATCAATGGCTCGTTACTGAAAACATCGGTTACTCTTCCTACTATCGAACCGTTTTGAGCTTGAATAGTGATGGATACAAGCAGAAAAGTCAATATGACGAATGGTTTAGTTAAGAAAAGAAATGTTATTTCTAAAGTGTTTTTTTTCATCAAAAAAATATTTCATTGTTTCACGCCGCAAAATTCATGGTTTTATATTACAGAAAAATGTTGCATCTGTTACAATTTAAGAAATATCTGTTACGATACGATTAAAGAGACGCTTCTCATCAATCTATATAGCATAGATATTGCCGTTTCTTAGCCATAAATATCAAAAAAAAGTATTTTAGAATGGGGTATGTGTGATATTTTAAACTATATTTGTGAAAATATTCTTACGATGAAAGCCCTCATATTTGCCGCCGGACTTGGCACACGGCTAAGACCGCTTACCGAAAATTTACCCAAAGCATTGATTGCCATCAACGGTGTGCCGCTTATAGAACATGCTATTGTTAAAATAAAATCTGTCGGTATAAAAGAAATTGTGATAAATGTACACCACCACGCCAATCAAATAATCGACTTTCTAAAACAAAAAAACAACTTTGGTATCTGCGTGGAAATATCGGACGAGCGTGATAAACTGCTTGATACAGGCGGAGGAATAAAAAAGGCATCATGTTTTTTTGACGATAATCAACCTTTTTTGGTACACAACGTAGATATTCTTTCCAACATAGACTTACAAAAACTCTTTGCTTATCACACCCAACAGTCAAATGCGCTGAGTACGTTGGTAGTAAATCCTCGCGATACTTATCGCTACCTGTTTTTTGATGAAAACAACACGCTTCGCGGATGGATAAACGAAACTACAAAAGAGACCAAGCCTCTTCCCGAAATGGATACGGCAATCTATAACAAACTGGCTTTTGCCGGCATTCAGATAATATCTCCCGAGATATTTAAACTGATGAAAAGGTATGGCGATAAATTTTCTATTATGGATTTTTATCTTAATTACTGTCAAACGCAAAAAATCATCGGATACATTCCCGACAACTTGAAAATAATAGACGTTGGCAAATTGGAGGCGATTGACAAAGCCGAAAAGTTTATAGCCGGTCAGCAAGATATGCTCAACTTTTGAATTTCAAAAACTTATTCGTATCTTTGCATCGCTTTTTTGCAAAAGAAAGTGTGATGGGAAATTAAGCGACAAATCACTTAAAAAGCAAACGTTTAAATTTTGAGTAACACAAAACATTTTTAATTTTTTAGGAACAGATGAAAACATTTGAATTAAAAGGCGAAGTCCGTCAAGAATTGGGTAAAAAGGCTACCAAAGCGGCAAGAACAGAAGGCATTATACCTTGCGTACTCTACGGAGGAAAAGAGAACATACACTTTACCGCCACTGGAGGCGATTTGAGAAAACTGATTTACACTCCTGAAGTTTTTGTGGTAAACCTGTCTGTAGGCAAAAGTATTGTAAAAGCCATTGTAAAAGATATTCAGTTTCATCCGGTAAGCGATGAAGTATTGCATATAGATTTTCTTGAAGTAAGCGAGAAAAAACCGGTAGCAATAGAAATTCCCGTAAAACTTTTGGGGCTGGCAGAAGGGGTAAAAGCCGGAGGTAAATTGAGCCTCGAAATGCGTAAATTGAAAGTAAAAGGGATTTACACAAATATCCCCGAAATTATAAAAATCGATGTTACTAGTCTTGGGCTTGGCAAATCGATACAGGTAGGAAAAGTTCAAGTAAAAGACATTGAACTATTAAATGCAAAAAACGCAGTAGTCGCACAAGTAAAACTTACCCGTGCCGCACGCGGAGCTGCTGCTACCGCAGGCAAGTAAAACTGTGCTGAATGAAGTATTTAATAGCAGGATTGGGTAATATCGGAACCGAGTACCAAGATACCCGCCACAATATAGGATTTGCGATATTGGACACTTTTGCAAAAGTGTCCAATGTTTTTTTTACGGAAAACCGCTACGGCTCTACTGCCGAAATCAAGTTAAAAGGAAAAATACTGACACTACTCAAACCATCTACCTTTATGAATTTGAGTGGAAATGCTTTAAGATATTGGATGCAAAAAGAAAATATTTCGATAGAAAATGTGCTGATTGTAGTGGATGATATAGCTTTGCCCTTTGGTGTACTTCGATTAAAACCCAACGGCTCGGATGCCGGCCACAATGGATTGAAAAATATACAAGAAATATTGGGACACAATAATTATGCACGTATGCGATTTGGTATTGGAAATGATTTTGCAAGAGGGAGACAAATAGAATACGTGTTGGGCAAATGGACAGAAGAAGAAAAAAAAGGACTTATGGATAGAATAGAAAAAGCGATAGAAATAATCAAAAGCTTTTGCCTATCGGGAACACAATCAACTATGAATCAGTATAATAATAGATGAGTTAATTATGAAGAATGTCTTAATAGTCATAATGTTATTTTTATTTCCATTTGGCATGTTTTCTCAAGCCGACAAAGCGTTGATATTGGGATTTGGACCCAATAAAATGTCTGGAGACATTGGTGGTGACAATTTTACCAGTTTACTCAAAAATGATTTGGGTTTAGGGGTATCACTCGGTTTCAGGTATGTGTTCCCGTTTAATTTAGGAGTGAGAGTTTTTGGAGGTTACGACCAGTACAAAGGAGAAGACAAACACGACTACAATGGAGGTAGAGGGTTATTCTTCAACTCTAAAGCATCAAGCATAGGATTGCAGTTTGAATACGTTGTTTGGGGCAACAGCTATATCGAAAAGACCTTTCCACATTCTATCTATCTTTTTAGCGGAGCAAAAGGCATATTTTCCAATGCGTTGCTGAATGATTCGGAAAAAATAGACACAAATACGGTCGGTCTTTTTGCGGGAATTGGCTATCAATACCGATTTTCGGACTACTTTGGTGCAGGAATAGAACTTAGGCAAACTCAATTTCTTTCGGATAGAGTGGACGGATACTTTCCCGACATTCCAAGTAACAAAAACCAAGATACAGCTTTTGACGTGAAGTTTACCCTCTCTTATTTTATTCCTTGGGAGAGTGCTACCGGAGGCAAATGGGACTTATATTAGCGATACCTCTATGGAAATCCGTATAGACAAATGGCTTTGGGTTGTTAGACTGTTCAAGACACGCGCTTTGGCAACCGATGCTTGCAAAAAGGGAAAGGTAATGTTAAACGACACGGCGGTGAAACCATCCAGAACCATCAAGAGCGGAGATATTATAGGGATAAAAGCCGGTCCTATAATACGCTTATTCAAAGTTACAGGTTTGACACAAAACAGAATCAATGCAAAGCTTGTTCCCGAATTTAGAGAAGAAATTACTGCCCCCGACCAACTCGACCTTATCCAGTTGGGTAAGTTGGCAATGCAGTCAAATAGGCAAAGAGGGACGGGGAGACCCACCAAAAAAGAGAGACGGGATTTAGACGATTTTTTTGAACCGTTTTTTATAGACGAATAATCATTGCCACAAACCTTTGATAGCGACACAATGTTTATAGCACAAAAATTGAAAAAAGAGAATATCTGTGAGTACCTGCTCTATATGTGGCAGATAGAAGATTTGTTGCGCGCCTTTCGGTTGGACATCAATAACGTAAGCAAACAGATTATCGATCCATATCCCATTTCAGAAGAAGAAAAAAAAACATTGTACCAATGGTACGAAAGCCTTATAGAGATGATGAGGATAGAGAATGTGGCAAAGAAAGGACATCTTCAAATAAACAAAAACGTCGTCAATCAATTGGATGAGTTCCATTCGTTGATGTTGCGGTCGGGAGCGGACGCGGCATACAATATGAGTTTTCGCAATATCCAATCATATCTCCAGCAACTTTATACCTCTCAAAGTAATCGGGAAGTGGGTAGCATAGAAATTTGTTTCAATTTTCAATACGGTATTATGCTACTCCGTATGAAAAAAACTGACCTTACTCCCGCAACAGAAAAGGCTCGGCAAGAGATAGCCCGATTTATGGCTATCCTCTCTGCCAATTACAAAAAGTATCAAAACGGAGAACTTGCTTTGGACGAGGAAAGCATGCGTTTCTGACTCAAAAATTGATATTTTTATGCTTGGTTTCCGATAGAAAATGCGGTTTTATCCGTCAATAATTTTTATTTCGGTGGTAACTTCCATACTTTTTTTATACACGGCACCCACTCCACAATATGTTTCCAACGACATGTTTACCGCTTTTTCCAACTTGTCCTGAGGCAAATTTTTTCCAGTAAATTCGTATGTCAGATGCATGCTGTTATAATGCTTGGGATGTTCTTCGGTTACATTTGCCTCTACATAAATATTGCATGATTTGAAATCAACACGCATTTTTTTTAAGATAGAGACCACATCCATTCCTGTACAACCGCTCAACGCGGCAAGCATCAGTGCTTTAGGTCGGGGACCTAAATCGTATCCTCCGGCATCTTTGGCGGTATCTACTATCAGTTTATGCCCGTCCAGTTCGGTTTCAAAAGCCATATTGCCCTTCCATTCGGTTTTGATAGAGTGTTTCATAGGTTTAAAATTTGTTTTTTAGTTGTTAGGTGGAACTTACATACTAAGTAAATCATAATTTTGTGTGATTTACTAATCATACTTGTTTTATATAAGTCTGCTTTTTAATTTTTATTTTACTATAAAAACAATGCAACGAAATAATTTGTTTAGCATAAACAACCGACTAAGGCATAAAAGTTTTTTCTTTTATTTTTGACACAATCATAAGTAACACGTACTGTTTAATTTTATTTTTATCTAAAAATATTTTTTATGACATCTATTTGTAAGTTCGATATATGTTCTGTTTATCCGTTTCAGACACAGAGGGTTGCATAACAACAGATTATTGTATATATTTGCAATAGTTCTCGAAAAAAAAACAGTGAAAATATGCAACCGATAAAATCGTTTGACAACCTCACATCTCACCTTGCCGAGTCACAATACAGAAAGCGTATGGCTGTTGCCAATGCAATAGATACTCATACGCTGGATGCTGTGATGCAGGCTGTCGAAACTGGTATCGTAGAAGTGTTTCTTGTAGGGGATGTGGCTGAAATTGAGAATTATCTGTTTCAACAGCCTAATGTATCTTCTCATATTCACATTGTAGATGTCCCCGAGGTAAACGCCGCAACCCTCGAAGCTGTACGTATGGTGAAACAGGGTGAATGTGATATATTGATGAAAGGACTTGTAAACACCGATGTGATTTTGCGCGCAATATTGGACAAAGAGAAGGGGTTGCTCCCAAAAGGAAATGTGCTTACTTACAATGCTGCGCTTGAAATCCCGGGTTACCATAAATTGGTTTTTTTTTCGGACCCCGCTGTTATCCCCTATCCCACTTTGGAGCAAAGAGAACAAATGGTAAAATATGCCATTGATACTTGCCATAGGTTTGGTTTGGAACGTCCTAAGATCGCATTGATACATGCAACGGAGGTTGCAAATCCCAAAATACAGTTTATGCAGGATTATTTGAACATCATGCAAATGTGGCGTATGGGAGAATTTGGCGATGTGATTATCGATGGTCCTTTGGATATTTTTTTGGCGTTGGACAAAGAGAGAGGGGAAATCAAAAAAATACCCTCTCCCGTATTGGGCGATGCCGATGTACTTATTTTTCCCGATTTTGCTTGCGCTAATATTTTTTACAAATCGGTGGCGCTTTTTGCCAATGCGCAAATGGGGGGCATACTTCAAGGCACCGAAAAACCATGCGTGCTTACTTCCCGAAGCGAAACCGCCCTTTCCAAATTTTACAGCATTGCCGTCGCCTGCATATTGGCTTGACGAAATCTTTTACACCCTCTTAGTTCTGAGGCTTTCTTCTACGGATAAGTATCTTGTTGAGCATTTGTCATTTATTCAAAATAATTGTATCTTTGTTTTAGATTTTTAAAATCATTATCCAAATATTTATCAATATGCAAAATAGTCAAGAGAATCAGTTAAACATCGAATTGTCGCCTGAAGTAGCAGAAGGTATCTACTCCAATCTTGCCATCATATCGCATTCTGCTTCCGAATTTGTGGTAGATTTTATACGGCTGATGCCGGGGACGCCTAAAGCTAATGTAAAATCCCGAATTATACTTACTCCCGAACATGCCAAAAGGCTGCTTATGGCATTGCAAGACAATATTACCAAGTTTGAGCAACAAAACGGGAAAATAAAAGTGTCCGAAAATAACCCAATGCCCCCTATACCGATGGGATTTGGAGGCGAGGCATAAAAAAGAAAATCCGAAAGGCGACTTAAAACATACTTTTACCTTTTCTATTGCACAAGAGAGAGTGAATAATTCAATTTACCCTGTTTTATTACTTATTTCGACTCTTTAATTCTTTGTACACTTTTTCGTAAAGGGGAGTTTGCACGTTGTGCTTGTGTGCCAAACATACAATTTCACCGGTAAGTGTTTCGACTTCGGTGTTTTCTCCCGTCATAAAATCGCTGTGCATAGAGGTGGTCGTTCCTGTTGGAAGATTATTGGAGCGGTTAAGTAGCTCGTTGAGTGTGTCTTTTCCTAAACTTATCCCCTCTTTTTCTGCCACGGATATAAATTCTTGTGCAAATCCGGCAACAAAAGTTTGTCTCTCGTCTGTTTCTACCAGCTCGTTAAATCCTACATTAAAGTAAGATGTTAAAGAGGCAGTTACGGAGATGAAATAAAATTTTTTCCAAACGCTCTCTCTTATGTTTTTAGACCAAACGGCATCAATATCCGCATTTTTCATCAATTGTTCAAAGTGGTTCAGTCGCTCGTTGTCCTCACATTCGCATCCGAATACCATCCGGCGCAAACTTCCCGTTGTTACAATCTCTCCAGGTGCTGTTTTGCGGCTGACAATGTACGATAGACCGCTCCAAACCTTACTTTTGGGTAATAACTCACTTATTTTTTTCGATATATTGCCGCCGTTCAATAAAGGAAGAATAACCGTGTCTTTTCCGATACAGGATTTTATTTGATTGATTGACGAATGTAAATCATAACTTTTCGTGGTTACAATTACGTAATCGCACATCCCTATATCTTCCGAGGTGTCTGTTGCCAATTGGGGCGAGGCATAAAAGTCTTCTTCGTCTGTAGTTAAGTGTACTCCTCTTTTTTGTATGGCTTTCAAATGTTCGCCGCGGACTATAAAAAAAATACGAACTTCGTTATTGTTTTCATACCTTTTTGCCAACTTTGCGCCATAATATCCTCCCACGCCTCCTAATCCGAGTATTGCTATTTTACATAATTTCATCTGTTTGCTTTTTTTCTGTTGTTCTTATATTGTTTCTTATTTTTTACTATTGTATCTCTTTTTTTGCCGATGATATTGTAAATTTCACGGCAAGCAAAGTGTTTGTAATTATCTGTTTATGAGTTTTATGTGTAAATTAATCTGATATTTTAAAAAACATAGAGTGGTTTTAAGAGAATACTTTTATCAACTAAATATATCCCTAAGCTCTTTGTTGCTGAGTTTTCCAATCCAGTTTTCGCTGGTGGCTACGGTCATGTCGGCTAAGTGTTTCTTTTTCTGAATTATATAGTTTATTTTTTCTTCAAAGGTATTTTTTGTAATGAAGCGGTACACCATCACATTTTTTTTCTGCTCAATACGGTAAATGCGGTCGGTAGCCTGATTTTCGACAGCGGGATTCCACCGCAAGTCGTAGTGTATGACGTGTGAAGCGGCGGTAAGGTTCAGCCCTGTACCGGCGGCTTTGAGCGAGAACAGGAAAACTTTGTCGGCGCAGTTGTGCTGGAATCGTTCCACCATTTTCTCCCGTTCGGATACAGTGTATCCGCCGTGGTAAAACATAGGCTGCTCGCCAAAACGCTCGGCAATGGCTTTTTCTTCATCATAATCGGGAATTTTCTTTTTGGATACCTTTAAGATGTTTGATAGGGTAAGGATTTCGGCTTTCTTCTGATTTTCAATCCTTATTCCCCTTGAATCTTATCTCTTTCACATATCCGTTGCGGGCATACGAGGCTCCGCGCGGCAGCCGATTATCGTAATCTACATTTTCCAATGAACGCAACCAATGCTCGCCCCACCACGTTTTTCCAAATTGAATAGCCATAAGAATTTTGGTTGTTTTGTTTCAGCCTTTTCTGAAAACAAAATTAGCATAAAACGTTGAAAGAATTGCTATTCCTCGATGAAACGTTTGAAAAAAATGAACTTTTCCCGTTTTGGTTGCTATATTAAAAAATCTGTCTATTCTTTTTGCAACCGTTTCAATGATTCTGTTTACTCTAATTTGTTGATGACATCTTGGAC
Organism: Paludibacteraceae bacterium; assembly: GCA_047974405.1. GTDB lineage: Bacteria > Bacteroidota > Bacteroidia > Bacteroidales > Paludibacteraceae > UPXZ01. The sequence continues at coordinate 8,089 of JBKECI010000059.1, read as the reverse complement.
TGCAATCAGGGTCGTCTTGAAAGTAATCTTGTTTTGCGATTTTTTCAACTTTTGTGGTTTCAGTTTCTTTGTGCTTTTTGTATTTTTACCAAAGGATTGTAGGGCTTACCAATTCGTTTAAAGTCAATTGTTTTCAATTTTTCTGCCTGTTGTAATAATACTAAATCAGGTGTTTATCTGTGTGTCTGATCATTCTTTTAGCAAAATTATTTCGGTGATTTTTAGTTCCGTGCCTGTAATGGTTGAGGTTTTTAGTATGAGTTTTCCATCGTTGCTGTCTTCGCGCATAACGTGAAATTTCACCCACTGTCCTTCGCCGGCGCCTATCTCCAGTTTTGTTTTTCGCCCTTCAAATTCTAATAACCCGCTATTTTGCTGACTACCGGTATTGGCAAAATACACAAGCAGCGTCCCTAATATCCCGTCGGGGCAATTAATGTTTACCTGCATTTCTTTTCCAACCCAGGCTGCAATGTTTTTACTTTTCCAATTTCTCCCGGCATTTACCCTGTAACTTACGCTTTTGGCAATTAGCACCTCGTCGTTATCTGCCGTCCAGGGCTGGCTTTTATCTTCGTCCTTTATCAGGGCAGCAGCTTTTACGTGCAAAACGGCATTTTCAAAACCGCTGTCAACAACCGCCTTTTCGGCTTTGGGTATCTGCGGTAACAACTGCTGCAACCAGTCTTGGGTTACAGTTTGTTGTGGCGCAAAAGATACGGACTTCATATAACTGAGCAGGCTGTATTTTAATTGCCGCGCTACCGGGAGGTCGGCATCAAAATCGTAACCACAAACCAGCAATCTGCCTTTTCCTACTTTTAATTCGAATATCGAGCCCATTTTGTTGTTCCGGTGAAAATCGCTGACCGGCTGTGCTATTGGGTGGTATGATGCAGGCAGGTTGTTCAGGACAAAGCCTTTGCTGTTTTTGCTGATGCTTTCCCATTGCCAGTCGGAATGGAACGAAGTGGGGAAGTTGGCAAATGCGGGATGATATTCATCCAACAGCAGGCCAATGTTGGTTTTTCCCTGCCCGGGGAAAAAGGTGAGCGACCAGTACAGGGGGTAAAAATGCGCTTCTTCCAAAGTGGTTTCCGTACCCAACCTGCTGGCGTTTAGCAAAATAGTTTTTCCGTTGTTTAACTGCTGAACGGTGGTTGGGTCGAGTTCGGAACAAACCAAAATTTCGCTGTTATTTTCTGCCTCTGGCAATTTTTCGGGATACACCCAAATGTTCCAACTGTTGTGGAAACCGGTGTTTTCTACTTCGATACTTACCAGCAGTTCTTGTGCTTGCTCTATATTTTTTAAACTGAACGAAATTTGCCCAAGATCAGTGAGCGAACCTTGTTCAAAGCGTTGAATGTTAAATGTGCCGTTTGCGAGTTTATTCCCCCAATGGTCGTTTATTTTCCAGTTGCATTTTTCATTCAGCGCAGTATTTCCAAAATGCGAAAGCTGGGCTTTGGCGGTAAAGGTTTCGTTGTTTTGCCACACCATTTTTTCCATACGCAACAGTGGGACGGTAGAGTTAAAATGCTGCCTGAATTTTTCGGGCGTTGTTATCCCTTTGCTGTCCCAAAAGCAATCTAACCAGCCAATTAACGCTTCGCCCTGCCCCTGGTAATCCTGCATACTCAGTAGCTGTACCCCGGCGCAGCTTGCGGTACGCAGAAACGATTCGGTTTCGTATTTGTACATTATTTGGTTGAGGGCGCCCGAAGCCTGTACCAGTTTTTCATTTTGCCCTGCAATTCCGTTTTTTTCAGCCTGGGCTTTCATTCCTTCCAGGTTCAGGGCTTTTTGTGTCCCTGTGTATTTTTCTATCTCTGTCCAGCGCGGATAAACCGGCCACTGCCCAATTTCGTGGGCAATCACGGGGATGTCCGTCCGGGCATAGTTTTCTTCAAAATCCCAATCGGTACGCGCACCGTTCAGCCCGCGTGTGCGCCCAATACCTTGTATGTTGTGCGTAGCCGAATAATCATCAACTTCGGTTATAGTTCGGGCGGTTGATACGGCATACAGGCGGCGCGGGTCTTTCTCCTTTAAACCGGCTACCCATTTTTTCATCCTATCAAAATCGGAATTGCCCAGTTCGTTGCCAATGCAAAACAGGGTAAACGAGGGGTGGTTGCCGTAAAAATCGACTACGCGGTCCATTTCGGCCACCACAAAGCTGTCGCGTGGCGCATCGTAGCCCAATCCTTTAGGGAAACCTTTGGTGTTCATTTCGGGGCGGCCCCGTTCCGTATTGTCCACACTCATCCACCAGTCGATCCATATTGATGCTTCGGCCTGGATGTAAATACCAATGCGGTCGGCAGCTTTAAACGCCGCTTCGGGCGGGCACCACGAGTGAAACCGCACGTGGTTCAGCCCGTAGTCTTTGTATATACGAAAAATGCGCTCCCAGTCGTTGATGTTGCACGAAGGGTAGCCGGTAAGCGGAAAATGGACACAATCGAGGTTGCCGCGCAAAAATACCGGTTTCCCATTTATCAGTACCTTGTTTTTACTTTTACCCACTTCGTAATAGCCAAATTCGGTGAAATATGAACCTGAATTTTTGCCGGCGCTGAGCTTTACTTCGAGCTGATACGCTTCGGGTGTAAATTCGCTCCAAAGTTGTAGTTTCCCATCCACCGGAATTTCGAACTGAAACACCTTTTGGCCCTGAGTTGGTTTGAAAATTTTTTCGCCCTGCAAAACCACCGGGCCACCGTTGACCGATTGGATATTGTATGTTATTTCCACAGCTTTTTTTACGGATGTGTTCAGGTTTATTTCAACTTTCAGGAGGTTATCGTTTATTTTTGGGAAAGTACGTACCGAAGCGATGTGTACAGGGTCAAAAGCTTGCAGTTCGATACGGCCAACAATGCCGTTCCAAATGCTTTGGGTGTATTCGCCATAGCCGTGCCCCTTGTCGCCAATGTTATGCACCATTTCGTTATCAACCAATATGGTTAAGCGGTGTTTCCCGGGCGCAAGCCGCCCAAGTTGGTGTATATGCGGTGTTCCAAGCGCATCGTTTTTGCTGAGTTCTTTCCCATCAATCAATACCTGCGATTCCCAAAGCACACGTTCCAGAAACAGTTTAAGGTGCTTATCTTTCCAGTTTGCAGGGATTTCAATTTCGCGCGAGTACCAGGCTTTGCCTATGTATTTGTAGGCAGGGGTAAGTATCCCAAAGTCGGCAGTACCGGCGGGGTAACCATAGCCATATTCGGCAAGTGAGGCAGGCAGGCTGATGTTGCCTTCGGTTTTACAATTGCTCTTTTTTACCCATTCATTCTCAGTATCAAGTTTTACCGTCCACGTTCCCGAAAGGTTGGTTTTTAGGTGTTGCGCCTGTAACGAAAGGCTGAGGAACAGGCTAATACAAACCAAAAGATTTGTTAAGAGGTGCTGGTAATTATTTTTTCTTTTGGTCATAGGCAAGTATTAGTGTTCATTGGTTCAAATATAATTTTATTGCAAATAAGGTTGATAAAAAAAAGATAAGTCGAATTAAATTTTTGATAAACAGCTATATATAATTCTAAATGATATAATCTTTATTTTACAAACTCGTCTCTTGATGAAATTTTTTCGGCTGCCTTTACGGAAGATATGCTACAATGTTTTGTTATTACAAAAATCGTGGAATAATTTCCTTTCGCATCTACAGGAGAACAACACGTGCTTATCAAAAGTTTAAACGAATTTGTTTTCTTCGAAAAGAACAACAAGATTTTTCTGTTAAAAGGGTATGCCGGTACAGGGAAAATATTTGTTGTGAGTGCCTTGGTGTGGACAGATTGCAATTCGACAATCCAGCGTAGGCTTTTCTTGTAAATTTTTTCGACGAATGTTTTAGATTATTTACTTTTTCCAGCAAAACTAATGGATTGATTGTTTTGTTGTTTACCGTGAAAGCAAAATAGCAGTTTGGAAAAATAATCTTATATTTTTCAGAGATAATAATCAGATAATAAGTTTTAGGACAAAATTCTTATTGCCATTTATGCTTCAAGTATAGGGTTATTTTCTTTCCTCCCGTTCGGAAACGGAAGGAGCTGGCTCTTGAGCTTTGTAAAAGTGGGAGAGTGAGATCAATGGTGTGATTTGTACGAAATAAACAGGAGTGTAATATTTGGCATAATATTTGACAAAACACATCTATTGGCATTAATTTGCTGATTAATAAAGCATTATATTGTTTATGTGATTTTTTTGTAATTTGTAATGCATGTATTATCTTTTAACCAAATAAATGTTTAAATGCCTTGTACACTCTTGGATGTTTTTTAGAATACTAATAAATTCTATTCACTTATTGTTATGTTTTTGATAATTTTGAATTAACCTCAAGAGAAATGTCTGCTATTTTTATATAAATAGATAACATAAAATTAAAGATAAAATGAAAAAATTTACTATTGTCGGAACTAGTGGCAGAAAAAAAATCTTAGGCATACTTAGTTTGTTTCTGCTTGCTCAGTCGTTATCGGCAGCAATAACCGATTTTACGCTAACGCTGACTCCGGTCCATATGACTTGTACGGGCAACGGACAAATCGTCATCGACATAGCGGATACTCAAGCCGGAGCCGTGTTTGACTTATTTGTCTATCAACTGCCCAATACGACAAATCCTATCCGTACCATATCCGATATTCCTGCTACGGGTACTACGCTTACTCATACCGAAACGGGTTTTACAAACGGTAGTTACCGCGTGCTTGCCATTCAAACATTCGGAACGGAGACTAACCAGAAGACGGCGGACGTTACCATAAACGACGTTCGACAAAACCTTGCCTTTACTGTAACCCAAACGGCTGCCTGTGCGGGCAACAGCACATTGACGGTCAATGTTACTGCCGGACACCCCGCAAACTACAAGCTGCTAAACTCTTCTAACGGAGCCGTAGTGATACCGCCACAAACTTCCAATATTCTCCAACCGGTCGCTCCCGGTAGTTACAATGTGGTGGTAACCGACGTGTGCGGCAACAGCAAATCACTCGGCGTAACCGTTACGACAGCTACCGGAACGTATGACGTGCAAAGAAGTAACAGTGCAACTTGGGGCTTTAATAATATGACAGACTGTAACAATATCTACCATCAGGAAAGATTGCGTTACAACAACGCGACACCAATTCCGATAGGCAAATTTCCGATAACGCAAAAGATCGAAATAGAGAACCCGACCGGCGGAGCCGCTACCGTTATCAACCGGGTAATGAACTCAAACACCGATAACGAGTACGGTTACAATATCCCTTATTACTATGGCTATACCTACAACCACAAAGTAACCTATACCGATGTGTGTGGAACGGTTTATACTTTTACCGACAAGATAACGGCTACCCCTTCAATACGTTACAGAACCTTGGCGGCCGGCTGTGGCTCGAAATACATCGCACTGGATCAGTTTTGGAATCACTATAGCTCCGTCGAAATAAAATTCACAAATTATCCTGTCGGCTTCGATCCGGCGAATTACAATTCCGATTTTATTACGGGAACTTATACCCATACCTATCCTTCGGTTCCATCCGGTGTTAATTTTGGAAATGCTTCGAGCGCCGGTGTGCCGGATGGCAGTTACACGATTCAGGTAACTTCCTGCGGAAGAACCCGGACTTACACATTCCCTGTTACCAGCAATGTAACCTATTCTTTAAGGCAGATATTCAACTACAGCGGATGCGGCGACAACGAAGGTTCCATATCTTTCGCTATCCGAAGCAGTGTAAACGCGACGCAGGCAGACAATTTGACATCGGTAAAAATCACGTCGGCTCCCACTGCTTTTGTCTCCAATTACGGCGCGTTACCCTATGACGTTTCATACAATATCGCGTCAACCGGAGCATTTTATATGAATTCCCTACCCGCGGGTCACTATTCGGTACAGGCTACCGGTACTTGTGGAATAACTATGAACGATACCTTGACCATTTACGACAAGAGTATTACATCTACCGTAACGCCCACTTATCACTGCGGCGCATTCGATGTTGCCGCTTCTATTTCTTCTTATCTTGGAGGAGAAATAATGTGGCTGCAAAAATACTATCCGGCAAGTAGCAGATGGGGGCATCCCACAACCGGAGGTTTGTACTCTGAAGGAGGCACTATTAGTGGATATAACGGTATGAATTTTAATGGTGGAGTCAGTACTTCGGGCTATTCAACCGCATCCGGCGAGTTAAACAACATCACTTCTACCGGACTGTTCAGAGTGATTGTACAGTATAAAATTAATAGTAATGGGAGCGATGCTACAATTTATTGCAGGGATGTACTGGAAACATTTGAGATAACGCCTGCACCGCTTACACTAAACAGCTATTACGTAACGAATTGTGTAAGCGGAAAAACCGAACTGACCATCGATGCTTCGGGAAACGAACCGCTTCAATACGAGATAATAGAATATAACGGCAATCCATACACCGTTGACAATGGAACGAATCCGATTTTCTCGGAACTATCGCCCGGCAAATATAAAATAAGAGTAACCGACGAATGTGGCAACAGCCGGGTAGCTGTCTTTAAAACAGATGCGATAAAATCTCCGGTAATCGTTCCGAGTAATCTGTGTGATGGTCAAGTCGGGAAACTGTACATCAAAGGACTCTCGTTTCTTCATATCGAATGGACAAAAGGCACCGACCCTACAGTAATAGCTACCGGCAATACACTTACTTTCAATCCGTTTAATGCTGCCACAAATGTAGGCACATACTATGCCCATTTGAGCTACCCCACCAGTTCAACTGCCTGTATCGCCCAAACGTTAAGTTTTGAAATTAAAAACCCCGCTCCCGCTCCGGAAGCCGGTACAGGACAAACAGTCAATATCATACAGCAAAATGCCGAAATGATAAACTTGTTTGATTACCTGACCCCGCCTTACGATAATTACGGAGAGTGGACAGACCTGTCAAATACCGGATACCTGAATGGCGAAATATTGGATGCAGGTACATTAGCCGTAGGAACATATCAATTCAAATATACTGTTTTGGGAATTTGTACGGGTTCGGATGATACCATTGTTACGGTCAATATCTTACCCAAAAATTTGTGGGTCGGAAATATCAGTACCGATTGGAGCAATTCCAATAACTGGACAACGAGAGTACCCAACCCGGGCGAAGATGTCGAATTTGCCACCGCAGTCAACAACAAACCCGGATACGGCAACGGTTTGGGTGCCGCCCAGCGAGATTTGATTCTCGACCAAGACCGTGAAATAAGTAATTTGATCAACGAATCGACCAAAGCCACAGTCATCCCCGCCGGTGCAGGTTTGGTAGTAAGTGGTACGGTAACGGGCAGCTCCACCGATCCCGGCAAGCTCCGTGTTGAAGCCTCTTCGAGTCTTCCCAACGGTTCTTTGTTACTTAAGGGTCAGCCCTGTAACAGCCCTGTGATGGGTACTGTGCAGATGTACGCCAAAGGTTACAAGCAGTCAAGTCCCTACTCGTGGACCGACAATATCGACGGCAGCCCTACTTACAATCAAGTGTTCAGTGGCTATTACCACTGGCAGTATTTTGGTGTTCCGGTGCAGTCTGTGGTGGCAGATCCCACTTTTTACGGTTCGTATTTGAGAGAATATAGTGAGGCCGCTAACGGTGCTAGCTCTTACTACAAAAAATGGATCACACTGTACAACAGCAGCGTGCTTACAGCTTTCAAAGGGTACGAAATCACGCAAGATGCCCCCAAGATACTATCTATGCAAGGCTCTCTGGTGTTTTGCGATAAGACTTTGACCCTTACCCACTTGGCTCCTTTGGTAGCGGGTAGCGGCAGCACCGGTGGGGGAGACAGTAATCAAAACAACCTGCGCTACGGGGTAGGTCAAAACGTGTTTGGCAATTCGATTACGGCAGCGCTTCCACTGGCAAATATCGGTTTTCCGAGCGACGGTTCAGTAGAGAAAACTGTTTATATGTTCAACACCTCCACCTTTGGTTTGTGGGCCGAAAAGGTAAAGCCCGCTACCCAGCAAGGGACAAGCGTGGGTATGTACATTGCCATACCTCAATCTACCGGCTCTGCTATGGGTTATGGC
>JBKECI010000058.1:0-25830 GCA_047974405.1 Paludibacteraceae bacterium | reverse complement strand
CTATCTATCACATTTATCACCACGTCGGGCATCTCTTGCAGCAAAAAATTCCGTACAAATTTTTCTTCGGGAGAATATGGAGAGAGTGAATATGTACCCGGCAAATCGACTATTTGGAATTCATATCCGTCTTGATAGAATGTTCCTGTCTTTGAGCCAACGGTTACCCCACTGTAATTCCCTACGTGCTCGTTTTGTCCCGACGCTATGTTGAAGAGGGTGGTTTTTCCACAATTGGGGTTGCCAACCAGCGCCACTTTTATTTGTTTGCGTCTTTTGAGGGCTATTTTCCTGACATTCTCTTCTTCCTGCTCTGCTATAGGTGTCAGATGTTGCTCGTTTGATAGCTCTTTCAGCGCCTCTTCTTCACTCACAACCTCAATCAATTCGGCTTCGCTCCTGCGCAGAGAGACTTCGTATCCCATCACACCGTATTTTATGGGGTCGTTGAGGGGTGCATTGAGTATGGACTGCACCATTTTTCCTTTTACAAAACCCATTTCGATAATGCGTTTTCTAAAACCTCCATGTCCCAGCACTTTTATGATAGAAGCCTTTTCCCCTGTTTTCAGTTCAGAAAGTTTCATCTTTGGAAATATTAAAATGCAAAGATAGTTATTTAGATTTGTTCTAAATATATAAAACAAGAAAAAGGTTATTCTTTTTTTTGAGAAAGCGCTATGGAAGTCATTCTATTCCTATTGAAATTCTTGGTACTGTAAAACTGTTATGATGCTCTACTAGTCAATTACTATTTTTATATCAGCACAAAAGGGTATTGCCTATTCAATAATCGTTTTTGGAGGAGAGTATGTTAAATATTACTAAAAATTCCATTTACATTTGGTTTATAAAATAAACTATTTTACATTTACAATGAATTTATAATTGTAACTACTAAATTAAATCAACAAATTGTATTAACTCTTATGGAAGAAAGAAAATTGAACGAGAAAGAGAGTTTAGAACTTATCTCTCAAATGATTCAGAACACACAGCAAAAATTGATTAAACACAGCGGTATCCCGTTTTTGACATGGGGGTATGTTTCTGCTGTGGTTTCGCTTATTGTGTGGATATTACTAAAAAACACCCAAAATTATCTATGGAACTACCTCTGGTTTCTAATTCCCGCAGTAGGTTATGCCGCCATGTATCTAATGTCCAAAAATAGGGAAAAAGGGGTAAAAACATATATTGATAAAGTGATTGCTTATATCTGGATAGGCTTTGCCGTAACGGGTTTTACCGTTTCTGCCAGTGCCATCTTTCTTTGGAGTTTTCCCATACTATTCATCATATTGCTACTAATGGGTACCGGAACAGCAATAACAGGGATGGTAATACAATTTAAACCAATAACTGTATCTGGTTTTTTGGGTGTAGCTCTCTCTTTTGGGACTCTTCTTATACCCGGATACAATTCCATCTTGATATTTGCACTCATATTTTTGATAATGATGGTGATACCGGGACATATATTAAACTACAAAAGTAAAAAGAGTTATGTTTAAAGAGCTTGACCCGCTGCTCCATTCTGAACTTCGGTTAGCAATTATGTCAATACTTATCACAGTAGCCGAAGCCGATTTTGTTTATATCAAAGAGCAAACAAAAGCCACGGCCGGAAACATCAGTGTACAGATAGAAAAATTGAAAGAAGCCGGATACATCGAAGTAGAGAGAGGATTTCTCGGAAAACGTACTCGCACGGTATGCAAAGTTACCCCAAAAGGTAGCCAGGCTTTCAAAGGGTATGTGGAGGCGCTGAAAGGGTATCTAAATTTATAACATACCGATTACCGTACCCCTCAGTATCCTGTTTATTGTTGATTTGATAAACCGCTTGGTTTATCAAATCAACAATTTTTGTTTTATTTCTATAAAAAAGAATCTACAAGTGTTCTTTTCTCAACAGGTCATTTACTGTCTTCACAGGATTGAAAGTGCCGATGGGTACTTCCACAAAAACGGTATTCCAGTCACTCATAGCTCCGTTCCAAAGTCCGGGTAGTTCCAATGCTTTCAACTCCTTTCCCCCTTTCGATTTTGATGAGATAAAACCTGTATTTTTATCAACGAAATCAATCAGATTAAATTTATTGCCTCGATAATCTTTTACAGCACATACCAAATCAACCGGATTGAAATGGGTAGAACGTCTCATTATCTCTTTATTCTCGCTACTGATTTGTGAACTTTCTAAAATTTGAGGCGAATAGCTCCCGTCTGCATTGGTAGTAAGAAATGGTCCTCCACCGGGTTCCCCTATATTTTGTACCATACCACACACGCGGATGGGGCGATTGAGCTTGCGAACAAGATATTCCCTCAGTTCCTCTCCTTTCAGTGCTTTTTCTTGAGAATGATTATTAAGTTTTATTTCGCAAAATTGTGCTATAACAGAGAGTTTTGCCTCAGGAATAGTCTCGTTTTCTAACTCTTTAAGATATATAAAAGTTTGCTTTTGCAGATGCACAAGAATCCCGGCAATCAATTTTTTATAGTCTGTTGTCTCTTCTTTTATAGTGTCAGGTACTACATTATCGATATTTTTTATAAAAATCACATCGGCATCCATATCGTTCAGGTTGGCAATGAGTGCACCGTGTCCACCGGGTCTAAAGAGAAGCTCTCCGTTTTCCCGAAAGGGATTATTCTCCACATCTGCTGCTATGGTATCTGTAGAGGACTTTTGTTCCGAAAAACTGATATTAAAAGAAGTCCCCAATTTATTTTCATATTCCGATATACATTCCAACAGGTGATTTTCAAATAAGCGACGATGTTCATGAGAAACAGTAAAGTGAAGGTTTACTTGGTTCGATTTATTCACGGCATACAGAGCCCCCTCAACCAAATGCTCTTGCATAGGAGTTCTTTTACTCGACCCGTAAGAATGAAATTTGAGTAGCCCTTTTGGTAGCGACCCATAATTTAATCCTCTATCAAGCAAAAGATTGGCAATTATCTCTTTGTATTGATTGTCAGCTCTCAATTGGGAGATGTTTTTACCTGTATTTTTCAGACAAACATCATCCAAATCGCCATAGAATGCAAAATTTTCTATTTGGGAAAAGAACTGATTTTCAAAGTCGGTATCCGGTATCCCATTCTCCTTTTCCAGAAATTCAAATAGGTCTTTGAACATACGGCTCGCAGCTCCGGAGGCAGGAACAAATTTGAGAACATCAGCCTCTGTTTGCAGATAATTTTCCCACTCTTTTTGATAGATGTCTATTTCTTCTTTGGAAAATTTGACTATTCCGTTTCCGACAGAAGCGGCATATTGAATTTCAAGAAAAGGAAATCCTTGTTTGAAATAGTTGAGCTGCTCTTCAATCTGTTGCTGCGAAATACCTCTTTTTTTTAGAGTAATCTCGTCCTGTGGTTGTAGGTTCATGTTTTTGATTCGTTTAATTGATGGATAAATAAGATTTTAAAGTAGATTTACAATAATAAAAACGTATTGCGACCATTCATAAAGTCAACTTTGACTGGGTAGTATTGAGAGTAAGTATTTTTTATACCTACAAGGAACGTTGCATTTCAACATATTAAAATCTACAGGAATAATAATGACTAAAATAATAAAACGTCCTTATGTAAAATAGAACAACGATTGTTTTTTCGAATGCAATATTCAAAAGTAATGATTTTCTTTGAATATTCCGTCGAAATTCTCTACAAGTTTTATCATTTTACCTATTTTACAACGATATCACTTTTAACCTCTCCATACTATATCTTTCTGCACGTAGCAACAAAAAAAAATGAGACCTATTTTTGGTAGGTCTCACTTAATTGAGAAATAAGATTATTTGTCGTAGAAGAAATTACACCTTCTATTTTTACGAGTTTTCTCTGGTGGAAGCAAAATTCTGCCTTTTCCGTTGGCAATAATTCTGCTCGAACTTATTCCATATTTCTTTACTAGCTCGTTTCTTACATTGTTTGCACGCCGCTGGCTGAGTTTTTCGTTATAGGCAGCTGTTCCCATAAAGTCGCAAAATCCTCTGACTTCCACATTCAACTCCGGATCTGCTTTCAACTTTTCGGCAGCCATACGGATAGCTTTGTGAGCTTCCGTATCAAGGTCGCTCTTATCAAAATCAAAATAGACGGCTGCTTCATCCAATTCGTATTGCGCAATGGATCTTCCCCAATAATCAACCGGTGTATTGGGAGGTGTATTTGGTTCTCTGTCTCTACAATCCGGCACGCCGTCACTATCCCCGTCTTTGTCGCAATCACCGGCTATGGCAGGTGGAGTTATTATTGTTTTTTCGATTATTTGAGGAGTAGGCGTAGGTCTGCTTTCAAGGTCTTTGATACGTTTTTCCAAGTCAGGAATTTGTGCTACTTGCGGTTGCAGCTTGTTAAGCGCATTTTGTAACGAATCGATTTTAGGTTGTAAATTTGGAATTTTTTGAGGTTTCAACGGTGGGAAAATTTCACCGTTAAACTCTGTTACGTTTATGTTTCGGGTGTGATTTCTGTCGTGTGCATCAAATTTCCAACGAAGTTGCAGGGTTGCCATTTCGAGAAAGTCGTTTGTTACACCATGTTGGATACGTTGCTCAATAACGTCTCTGTTGAATCCGCGATAGTAAAGTTTGGCACCTATTGCCAAGTTCTTGGATATGTTGTATTCTGCCAACAGTCCTACCGGAATCGCAAATGTCCGTCCGTCGTCGATTGTATCGCTAAAATCGATGTAGGTGTTTCCATGCCCGTCTTTGATGGTCATACCCTCTCTTGTGGTAAAGTAGTTGCTTTTGTACCAAGCATAGCCTAATCCGGCATTGAGCCACAATCCCCATTTTGTTTTGGTATTTTTATAAAATGCCTTGAGTAGATTGAACGACATAAAATAGTTGATGTTGTGCATATTGGCATCAAACTCGGCGTAATTCCCTCCGGAATAATTCGCATGCCCGGCAAGTGGCAGATAATAATAATCGACCCCCATGCTCCACACGGGTGTAAGGGTATATTCTACCGAGCCTCCGAGCGTAAGTTTGTTTTTTCCATCTGGAATCAGCGAATTGTAACCCTGGATAATATCTCCGTCAAATCTGTTTATCCCCCCTTCCAATGTAATGGACCAGTGAGACTCTTTTTTTTCTTTCTTGTAGTATAACGACTCGTCGTTTTTGGCATTTCTATTCTGCCTGCTATTTTGATTGCTTTGCGCCATCAATCCCACAGAAAACAGGATAGTCAATAATAAAATAGAAGTTTTTTTCATAAGATATGTTTTAGTAAATAATTAATTCGTCGATAAAAAGCGCCTCTTTTTATTACTTGGGAGAGGCAAACCATTATATCTTTAATATATTTCAACAAGTTATCTTACTTACACCCAAATTCGATTTATTTTAATTGTACAAATACCAAATTGTTCTTTTCCTATAAGTATTAATCTAAGCAAACCCACCGCTTTGCGGTGGGTTTGTCAAATTCCTCTATTTATATGGTATATCAGTTGCTGTAAAACAATATGCAAGTACGATAAGGACGATGTGGCATCGTTTTATCTTGTGGGTCAAATTTGCCTTTACCATTGGCTATAATTCTATTTGGGTCAATGGAGTACATATTTACTAATCTATCTTTTACCTTGTCTGCTCTTCGCTGGCTGAGGTTTTGATTGTAGGTATTATTACCCATATTATCGGTATATCCTCTCACCTCTACCATTAGATTAGGATTGGCTTTAAGTTTTTTTGCAGCCAAATCAATTGCTTTAATAGCCTCTTCGTCGAGATTGGTTTGGTCAAAATCGAAATAGATAAATGCCGATTCTTCCACCAAAGCTTGTGTGTTTATTTTCTGTCCCCAGAAATTTACTATGGAGCCTGCCGGAGTATTGGGTTCCTTGTCTCTGTTGTTGGAGACACCATCGTTATCGTCATCGGGACCGTCAATGTCTAAATAATTTTCTAGTTTCTTAACCCTGTCATTAATATTTTTAAGATCTTCTGTTGGATCAATAGGTTTTGGAATAGAATCAATCCTTTTGTTCAATCTATTTTCAAGTGATTTCAGTTGGTCTGCCTTGACATCGTTGTTAAATTCTGCCAAATTTATATTTCTTGTGTGATTTCTGTCTTGTGCGTTAAATTTCCAACGAAGTTGCAGCGTTGCCATTTCGAGAAAGTCGTTTGTTACGCCATGTTGCACCCGTTGTTCGATATAATCTCTGTTAAATCCGCGATAGTAAAGTTTGGCGCCTATTGCCAAGTTCTTGGATATGTTGTATTCTGCCAACAGTCCTACCGGAATCACAAATGTCCGTCCATCGTCGATTGTATCGCTAAAATCGACGTAGGTGCGTCCATGTCCATCTTTGACAGTTAAGCCCTCTCTCGTTGTAATATAGTTGCTTTTGTACCATGCGTAACCTGCTCCTGCATTCAACCAAAGCCCCCATTTAGTTTTAGTATTTTTATAAAATGCCTTGAGCAGATTGAAGGACATAAAATAATTGACATTATGCATAGTACCATCAAAATCAGCATAATGTCCTCCGGAATAATTCGCATGCGCAGCAAGTGGCAGATAATAATAATCGATCCCCATGCTCCACACGGGAGTAAGGGTATATTCTACCGAACCTCCAAGTGTAAGTTTGTTCAATCCTTTTGGAATCAGCGAATTGTAATCCTGAATGATATCTCCGTCAAATCTGTTTATCCCCCCTTCCAATGTAATGGACCAGTGAGACTCTTTTTTTTCTTTTAAGTTATATAAAGAGTCTTGTTTTGCTAAATTTCTACTGCTTTGGGCTGTTGCCAATCCCAAACCAACGAATACTGTAAGTAATAAGATGAATGTTTTTTTCATAAGATAACTGTGCCTGCAAGTAGTGTAAATAAATTAATTAATGTATATATTTAGACGGTTTCATCGCATCAAAAACTGTACAAATATTAATAAATAGATAAAACAACGAGCAAAATCAACTTAATTTAATGTTATTTAACTATTTCGACTTTTTTTGTGGCGTTTAAGTGCCTATTTCTGTATTCTGTTTTTTCCACAAGATTGGCCGCCAAACTTCTAAAAGCGCCAGCTGTCAGCGAATCATCATTGACCGAAACAGGCATACCTTCGTCTCCCCCTTCTCTGATGCTTTGTACAATAGGAATTTGCCCTAATAATGGGATATTTAGCTCATTGGCGAGTATCTTTCCTCCGTCTTTGCCAAATATATAATACCTATTGTCGGGTAACTCAGCAGGGGTAAACCAGGCCATATTTTCAACCAACCCAAGCACGGGAACGTTTACTTTGTCACCCGTAAACATATTAATACCTTTTCGTGCATCGGCTAAGGCAACGTCTTGTGGGGTTGTAACGGCAACAGCCCCCGTAATTCCCATCGTTTGTACTAAGGTTAAGTGGATATCTCCTGTGCCGGGAGGCAAATCCATTATAAAATAATCCAACTCTCCCCAATCGGCATCGGTTATCAACTGTTTCAGGGCATTGCTTGCCATGCTCCCTCTCCAAATTAAAGCACTCTCCTTATCTACAAAAAAACCTATGGAAAGCAGTTTAACACCAAATCTCGACAGCGGAATAATTGTGTGTTTGCCATCAAGTTCCTCAACAAAAGGGCGTTCGTCTTCCACTCCAAACATTTTGGGGATGGAGGGCCCGTGAATATCGGCATCGAGCAGCCCTACTTTGTAGCCCAATTTTGCCAATGATACAGCCAAATTTGCCGATACGGTCGATTTTCCTACACCTCCTTTTCCCGAAAAAACAGCTATAATATTTTGGACATCGGGCAAAATAGAAAGCGGTTTGGAAATTTTCTGTTGTTTGGTTACAATAGAGATATTTCCTTTTATCTCAATACTCTCGTCAATGTAGGTCAAAATAGCCTGTTCGGCGGCTTTTACCACCGATTTGGAAAATGGATCATTGGCTTTTTCGAAGACGATTGAAAAGCTTACTTTATTGCCGTCGATGCGTATATCGTCTTGTACCATTCCACTCGACACAACATCTTTGCCTGTACCAGGGTACCTTACGTGTTCTAAAGCTTGTAAAATTAATTTTGGATAGAGATTCATTTTTCTATTATCGTTCTAACTCTCTTTACTTCTGAATATAACAATCGTATTCTACTTATTGTTTTCTGCGGTACCTTTTAAAACTTCTGTAATCATCAAAGTCAATTTCGACGCTTGGCTCAATATAGTTTTCCCTTTGTTGAGGTTGGAATGCCAGGTATTTGATTTTAAGTCCTCTATCTAACCATTGTTGCTCGTAATAGGTTTTAATGTTCAGTATTTTATCTATATTTTTTACACTGTATATATCTTCAATGTTTTTTACTATCGGAAAATGATTGCTCTTTATCATTTCCTGCGTATAAGAATACATAAACATGCTGTCGGTTTTCAAATGAATAATACTATTGGAACTGATAAATTTCAAGTATAATTGTAAAAAATTGGTTGAAGTAAGCCTTTTGGTTACTTTTTTCATTTGTGGGTCCGGAAATGTGAGCCAAATTTCATCAACTTCGTTTTGTCCAAAAAAATGTTCTATCATTTCGATATTGGTCCGGATAAAGGCTACATTTTTCATCTCTTTAGAGAGAGCCTGCTTCGCTCCTGTCCAAATACGCGCCCCTTTAATATCTACTCCAATATAATTTTTTTCAGGAAATTGTTGTGCCAGTTCAATGGTATATTCTCCTTTCCCACATCCCAACTCAAGTGCTATGGGATTAGAATTTTTGAAAAAAATCTCATTCCATTTTCCTTTTAACTCAAATCCGTTTCCGTTTAAGAGTTCTGAACTTGGTACCTGAAAAACATGATTAAAAGTCTCCAGCTCAGCAAATTTTGCCAGTTTATTTTTCCCCATAATACACAATATAAATCACATTTTATCTAACGCCATTTGCATTTTCTATTCTGACTCCAACACTGCTTATACCTCTCAATAAATCATCGCGCATACCCTGCTTTATTTCCAGATCGTATGTGCCTGTATCGGGAAAATACACGCTTTGTTTATACAACACAGGCATCTCTTTCAAACTTCCGGCTCCGGAACCGAGCCATTTACCGTACTGATTTGCTAAAAAAACTTCGACACTATCTTTTATGGATACAGAATCGGGATTGTCTTGTTGCAAAAATAGCCACATATTTTGATAGGGGTAATTGCCCTGATGCCTGATGTGCAGATAAATATTGTATGGTATTTCTTTCTTCTCTATATAGCAATTAAATATTAACGAACTATCTTTATGCCAATTATTTTGGGGGATGTTTTTATATTGAAAATATATATCGCTTTGATGACACGAAACGACAAACAGAAAAATAACAAACAGAAAAATATTTTTCTTACTCATAAGTCAATTGGATGTATTGGGTTTGGAATCTGAATTTGGCGAGAGTTTTTTATTTCTCCCCTGCTGCTTTTTTCCCTTGCCATTATTATTTCTATTGTTGTTGTTCCTTTTTTTTCTGTTTGTATCAAAACGTGTCAGGCTATCCTGCCCTACCACATTTTTATACTCCGATGTTTTCTTCTCTACGTCATTTTCGTCTTCGCCCAATCGAATCGGTTTTTGCCCTTTTGAGTTTATTTTTATAATCTCTTTGGCACGATCGGCCGAAATAGTTACCAAATTGGCTGCAAAATTGGGAGAAGTTGAATAAGTAATGGTTTCCTTGAATACCTCCGTTTTGAAATGATAATATATAGCATCTTTTGTTTCAAGGTTTATTTCCTTAGACGGGAGATTTTTTGACGCATCCACGTAAGTATCCAATTCGTAATTCATACAGCATTTCAGCTTTGCACATTGCCCTGCCAATTTCTGAGGGTTGAGAGACAAATCCTGTATGCGTGCCGCACCGGTAGAAACTGTACTGAAGTTGGTCATCCATTTGGAGCAGCAGAGTTCGCGTCCGCAGGGCCCTATACCTCCTATACGTCCTGCTTCCTGACGCGCTCCTATCTGTTTCATTTCAATGCGGATACGGAAGGTTTCGGCAAAGACTTTTATCAATTGTCTGAAATCGACTCGCTCATCGGCGATATAGTAAAAGATGGCTTTGTTGCCATCACCCTGATATTCGACATCGCCGATTTTCATGTTCAATTTAAGACTTTCAGCTATCTGGCGCGCTTTTATCATTGTTTGCTGTTCTTTGGATTTGGCTTCGTTGTATTTTTCCATATCTACATCGCTCACCTTACGATAGATTTTTTTTACATCAAATTTTGAAAAATCAATATTGTTCTTTTTCATTTGCAATATTACCAGCTTACCTGTGAGCGTTACCTCTCCAATGTCGTGTCCGGGCGATGCTTCTACGGTAATTAAGTCTCCTTTGTAAATGTCCGTTTTGTTATTGTTCAAATAGTAACCTTTACGTGTATTTTTGAATTGTACCTCTACAAAATCACTTTCCTGTACCGATTCGGGAAGTGTACTCAGCCAGTCATGTACGCTAAGTTTTTTGTTTGAGGTGCAGCAGCAGCCACCGGTATTCATTCCGCAGCCACCAATATGTAGTTTGTAATCCATTTTTTAGATATTTTGATTATCAAAAGTTGTTTCCATTTTCATTTTTTATTATAAAAAAAACTTGTGGAAAATGTTGTAGCAATCTTTTGATTAGATATTATGTTTTTAATTATTTCCTTTTTTGTTTATATACTGAAAATTATTTTTTCAGTAGCATAATTGTTTTTAATGCCAAATCGAAAAAAACCATTTTGCCATAGGTATTTTGTTCTATGTGCCGTTCGGCAAGTGAAAATTCGTTCATCAATTCTTCCACGTTCCGTTCATTAATAAAAGGGGAAAACTTAAGTGAAAAATCGGTTTCGTAGTGGGTCATATAATTTAAATCGGGCTGTTTAATATTGAAGATAAAGTTTTCGCGTACCATATTTTGAGCATATCCCAAAAATGTTTTTTGTCTTTCTCTACCCATTTCTGCCCCCGCCAGGTTGTCTGCCCAATTTTTCAATTTTACCAGTGCTCCATAGTTCCGTTTATTCCCAACCATCCAAGCCAAACGCATCAACTCTACAAAACGTTCAAATTGAGCCTGACTCTCCTTGTTTTGTTCCAATATTTTTTTTGCCCGAAGAAAACTTCCTTCTGCAATACGCCCCGTATTTTGCAATTCTACGGCTTGTACATCGAGATATTCGGCTCTCAGATTACTTATGATTTCGTTTTCGGTAAGTCGAGGTATATGAATATGCTGGGTACGCGACACAATCGTGGCGATATTTTTTTCGATGGTATTCGATATCATCAGAAAGAGCGTTTTTGGAGGAGGTTCTTCCAATATTTTCAACAATTTGTTGGCGCATGTATCGTTCATCAGTTCGGGTAACCAAATAATCATCACTTTATATTCCGATTCGTAGGTTTTCAAACTTAATTTTCGGATAATTTCGCTGCTTTCGTTGGCATAAATAGCTCCTTGCTTGGCTCCATTACTTATAATCCCGTACCAATCTTGCACTCCAAAATAAGGTGTTTGCACTATCATTTCTCTAAACTCTCTAATAAAATCGTCGCATATTACAGAGTTTTTGCCGGAAGGTTTTATCACTGGGAAGACAAAATGCAAGTCGGGATGTTGCATGTTTTGAAACTTTGCACATGAAGAGCAAGCGCCGCAGGCATCATTTTGGAGTGGTTGTTTGCACATTACATATTGGGCAAAGGCAAGCGCTAATGCCAACTTGCCTACCCCTTCTTGTCCGTGAAACATCAGCGCATGTGGAATACGGTTTTCAATAACTAAGTTAATCAGCTGTTTTTTGATATGCTGTTGTCCAATAACTTTTTTGAACACTCGTTTTTTTACTTTAGAATGATTATATGTTGCAAATTTACGAGAATTAATCTTATTTTCCTACATCCCAACTGTTTTATGTTATATTTTATGTTACTTTGCAGTTGATATTGTGTGTTTGGTTTGCTCGTGGCAATTAGTGCCAAACAGAGAGATTATTTTTTCGTGTACATTATTTTTGTAAATTGACAAAATCTGCCATCTATTATATTTTTCGCCTTGCGAAAGTAGCCATGCCACCCAAGCGATTCTGGAATGGACTAAAAGCGGCTATTTCGTATCATTTTTCCATAGTTGGAAAAATGGTTTGGTACGGGCATCGACCTATTTTTATCTCCATTGAACCGAGCAATGTATGTAACCTGCATTGCCCCGAGTGTCCGGTAGGAACAAGAACTCAAAAAATAAAGCCGGTTAATATTGATGTAGAAAAAACAAAACGGGTTATCGACAGACTTGCTCCAACCCTTATGCACATTATTTTTTATTTTCAAGGCGAGCCGTTTATGAACCCTAAATTTTTAGAGCTTGTTCGATTTTCCCGTGCAAGGAACATTCTCACTTCGACTTCGACTAACGCACAGTTGATTGATAATGAGCGCGCAAGACAGATTGTGGAAAGCGGTTTGGACAGACTCATAATTTCAATAGACGGTGCTACACAAGATGCTTACGAAAAATACAGAGTTGGCGGTCAATTGGAAAAAGCTATCAAAACTGTGAAAGACATTGTTGAATGGAAAAAAAGGTTAAGCAAGCCAAATCCTTTTATTGAAATTCAGTTTATAGTAATGAGGCACAACGAGCATCAGATAGACGAAATAAAAGCATTGGCAAGACGGTTGAAAGCCGATAAACTTTCATTAAAAACGGCTCAAATTTACGATTTTGAAAACGGGAGTGAATTGATACCAATTACTGAGAAGTACAGCCGTTACGTTAAAAATGAGCAAGGAAAATATTTTATCAAATCGCCGTTGAAAAATAGCTGTAAACGGGTTTGGGACGGTTCTGTCATCAATTCAAAAGGAGAGCTACTCCCTTGTTGTTTTGACAAAAACAGTGATTTTTCATTCGGGAATATCTACATAGACAATTTTGAAACAGTGTGGGAAGGGAAACCGGCGGAATTATTCAGAAAAAGTATTCTGAAAAACAGAAAACAGTACGATATGTGCAAAAATTGTACGGAACAATAAGGTAAAGTGAATCATTTGGCATCTTTTACCCAAACGCCAAAGAAAATGTGAAATCAATACACCGTTTTTATTAGAAACAGCGTATTGATTTATTTATTTTTTGAGATGCCAAATAACATAAAAGATTAATTCTATGTTTTTATAAGTAATCACTATGCTATAAGGCTAATGACTTATGTCTATTTTTTTATCACTACTTACTGGTACTACACAATCAGCATTGCATCTCCATACACTCCAAAGCGGTATTTTTCTTCGATAGCTATTTCGTAAGCGTTCATTATCCTATCGTAGTCTCCAAACGCTGCCACCATCATCAAAAGTGTAGAGTATGGTAGATGAAAATTGCTGATAAGCGCATGGGCTACAGAGAAGTCGTAAGGGGGGAATATAAACTTATTGGTCCAACCGTCAAACGATTTTATTCTCCCCTCGGTACCAGCTACGGTTTCTAAGGCACGCATTACAGTAACCCCTACCGCGCATATTTTCTTCCCTTTTTCTTGGATATTGTTTATCGTATCGGCTACTTGTGAGGTTATTACCATTTGTTCCGAATCCATTTTGTGTTTGGTTAGGTCTTCCACATCAATGTCTCGAAAGTTTCCTAAACTCATGTGCGAAGTTACAAATGTTTTATCTATCCCCTTTATTTCCATCCTTTTAAATAATTCTCTACTAAAATGCAAACCTGCCGAGGGTGCCGACACAGCGCCTTCTTTATCGGCAAAAATGGTTTGGAAGCGCTCTTCGTCATCAGTTTCTACTTTACGGGTTATATTTTTGGGGAGAGGTGTTTCGCCTAGTTTATACAGCGCCGTTTTAAATTCTTCATGAGTTCCATCATAGAGAAAGCGGAGCGTACGTCCGCGCGAAGTGGTGTTGTCTATGACTTCTGCCACCACCGATTCGTCTTCTCCAAAATAGAGTTTGTTGCCTATGCGTATTTTTCGGGCAGGCTCTACTAGCACATCCCAAAGTCGTCCGTCTTGATTGAGTTCTCTGAGTAGAAAGACTTCAATTTGCGCTCCCGTCTTTTCCTTGTTTCCATAAAGACGGGCAGGAAACACTTTGGTGTCGTTAAAAACAAACAAATCTTTTTCGTCAAAATAATCAATTACATTTTTGAATGTTTTATGTTCTATTTTTCCTGTTTTGCGGTTTATTACCATCAATCGAGATTCGTCTCGAAAAGTAGCGGGATATTGAGCAATCAACTCCTCAGGCAATTTAAATTTAAACTGGGACAGTTTCATTTTTTCTATAATAAGATTATAAATCAATATTTTGTATCTCGATATATTCGAGTAATTCATCTATCATTTGGCAACTATCAACAGCAATGCTGCCAATACGCGTACGTTCCAACGCTGTGAGGTGTGCACCACTACCCAACGCTACCCCTATATCTCTGGCTAATGCTCTAATATACGTTCCTTTGCTGCATACAACACGAATTTTGAGTTCGGGGAGTGAAAAATGGAGTACCTCTATCTTATCTATAACCAACAATTTAGGATTTAGTTCAACACTCTCTCCGTTTCTTGCATAATTATACGCTCTTTTCCCATCTACTTTTACGGCAGAGTACACAGGAGGCACTTGCCATATTTCTCCCAAAAATGTAGGAATTACTCCATCTATCAATTCTTGCGTAATATGCGCAATAGGATAGGTGTTATCTACCGGATGTTCCATATCGAAAGAGGGGGTAGTCTCTCCCAACTTAAGTGTGGCAATATATTCTTTTGTCTGATACTGAAACTCTTCTATCCGCTTGGTTGCTTTTCCGGTACAAAGTATCATCACTCCTGTGGCAAGGGGGTCCAAGGTGCCGGCGTGTCCGACTTTTATTTTATGCTGTATTTTTTGCGATATTTTCCAGCGAACTTTGTTTACCACTGCAAATGAAGTCCATCCATATGGCTTATTTACGCATAAAATTTCTCCTTCTTGAAAATTCATAATCTTGTAACGCCTATTTTTTCAGAGAAATACACAAAAGGTGTTGTAGTTATTTGTTCTTTTTTGGACATATAATTTTACGCTACCTCTAATTGAAGACCTAACAACAGCAATACCAGTATTGCAATCCCTGCAACTATTCGATAGTATCCAAAGGCTTTGAATCCGTGTTTTGTAAGAAAACTTATAAAAAATTTGATTGCTAAAACTGCTACAATAAATGCAACAATATTGCCAACTAACAGTATATTTAAGTTTTCTGCCAAGAGCGAAAAATCAAAATCAAAATGACCTCCTCCTTCTACTTTGACTAAATCGTACACTTTTTTTGCGGAAGCAGCGGCCATAGTAGGCACTGCCAAAAAAAATGAGAACTCGGCAGCAGTTTTTCTACTCAACTTTTGCGTCATCCCCCCCACGATTGTAGCCATAGAGCGCGAAACTCCGGGTATCATAGCAATAACCTGAGCAAATCCGATTTTTAAAGCTCTGCCATAGGTTATTTCGGGTTCATTTTTTTCTTCATTATCAAACCATTTATCAATAAATAGCATAAAAATACCGCCAAACACTAGCATACTTGCCACTACCCACACATTTTCCAGAAGCTTATCAATATAATCGCTAAGAAAGAGACCAAAAACTGCGGCGGGAAGAAATGCGACCAAAAGTTTCCCGTAAAAACTCCATGATTGCAAAAAACGTTTCCAATAGAGCGCCAACACAGATAAAATGGCTCCAAACTGTATGATTACGGTAAATGCTTTGACAAATTCATCGCTGTGCATCCCCATAATGCCTTGCGCTATTATCATATGTCCGGTGGAAGATACCGGCAAAAATTCGGTAAGCCCTTCGACAATAGCCAGCACAACGGCTTCGATAACACTCATTGTTCTTTTGAGGATTTACGCTTGTAAAGCAGGGCAAAAACGATGGAAAAAAATCCGGTGAGGGAGATTACGGGCGCTATTACCGTTCGGCGAAAACCGTAAATATCAGGATTAAACTCCACCCCCGATTTTGAACCGGTCATCAACAAAAAACCGGTAACAATCAAGACAACTCCCCCTGCTACCCATATCATATTTTTGGGTGGAAACATCATTTTTTTATCGTCCATAAATTTTATATTTTTATCTGTTTTTTCTAAATAAAATACATATCGTCTGTACGCATCTTCAGATAGCGATTTACGGCAAAAAATGAAGATACTGCCGTAAGCAACACCCCACAAGCTATAACTGCACCAACCGTTATCAATCCTATCTGCCAATGAATCATACTCCATTGAAATCCGTAGTTATACTGAAGGTAATAGAGCAACCCTCCGAGCAACATCAAGGCTATGAGTGCCGCCAATATTCCGTTCAACACACTTTTTGCTATATAAGGGCGACGTATAAACCACCTGCTTGCTCCGACCAGCTTCATAGTATTAATCAAAAAACGGTTGGAATATATGCTTAGGCGAACAGTATTGTTTATCAATGCAAACGAAATAAACAACAATACGGCGGCGATACCCAGCAGAAGCAAAGTGATCTTTTGAATATTATCATTGACCATTGAAATAACGTCTTTTTGATAAAAAACTTGTTGAATAGCCGGAAATTTTTTGAGTCGCTGCTCAATTGCCCCAATACTGTCATTATTGGCATATTCCGAATTGAGTTTTACTTCGATGGAGGCAAGTAGCGGATTGAAACCTAAAAAGTCGGCGGGGTTGTCGCCCAAATCTTCGATATGCTCCTTGAGGGCTTGCTCTTTGGAGATAAACTCTACCGACTTGGTAAAAGCCGAGCGTTCTAATACAGACTTGATGTAGTCTATATCATTTTGAGGGATTCCATCTTGGATTATCAGCGAGAGATTGATGTTTTCTTTCATCGAATTGGTCATATCTCTTACTATAAATGAGATGAGAAATATAAGCCCAACCAGAAACAGCACCAGTGCCATACTGAATGTGGCTGTAAAGTGTACGTTTTTAAAAAAATATCTTTTGTTTTTATTTTTATAATGTGTCATGTTTTAGCTTTTTGTATCATTCTCTCTTTCTGTAAAATCGGATAATTTTCCTACAGTGTTATTTTTTTCTTTTATAAATAGAAAAAACATAACCGAAAACCATCAACACCAACAATATTGAACTTATCAGCGCTATGATGTTACCTATTTTGTACGATGGAGGATCAAAACGAAAATCAATGTCGTAATTGCCGGCTTTGAGCGACATACCCCGCAATAGGTAATTTACCCGAACATGAGGCGCTTCCACTCCGTTAATGGTTGCTTTCCAACCTTTCTCGTAATAAATCTCGGAAAACACCGCTACCTGATCTGAATTGGAGGTAAAATGATATACCAAATGATTGGGTTGGTAGCTCGTCAAAGTTATTGTACCCGTACTATCGGACTGAAGTTGCTCCGGTAGGGCAGAGACCAACGATTTATCGACAACCAACTCCTTTTTGGTGTCAATTTCGCCCAATATTTTCATTTCTTCGTCGGCATTGGCTGCAACTTTTATTTTGTTTACCAACCAGGCGTTCCCGTTGGCATATGGATTGAGTATCGGAGCATTCTCTTTGCTGATGATGATGTATTTCATATTCAACATATTAAGAACTCCAAGTGAATCGAGTGTAGCATTTATTGTTTCTTGCGTTGCCGGTCGCGAAAATGCACCAAACAGTTGTTGTAACTCGGGTTCTATTTGCAAATTAATCAGCTCTTGATAACGGCGGAGTTTAACTGCGTGATAGCCTCCTATATTTTTGTGAAAATAGGCAGGAGTAGCATCGTTGAATATATTGACCGTAGCATCCAGCACTCGATATTGTGATTGGTCTTGTAGTATCATTCCGTCTGCCGGAGTGGCTTTAATTAAATTTGCGACTTGGCTTTTGCGTTCAAAGTTTTTATCGTTCAAGTAGCGTTTGGCCACAGGGAATAGGTCTATCAGCATCAAGAATCCCAATAAGGCTATTGCCACATATTTTTTGAGTTTACCCGTATCAAAAAGCCATAATAGTCCTGCTGCAAGCACGACAAATGCAAACGAACGCCAAGCGTCGGCGCGCAGTAATGCTTTTCTATCTAAAGGAAGGGTTTCTTTCAAGAATGAAAAATCTCCCGAGAACTGAGCATCAGCAGGCGAAATAAAATTTCCTGCCAGCGAAGGGATAAACGCAAAAATAAGACAAATACCTCCTGTAATGATTGTGCTTATTTTCAGGGCACGCAGTATTTTTTTCTTTTCCGTATTTTCCTGAAAAATTTCTTTTAGTCCGAGCATTGCCATAAGCGCGATACCGAAACCGGTAGCTACCAACATCATAGATACGGTGCGAAACTTATTGTACATAGGCATATAGTCGATAAACATATCGGTAAGCCACATCAGATTTCGCCCCCAAGAGAGGAAGAGGGTAAGTAAAATCATAGGAACAAGCCACCATTTGATACGCTTATCCACCAAGAAAAAACTGAGGACAAAAAGAAATATGATAACGGCTCCAATATAAACAGGACCGGATGTGCCAGGCTGCTCTCCCCAATAGAGTGGCAGCGAAGAGACAATTTCTTTTATTTGGTTGGAGGATACGCCCAATTGTTGCAAATGTTTACCAGTTTCGCTGTTGAGGCTCAACGAGCCGTTGCTTGCACCACCGTAAAAATCGGGAATAAGCAAAGTCATTGTCTCGGCTTTGCCGTAGCTCCATTGGGTAATATAGTCTTTGTTGAGTCCGTGTTGCGAGTTTTGAGTGTCGGTGGTAAGTCCGTTAGATTTGCCACGCATAGTGTATTGTCCGTATTCGTAGGAGGTAAGCAGCGAGGTGGCGTTCATACCAATTCCTATTATCCCTGCGACGACCAATACTCCCAATGTTTTGAAGTAGCTTTTAATTTGCTTTTCTTTGATGCTGTATATCAGTTCTACCACCCCGAGAAAGAGTAATATTATCAGGGTGTAGTAGAGTATCTGAATGTGATTGGCTCTTACAGCTAAACTTGTGAAAAAGGCGGCGAGTAATCCTCCCAGCATCCGTTTGTCTCTGAAAGCAAGGTAAACGGCTCCTATCAATGGAGCCATATAAGCGATAGTAATGGCTTTGGAGTTATGCCCGGCAGCAATGATTACAAAATTGTACGAGGCAAAGGTGAATCCGACAGAGCCTGCTATGGATAGCCAAGGGTTGATACCAAATGCCAACAAAAGCAGGTAAAATCCTATCAAGTAGAGAATCAGATTGTACACGGGAGCTGGAAAGGTCTGAATAGCTTTCTCCACATATTGCACCACATTGTTGGGTTGAGCCATCGAAATTTGGTAGGTAGGCATGCCTCCAAACATAGAGTTTGTCCAAAGGGTTACATCGTCATGCGTTTTGTTGTATTCGAGTGTTTCGTGTGCCATACACATCCAACTTTGAGTGTCGTGTGCCACCAGTTTTTTTCCTTCGATCACAGAAGGAAAATAGCCGAAAGCGATAACGATAAAGAGTAGGATGGCAGCTACGTGCGGTGTAAATGAGTGTAATATAGGTTTGTCCATATTTTATCCTATTGATTTTCAAATGCTATTTGCATGAAAATGGTACAAAAGTACAAATAAATTTGTACTTTATTATTTACAAGGGGGTTAAAATAAATTAACTTTTACGGTTTTATTGCTCCAATTCGATGACATCAGAGCAAACAATGATTGCTAAAGGATAACAATTACTAAATCTCCTGCAAAATATTTTGCCACCGAGAGCATGGTTGTCTGCAGATATACTTTTTTCATCATTTTTTTTGAGGGTTACGAGAAATATTATGATGTACTATGATCGAGGTTTTTCGTTTTCCGGCACATGAAGTTTTGTGCTGCAAGTTTCAGTCAAAAAAAAGTATGAACCATTGGTGTTTACACTCTGTGCGACAGCACATTTCTTTTTATTTGCTGGCAAATAGCGTAGAAATTTTGAAGATAACCATTTTTCATTATTTGCAGCAGATTTTTAAAAAATAACAAAATAGAAATTGCAGGCGCCAAATCACCTGCAATTTCCATAAATTTCATACCTAATTTGTTATGTCAGGAGCAAATTCTGTCGAGAGCCTGTTCGATATCGGCAATAATGTCGTCGGCATTTTCAATTCCTACCGAGAAACGTATTAAATCGGGAGCAACTCCGGCTGCCTCCAACTGTTCATCACTCAATTGTCTGTGTGTATGGCTGGCAGGATGAAGTACCGACGTACGTGCATCAGCCACATGGGTAACAATAGCGGCCAGTTGTAACGA
The DNA here is from genome assembly GCA_047974405.1 of Paludibacteraceae bacterium. GTDB lineage: Bacteria > Bacteroidota > Bacteroidia > Bacteroidales > Paludibacteraceae > UPXZ01. Next base: position 5,509 of record JBKECI010000058.1, on the reverse strand, counting down.
GTCCATAAAACGAATAGATTTCTCCCGCCCTCCTTTCAGCCCAAAGGTAAGTACTCCGCATGAACCGTTTGGGAGATACTTGTTTGCCAACTCGTAATACTTATCGTCGGGCAACCCACAATAACGCACCCAAGCCACTTGTTTATTTTTTTGTAGAAAATGAGCCACTTTTTGAGCATTTTCACAATGACGCTGCATACGCAAATGCAGGGTTTCCAATCCGATATTTATAAGAAATGCGTTTTGGGGCGACTGTATCGAACCCAAATCGCGCATAAGTTGCACGGTAGCTTTGGTAATGTAAGCCATTTTCCCAAAACTCTCGGTATAAATCAATCCATGATAAGAGTCGTCGGACGTTGTTAGCCCAGGAAATTTCTCCTTGTTTCCATTCCAGTCAAAGTTGCCACTATCAACGATAACACCACCCACCGAGGAGGCATGACCGTCCATATATTTGGTTGTGGAATGTATAACAATATCGGCTCCCCACTCAAACGGGCGGCAATTAACAGGCGTGGCAAAGGTATTGTCCACTATCAGCGGAACGCCGTTATTATGAGCAATTTGTGCCATTTTTTCAATATCAAGCACCGAAAGTCTGGGGTTAGCAATAGTTTCGGCAAAAAGCGCCTTTGTGTTTGGTTGAAAAGCGCACTGTATTTCTTCAACCGGCGCATCCTGATCGACAAAAGTAACTTCAACACCCAGTTTTTTCAATGTTACGGCAAAAAGATTAAATGTACCTCCGTAAATAGCCGAAGCGCTCACAAAATGGTCGCCTGCTGAGCAGATATTGAATATTGCATAAAACGAAGCCGCCTGCCCGGATGAGGTAAGCATAGCTCCTACCCCCCCTTCGAGAGCTGCGATTTTAGCAGCCACAGCATCGTTGGTCGGATTTTGCAAGCGGGTATAAAAGTATCCACTTTCTTCCAAATCAAACAATTTGCCCATTTGTTCGCTGGTTTCATATTTAAAGGTGGTACTCTGATAAATGGGCAATACACGCGGTTCTCCTTTGGTAGGTTGCCATCCACCTTGTACGCATAGGGTTTCAAGGGATTGTTTTTGTTGCATATTCTTTTGATGATTGATATTATCGCCTTATTAGGGAAACTAATGGTTGTAAATAACCATGTATTAATAAAAAATTAGTAATTATTTATCCGTTTACAATGTGAGCAATATAAAAACCTGTGTAAGCAAAATTCTTAAAAACATTGTCAAAGGATACACGGTGGCATAAGCGGTCGATTGTATTGGCACCGGAGCGATGCCGTTGGCGAATTCCAACGCAGGAGGGTCGGTCATAGCTCCCGATATGCAACCGCATACTTTCAGGTAGTTGATTTTCATTATACCGCCCACTAAACCTACTATCAACAATGGAATAATGGTAATAAGCGCTCCATATAGCAGCCAGTTTACGCCTCCGTTCAAAATGGTTTCCACAAATTTACCGCCCGAAAGCAACCCGACACACGAAAGAAACAGGATAATTCCCAACTCTTTCATCAGCAAATTCGCACCAGGTGTCATATAAAAACTCAATTTACCGACACGCCCTTTGTAGCCCAACAAAATTGAAATCAACAATGGACCACCTGCTAAGCCAAGTTTTGCCGGTGCCGGTATGCCGGGTATAAAAATAGGGATACTCCCGAGTATAATACCTAAAAAAACACCGATAAACACCGAAACGATATTGGGTTTGGCCAACTCTTTTACCGAGTTGCCCAGTTCGCTCTTAACATCGTCGATAATTTCTTTTTTACCCACCACCTTCACTGTATCACCAAGTTCGAGGGTTGTGGTCATAGTGGGCAATATCTCGATACCCGAACGGTAAACGCGGGTTACATTGGCTGGATAACGGCGGTAAATACCTATTTGGTCAATAGTTTTACCTGCCAGCTTACGGTTTGTAAGAAGAATATTGGCTGAGGTAAGCATACCTGTAATTTCTTTCCTTTCGGTAATGCTTACCTTACCTATTTTAAATTCGAGGATATCGATGTGTTGTTGTTGTGACGCCCCCAACAATAGGTCGCCTTGCTTGATGATTTCATCGTCGGTAGCAATGATGTAGTCCCCATCTCTGAAAATACGCGACAAAGCCAATTCCTTATCCACCATTTGTTTCAATTCCGACACTTTTTTTCCAATCACATTCAGATTTGTTACCGAGATATCCACACTTTGCAATTTGGTTTCGCTGCCGCCCATACTGGTGTTATATCGGTCAATTTCTTTGTTCACGTTTATTCTGAAAACAAGACGTATCAAAATCATAGTAATAATAATACCCAGAATCCCAAATGGGTAGGCTACTGCGTAAGCCATACCGGTACTTGCTGCTTGACCAGCCAGTTCGCCTCCCTGCTCGGTAAGCAACTGTTGTGCAGCGCCCAAGCTGGGAGTGTTGGTAACAGCTCCACACATTATGCCTACAATAATTGCGGGAGATGTGTTGGTAACTCTCATTATGATGTATGCCACAACAAAGCCCAAAATCACTATTGATGCGGCGAGCATATTCAATGTCAATCCATCTTTTTTGAACGACGAAAAAAATCGGGGTCCCATATCAACACCAATGCTGTACACAAAGAGTATCAGCCCGAAATCGCGCAAAAAATGTAAGGTATGTTCATCAACAGGAAAACCAAGGTGTGCGATTAAAAGACCACTGAAAAGCACACCGGCTATTCCCAATTTTATTTTTTTAAACTCTAAATGACCTAACATTAATCCAATAAAGGCTGTCATACACAAAATCAACAGTGTAGATGTAAGCCCAGGATTCATAAAAATTGTTTGAAAGAAGTCCATATTGTTATATCAAAATTTATAAAGGCATACTGCCATGTTTTTTATGAGAATTGTTTTTCTATTTTGTTCTATTTCCATAGCTTTTGGAAGATAGAGTAATGTCAATGCAAACAGCCTCAGTCAGCAATTAAATCTTTCTAATCACACAATAAATTTTTACCAAGAGAGTATGAGACTAATACATATAACTGTTACATAACAGTATTACACCTACATTCCGACGTTTTACTTAAATAATTTCCAATTTTTTGATGATATTTATTCAAAAACCACTCAATAACCATATATTTAGGAATAAATAAACTGTGCTATCAATATCCAGTCCACGAGATGATTGATAGTTATGTGTTGGCAGGTCTTCTGACTTTTCCTATAACCGTAAATCCTTCCCATTTCGATTTATCGGAACAGTGGTGTTTTGAGTATGTTTTACGATTCCCTTTTCTTTCTCTTTTGGAGAGGTAGAGGGAGGGTTTACAGCAGCGGGACTGTCCGGGATTTTCACCCGATTCCCTTTTAATCACTTTCCGCGAAAGCAAAAAAAATGAACCAAATAGAGCACAAAAGTACTGCTTTTTTTTTGAATCGAAGAATAAAAAACAGAAAGAGATATTTTTATTTTATCGGTCGGTTCGTTAAGTTCGATGATTACAGATTGACCATTTTACACAATCGCCGATTGGTCTTTTTTTTACCCAAGCTCTCCCACTTTTTTAATGTATTCACAATCAAATTTGGATACATAGTTTGAGTTTTATTCAAGCTCCCTGCCCTTTAGATAAGCGTATTTCGATAATAATAATAATCCTTTTGATTGTGAAACAAAAAAATAGATGTATTTTTACACAGCAAATATACACACGCATCTACAAAGAATTTAGTCGCAAGCCACACATCTTATTATGAGCAAGTTATATTTTAATTATATTGAATTAATTATTTTTAGTAACTTACTTTAAAAATAAAATAATCCATTTTTCTTGTTTTTTCATCAAATTCCAAATTTACACCACTAATATCAATACAACTCAAATTTAATTTTAAAAACAATGAAAATAGGTATCCCCAAAGAGATAAAAAACAATGAAAACAGAGTTTCGCTGACCCCATCGGGAGCATATGCTCTCGTCTCTCGCGGACACAAAGTTTTTGTAGAAAAAGATGCCGGGCTGAACAGCGGTTTTCCTGATGGAGAATACACCAAAGTCGGGGCTACGATATTAGACACCCCCGAAGCTGTCTTTTCCACAGCCGAAATGATTATCAAAGTGAAAGAACCTGTTGAGCAAGAATACAGATTAATAAAACCAAGTCAATTGATATTCACCTATTTTCACTTTGCATCAGAAGAGAGACTCACCAAAGCAATGATTGAGAGCCAATCGGTATGCTTGGCCTATGAAACGGTAGAAAACAACCAAACGCTCCCGCTGCTTATACCTATGTCGGAAGTGGCAGGACGTATGTCGGTACAGGAAGGGGCAAAATATCTCGAAAAACCGCAAGGAGGGAGAGGTATATTGCTTGGAGGAGTACCCGGCGTTCAAGCTGCAAACGTGCTGGTTATAGGAGGGGGAATTGTAGGGACACAAGCCGCTTTGATGGCAGCCGGACTCGGCGCACGTGTTACCATTGCCGACATCTCCCTACCCCGCCTTCGCCATTTGAGCGAGACGATGCCTGCCAATGTCGATACCATTATGTCGAGCCGCTACAACATCGAAATGCTGCTCCCCACCACCGATTTGGTGATAGGAGCTGTACTCGTTCCGGGGGCAAAAGCTCCACATGTAATCACCAGAGATATGCTGCGATTGATACAGCCCGGCTCTGTATTGGTAGATGTGGCCATTGATCAGGGGGGATGTTTCGAGACATCGCGCCCCACTACACATGCTGAGCCTGTTTATACGGTGGACAATGTGCAGCACTATTGCGTAGCCAATATACCGGGAGCAGTACCGTGCACATCTACCTTAGCGCTGACCAATGCCACTCTCCCCTATGCCATGCTGCTCGCGGACTTGGGCTGGGAAAAGGCGTGCAAACTGCACCACGACCTTCGATTGGGACTGAATATAGTTAAAGGAAAAGTAGTACATAAAGCTGTGGCAGAGACATTTGACCTCCCTTTTGAGGAGATGGATTGGTAAATATCTCTATTTGTAGCAGGAAATATAATCGACAAAAACATTCAAAATTATTGTTGAATGTTTTTGTCAGAAACAAAAGTCTCTTTATTTCGCCGCCATATCTCAAACAGGCGATAATGTATATCTCCCCTCTCCTTTTCGCAAGTGCCTATACACAGAAATACTACAAAAAAAGAGTACCCTCGCGAGTACTCTTTTTCAAAATAAAGCTATAAAAACAACACTTGATTATCTCTATTTTTGAAGTAATATACGTTGTGATTTAACAGAGTTGTCATTCAATTTAACTCTCACAATATATACACCGTCTGTAAGCGAGGTCAAATTCACGGTTGTTAATACCCCTGTTGGAGACGCTTGCTTTACAACTTGTCCGCTAATGGCAACCACATCAATCGATTTCACATTTTGGGCTTTCACAAACACATTACCGTTAGAAAGAGCCGGATAAACTTGTGATTCCATCACCTGAGACTCAACATTACTTGGTATAGCAGGAGCATACGTTAAAACTCCCGTAG
>JBKECI010000057.1:0-44486 GCA_047974405.1 Paludibacteraceae bacterium | reverse complement strand
TTAGCACCAAAGATCACTTGGTAAGTATGCTCTTTGGCGTGTTTGCAAAATGCAGTTCACTATGCGAGATATTGGTTGCAATGCTCGTACTCTCAGGCAAAACCAAACACTTTCAGTTAGAAAGCCTTCTGCACGGAGTACGCTTTCTGATACCACCAGCGCAGAACATCGGATATTTTTGCCGGAATTTACAACGATTTGCTCAAAGAATATCATTATGCATTTTTGGGTAGCCGGATAAAGCAGGTAATAAAAAAACAGATAGAAATTTTCGATAGCACCACTATCCGTCTGTTTCAAGAGATTCTCAAATTTAATTGCCGCAATCTACAAACTGCGGTGGCAGATAGAATTGTTGTTTAAGCCGTTAAAACAGGATTTTCCGTTGAAGTATTTTTTTTTGTGAGAATGAAATTGGCATTTAAATACAGTTATACCGTACCTTGATAGTGAATTTACTACTTACAGTGGTGCAAATACAACTCAAGTGCAGCTGGTTGTTCTCCGATTTAGTCGGTTTTGCAGAATGCATCTGTTCAATTACCTGCATCTGATGCGGCTTTTGGAGAATCTGGAGAAAAACTGGATTAGAAACAGGCAAAGCTTAGAAATGCAATCGCTTTTTGATAGGTAGGGCTTGCTGCTTTGAATGGAAACGGAAGTTTCAACCCAAGGCTTGTATAAACGATTGATACATTAATATGTTAATTTACCGATTTTTATCGGACAACAATATTTTTTTGTAAAAATAGGTTTTTCCTTCCTCTTTCACATCAAAGGTGAGTATTTCTCTGTCTTTTCGGTTTTCAAAATAGGATAAAAGTCCGAAGTCGCCACCGCAAAACAGGCTATGTACTCCAAATACGCTTAGAAAGAAATAGAACATAGCTTGGTTGTAGGTCAAAATCATACCGGCAATGGTTATCAATGCAATGATTATGGCAGGGGCTAAGGCTACTTTTTTGAATTGCCGGTAGTCTAAAACCTGCTTGTCTGCCATTACGAAAAAGATAAACTTTCGTAATTTTACTCCGATGGAAAGTTTTTTTGCTCCAAGTATTTTGTATGCCAATGCATGAATTATTTCGTGAAAGGCTATCAGGAACGTTGCCGAAAATAAGATGCCGATGGCAAACCCCACTAAATTACCCCAAATACCGTATTTGAGAAAAGGGATAAAAGCTTTTACTCCGCCTATCATTATTGCCATCAACCCTGCCAATTGATACATATTGGAGATTGACGCCCATCGTCCTCTTTCTCCCATCTCTTTCATTACCACGTGTTTGATGTTTTCGTGTGAAAAAGAATCCAACTTTTCATATCTTGGATTTTCAATAAGTTCTTCGTATGTCATCGTCTTTATCAAATGTCTGCAACCAATTCTTTCATAATTTGTGTCATCAGCGGTTGTGCTTTATCTCCGATAGCCTGCACTTCTTCGTGAGTTACTTCCACTATTTTTCCGGGAACTCCCAGGTCTGTGATGATAGAAATGCCAAATACGCGCATTTTGGCATGATTGGCAACAATTACTTCGGGGACGGTACTCATACCTACGGCGTCTCCACCTATGATATGAAAATACTTGTATTCAGACGGAGTTTCAAACGTTGGTCCCGAAGTCCCTACATACACGCCTTCTACCAATTTGATGTTGTGCTTTGTAGCTATGGCTTTGGCTTTGGCGACAAATTCTTTGTCGTATGCTTCGCTCATATCGGGAAATCTTTCGCCCAGTTGTTTGTAGTTTTTTCCTCTGAGCGGATGTTCGGGAAATAGGTTGATGTGATCTGTAATAATCATCAAGTCGCCTATTTCAAAATTAGGATTCATTCCGCCCGAAGCATTTGACACGAGTAGGTTTTTGATGCCCAGTGCTTTCATCACTCTCACGGGGAAGGTTACTTGTTTCATGTCGTATCCTTCGTAATAATGAAATCGTCCTTGCATAGCCAGCACTTTTATGTCTCCCAATTTTCCGAAAATGAGTTTTCCGCTGTGGCCTTCTACAGTCGAAACAGGAAAATTCGGAATGGTTTCGTAAGGAATTTCTAACCGGTCGTTGATGTGGGTTACTAAATTGCCCAACCCTGTTCCAAGTATAATGCCTGTTTTGGGTAGTTCTGCAACTTTCGATTTAATAAAATCAACTGTTTCTTGAATTTTTTCTAACATAATCATTTATTTTTTGATTAAACTCTTCTTCTTGATTGTTTAATATTTTAACTTTCATTGGCAGTACATAAATTTTCTTCTTCAATTTCTCATTCAGGTAATCAATAGATTTGATACGTGCTGCATCTTTCTCGGTAATAATTATTATTTTGTCTTTTGATTTTTTTTCTATTGTCCGGATGTCGTTTTTCGAAAAGAGGTGATGGTCGGCAAATGTAAGGGTTTCTATTGATTTTGCCAATTTTTCAACGTGTTTTACCATCGGTTGAGGGTGGGCTATTGCCGTAACTACCAAAATATCGCTTTTACTCAGCCGCTCCTTATTTATTTGTCTCAAATCATACACAGAAAAAATATCTTCGTATTGCATCCCCGAAAAAAATACGGATTGTGAAGATGTTGGCTCTATTTCTTGTAAAATATGGCGAATCTCTTCTTGAGCTATCTCTAATGGGCATTTGGTTACAATAATTATATCGGCTCTGTTGGCATTTTTACGTTTTTCGCGCAAATATCCGAATGGCATTACGTGATCTCTTGTATAGCGATTTTTGATATCGGTAAGCAATATGGAGAGTCCGGGGCTGATATAGCGGTGTTGGTAGGCATCATCCAACAAAATAACTTCTGTGTGTGGTTTCACTTTGAGAATTTCCTCGACTCCGTGTACGCGCTTTTCGTCCACAAAAACAGAGGTGTTGGGAAATTTGGAAAAAATTTGAAAGGATTCGTCTCCTATTGTGTAGGCGGAGCTGTTTTGGTCTGCTATTTGAAAACTTTTTGTTTTTCTTCCGTATCCACGACTCAAAACAGCCGTTTTGTACTTGTCGTTCAGCATACGCAACAAGTACTCTACATGGGGAGTTTTACCCGTACCTCCTACCGCTAAGTTTCCCACTCCGATTGTGGGAACGTCAAACCGGTGCGATGGCAATATCCCTTTGTAAAACAACCAATTTCGCATATCCATCACACTTCCGTAAATAGTTGAGAGCAAGTAGGTCAATATGTTTTGGTTGATAAAGTTCAATGTAAAAACGATGCTTTGTTGTAAAAAAAATGAGAGATTAAAAACAGAGAACAGACGACCTTAGCGGTCGTCTATTTAATAATTTTGTAAAAGTTTATTGCTTGCGTACGATTTAGTTGAAACTGACTTGAAACGGCATAAGCATATACACTCCGTTCATTTGCTGCGCCTGCCGAATTTGTTGCAAAATGAAATAGTTTTCACCTAGCTGTTTTTGGGTCAGGCGGGTCTCTACAGACGTTCCGAAATCTTTCATTAGGCGTGCGACAAAACTCTCTTTTTCGGGATATTCCACCACGTTATAATTTTTAATTTTTGCTTTTTTTGCTGCAATTTCTACTGCATCTTTCATTGTTCCTAGTTTATCTACCAATCCTATCTTTAAGGCATCTTCGCCTGTCCATACTCTTCCTTCGGCAATGGTTTTTATCTCTTCCGGCGTTTTCTTGCGCCCTTCGGCGCAGCGGGCTACAAATAATTCGTACCCTCTATTGACGTAGTTTTGCATCAAATTTCTTTCTTCGGGTGTAAATGCACGGTTTATCGAAATGGCATCGCTCATTTTGTTGGTTTTTACGCCATCGGTCGAAAGTCCTAATTTGCTGTAAAGCCCTTGTATGTTGGGTATTACTCCAAAAATACCGATAGACCCGGTGAGTGTTGTAGGCTGCGCTACAATGGTATCGGCGAGACAGGCGATATAATATCCTCCCGAGGCAGCATAGTCTCCCATCGAAACAATGACAGGTTTCTCTTTTTTCAATTCTCTGACAGCATTTAATATCTGCTCCGAACCGAAAGCGCTTCCTCCCGGAGAGTTTACTCTCAATACAACGGATTTTACCGATTTTTCTTTGCTCACGTCATAGATTGTTTTTACTAAATCTTCCGATACAATGCCATCTGTACCATCTTCCGTGTCGATACCGCCATAAGCATAGATGACCGCAATTTTTTCTTTTTCAATTGTGTGTTGTTTTGTATTGCTGTGAATCATTTCGTCATTAGAAACAAAAGTGATTTTTTTAGTATTATCTGCTTTCATATATTCTTTACTCAGTATGCTATCGACTGTATTTGCATAAACGAGAGAATCTACCAAACGAGTTGCCAATACCTCTTCGGCAGGCCGAAACGACATCATCTTATCGGCAAGCACGTTCAGCGAATCAGCAGGAATGTTTCTAGCGCCAGAGATTTCGTTTAATATGTTTTTCCAGATGGAATTGGCAAAGGTGGTTACCTGCTCTTTGTTTTCATCGCTCATTTTATCCAAAATGAACGGTTCGACAGCCGATTTGAATGTGCCAACCTTTACAACCTGCATCTCAATACCCAATTTGTCTAATGCTTTTTTGTAGAACATTGTTTGGGAGGCAAGTCCCTGAAATTCAACCATTCCTTGCGGATTCAACAGCATTTTATCTGCAACCGAGCACAGGTAGTACATTTTTTGGCTATACGCATCGGCATACGAAACTATGAATTTGCCCGATGTTTTGAAATCGGATAACGCATCTCTTATCTCTGTTATCGAAGCGTAGCCGCCGGAGAGGGTGCCTGCATAGAGATAAATTCCTTTGACATTGGCGTTGTTTTTTGCTTTTTTGATATTGGACAGAATGTCGTCAAGTCCTATGGTTGTTTCGGAACTTCTTCCAATAGATTTTTCCATAATGCCGGAAAAAGGGTCGTCTTCGGAGCGTTCGACTAACTTACCGTTCAAATCCATTTTATAAACCGAATTTTCGGTGATATTTACCTCTTTGTCGGCAAAGCTGGCAACGGCGCCAATCATTCCGAAAAACAATAGCGTACACAAAAAACCTGTGATAATAATTCCGACGATGGTTGCCAATGTAAATTTCAAGAACTGTTTCATAGTTGTTTGTTTTTTTTTGAAATATGGATGCAAAGAAACAAAAATATTCTGATAAAAGCGCTTATGTAAAAGATAAAAGCGTATTTTTCAACGATTGTTTGTCTATCCCTCCGGAGTGTCTCCATACCACTTTGCCATTTTTGTAAATGACTAATGTAGGTACTGCCTGAATTTGTAGCGAAGTTGCCAGCGGGCGATTTTTGTCCACATCAATTTTTAGTATGCGGGCTTGCCCCTGCATCTCTTTTCCTACTGCTTCTACAATGGGAGAGACGGTTTGGCAGGGTCCGCACCAAGTGGCATAAAAATCGATTAACACAGGCTGTCCCGAATTGATAATTTCTTGGTATTTGTTCATAATCAAATTTTTGTGTTATAAAAAAAAGGCAGCCGTAAAACTGCCTTCTCAAAAAAAAAATGAAAAACGTTTAATTTACTTCAATCCGATGGGGTGTTTTGGATTTGGATTCTTCTCTCTTAGGTATTATAACGTTCAAAATGCCTTTATCGTATGTCGCATTCACTTTTTCGGTGTCGGCGGCTTGTGGTAATGTAAACGAACGGCTAAAAGATTGATAGCTGAACTCCCGTTTTGTAAAGAACTCTCTTTCTTTTGTCTCTGCTATTTCTTTTTTCTCTGATGATATGGTCATCAAATTATTGCGTACCTCTATGTTAAAGTCTTTTTTTTCAAAACCGGGAGCCGCCATTTCAACGGTAAATTCATCGTCGTTTTCTTTGATGTTTACCGAAGGCAGTGAGGTGTTTGTTTTTGGATAATTTCTATTTTCTCTATCGAAAAAATCTCCGTCGAAAAAACGATGTGAAAACGAAGAGGGTGAAAATCTTACTAATGACATAATATTGGTTCCTTTCTTATTGTTGTTGTTAAGTTAATTTATAGGTTCGAACTCGAATTAACTTACGCAAAAGAAATACCAATCTTACATTTATGTCAAAATGACACAGAAAATAGATACATCAAACATGTAGGTGATTTTTTGTTGCCAATTATCTGATTGTCAGCAGATTTGTATGCGTCAAAATGGCACACCTTGATAGGTGTTTTATTTTAAATAATCGCAATTGCATTTCCATCTTTTCTTTCCGCCAAGATTCAGATGGAAGTAGTAGGCCACAGTCAAACGCAAATCCATTGACATATCGTCTCTTTTCGAGAACTTGGGGTGGTAGCCGTCAATGTAGTCTGTTAAGAATTGGGTGGCGCGATATTCCAGTCCGATAGAAAAATGGTCGGCAAATCGATATTGGTAACCAAATCCCCCGTAAATGCTCCAGGTTTGTTCCTTATATTTTACTTTGTCTGTTGAGCGGATTAGTGTTGTGTCTAAAATTTGTGAGGAGATATTGGAGTGTCCTATACCGCCAAAAGCATAAAGGTGGTGTGGATTGTATGTTGAAAAATAGTTTCCTCCCCAAAGGGTTATTTCGAGCTGTCCGCTGTATCCATATTGTCTTGAGCGGAATGCGATTTCGCGATAGCTCAGGTGGGTATTGACATCGTCTCCCTGATAGTGATTGTTCAATTCTGCCAGTAAAGAGAAACCTACTCTAAAGGGAGAAGTGTATCTAAATCCTAAAGCGTAAGAAGTGTTTATATCTACTAATGCGAATTTTTCATTAGCATATCCTCCAATGTCTCCGTATAACTTTGTGATGCCTGCGCCGGCATAAATAGAGGTTTCTCCTAATTGCGAGGACGGAAGCGCCCACTGAGCAAAAGTATTTGGATTTATCGTTAGAAAAAACACTACTATTAATAAAATTTTACCTTTAATTTTTAACATTCCTCTATATTTCAATTTTTGACCCGTACAAAAATACTCTCTTTTGCTTAAATTAGAATAGACATTTAAGTTAAAAAAACAATTAATTTAATCTTTTTAAATAAAAAATACATATAAAGCATTTTAAAATATAATAAATGTGATATTAAATAATGTTTAATTTCTCGAAAAAGTATATTACTATGTTTTCCGCATATAGTTTCGGGATGATACTTATGCTTATTTTGAAGTCTCGATATTAAGGGTTTATAATAGGAGGTAGCAGGTTGCATAACACATGCGAGCGAACTAAACAGAGGACTGGAGGAATGAATAATCTCTCCAAATAAGGAACGTTATATCATTCCTCTTGCTTTCAGTTCTAAATATTTATTGATAGATGCAAGTGTAAGATTCTCAGGCTGTGTGAGAATGGATTGAATACCGTGTTTTGTCAATTCGCCAATTATTATTTTTTTTTCAAAAGCAAACTTTTCGGCAATAGCTTTATCATAGACATCTTGTGCAGTTTTAGATTTTCTGTTTACAAGCAAGTTTAGTTCGCTATTGTCAAAGAATATCACAATCAACAAATGATTTTTGGCTATTCCTTTCAAAAATGGAAGTTGTCGCTTTAGCCCGTCAAGAGTTTCGAAATCGGTGTAGAGTATAATCAGGGCGCGTTGCCTGACCGATTGTTTTATATCTACCAAAAGACGACCAAAATCACTTTCGTAAAAGTTGGTATCAATGTGGTAAAGCGTCTCCATCAATTGTTGCATCTGTCCTGTTTTTCGCTCTGCTGCCACATAATTTTCCACCTTTGTAGAGAATGTAAACATCCCTGCTTTGTCTTGCTTTTTCAAAATTATATTGCTCAAGGCAAGTGTAGCATTGATGGCATAATCAAGTAAACTCAACCCTCCAAAGGGCATTTGCATAGCTCTACCCTTGTCTATGACCTGATATACCGGTTGTGATTTTTCGTCCTGATATTGATTAATCATCAATGTCTGTTTTTTGGAGGTCGCTTTCCAGTTAATGGTTCTCACATCGTCTCCCTGTATATATTCTTTGATTTGCTCAAATTCCATTGTATGTCCTATCCGGCGTATTTTTTTTAAACCGTATTCTCTAAATGAATTTGAAAATGCCATCAGATCGTATTTTTTTAATTGTATAAACGAGGGAAAAGTGGCTATTTCGGTATTTTCGGTAAACACATATCGTTTGATAGCTAGTTGTAAGGGAGATTTTGCGTACACGTTGAGTTTCCCATATTTGTAAGTGCCGCGCTGTGTGGGGCGAAGATGGTATTTGAACTGTATTGTTGCGCATGGGCCTATTTTTCGCCGAATGAGAAAATCTCTTTTTTGAAATTGAAATGGAATTTCATCGATTATTTCCACTTTAACGGGGAGCCGATAATTATTTTTTATGGAGATATGGATGGGATTTTCATCTCCGTTGGAGAATTTTTCGGGGAGTTTTCGCTCTGCGTCAATTCCATGTTTGTCTGAAAATAGGATAAAGACATCAATCACGGCAATTGAAATCAACATCCAAAGTAGTATCAACGAAACCACAAACAGTGGTTTTAAAAAAAATGAAATAAAGAACAACCCTCCGATTGCAAGTAGCAGTATGAAGAATAAACTGTTGATGTATAGATGTTTGAATGTTTTCAATGAATTTCTGTTTTAGCTTTGTACGCGAGGGCAAGAGGTGCCTGAATCTGATTGAAATTTATCTTGGTATCTCTATTGTTTCTACAATTTGTTTTACTATTTCTTCAGCCTTTACCCCCTCCATCTCTTTTTCGGGCGATACAATAAGCCGGTGTTGCAATACGCTCACAGCACTCTCCTTTATATCTTCTGGAGTTATAAAATCTCGCCCTCGCAATACGGCAAAGCCTTTGGATGCATTCATGATAGCCAATGATGCGCGTGGTGAAGCTCCTAAGTATAAAAATGGATTGTCTCGGGTGCTATTCACAATTTGAGCAATGTAGCGCATCAAATTCTCTTCGACGTTTACATTACGCACAATAGATTGGTAGTTGGATATTTGTGTGCCAGAAATCGCTTTTTGCACCTCAGCTGTTTTGTCTCCCTCCGCAGCTGCGTGTTCGCGGCGGATAATTTCATATTCGTCTTCCAAAGCAGGGTAGTTAATAACCACCTTAAACATAAAGCGGTCCAATTGTGCTTCGGGGAGCCGATAAGTTCCTTCTTGCTCTATGGGGTTTTGCGTGGCGATAACCAAAAAGGGGTTATCCATTTCATACGTTTTTCCGTCAAGGGTAATTTGGTGTTCCTCCATTACTTCAAATAGAGCCGCCTGTGTTTTTGCGGGAGCGCGGTTTACCTCGTCAATCAGTACCAGATTTGAAAAAATAGGTCCGGGTCGAAATTCAAATTCCGATTTTTTCAAGTCGAAGACCGATGTGCCCAGTATATCCGAAGGCATTAAATCGGGTGTGAACTGAATCCGGCTAAACTTAACATCCATAGTTTTGGCAAGCAATTTTACCGCTATGGTTTTGGCTATTCCCGGAACGCCTTCGAGCAATACGTGTCCGCCGGTGAGCATTGCTACTAAAAGATGCTCTATCATATTATCTTGCCCTACGATAACTTTTTTCAACTCACAACGCACAGAGTTTATGCTCTTGCTCAATTCATCCAAGTCTATGCGGCTTTCAAAATGGATATCTTCATTTAAATTTAGAATGTCTTTTTCCATATACTCTTACTTTAGTTTACTTATTTTTGATGCTATTCTTCCCAAAAGTCTTCCATCAGTTTGTTGATGTGTATCAAAAAATCTTGGTTGGCATATTTTTCTTTGTAAAATTTATTTATTTGATATACAATGTTTTTTATAAGCTGTATGTCTTTGTTTGATTTTGAATGTAACCGCCTTACAAAGTTTTCATCCGGTATATCGGTGTTCAAATAATACTTGTTTCTAACTTTGTCCAAGAAATAGATTATTTTTTTCTCGGTAATATTTGTAGCGTTTCCGTCTTGAAAATAGAGATTGCTTATGGTCTGCACAAACTCAACTGTAGTGTTTTGCAGTGGGGAGATTATAGGTATCGTCCGTTGGCGACGTTTGGCAGAGAAAAGTACAAACAGGAGTAATCCGTATAGAAAAATAAGCCATGTCATTCGCAAAGAGGGATACCGGAATATTACCGAAAGTGGTGTGGTGGTATTTTCGAGTTCTTTGCTGGTTCGTGTCGTTTGCCCTTTGGCAAGCCATACGAGAGGTAACTCTTTGGGAAGATACGACATAAGCCCGGCAACATACGTTGCTGAACTGTTTTTGTTTAACAACGAATAATTTGTGAAAACTATCGGCTGGTTGTGCAAAAAAATGTATCCTTTTCCATAAGCTACTTTTATAAAGGTAGGATACTCTATGCCGTTGGGGTATGTCGCAACCCCCAATATGGATGTACTCTTTTTGTCCATTTTTAAAAATACGAATTCATTGAAGTAGGAGGATATTTTCAGCGTATCGGCAGATAAGGGGCGCATAAGCAGGCTGAGTTTCAGCGTATCTATTTTTAAGAGTTCGGGACCATATCCGGTATAATATGTGTCCACACCAATAGAATCTAAAAAATCTTGCCTGATTGTTGCCGCGCTGATAAAAAGGGAGCTTCCTTTTTTTATTTCGTTCAAGAGTAGTGTGTCTGTTTCGGAATAAATACCGTGTTTGATAATAATATAGTTTGCAACAGGTCTATTTTTATTCTTAAAATAAGGGTAATTATCCGTTTTAACTATTTCGGGTGGTTTCCTTTGAAATAGCTGAGGAATTTCATGCTCAAAGACGTATAAATCAAAAGGGTTTTTGTAATCGAGTGAGTAGGTTTGTTGCCAATGCATGGGTTGGGTGCGTAAACTTTCGATAAGAATTACAAACGCAATTACACCGACAAGTGAAACAAGGAATATCTTGAGCGTTTTATCCATGATTGTCGCTGTTGGTTCTCAGGTGGTTCAAAAAAACTTTTTTAGCTGTAAGATAGTCTGTATCGGTAATGGAAAACTCGCCATACCAAATGTAATTGTAGAGATAAGAAAGATAGGTAAAGTTTTTGAGTATTGTTTCGTCTTTGATTTCTTTCCGGTAATCGGCATTGGTCTTTTGTAAATTCCATTCAATAATTTTCTTTTCGTCAAATGTGCGGAGCAACCACAAATAATAGAGTCTTATACTTTGCCGGGTGTTTCCGGTTTTTTCGCTTTTGTCAATCATATTTTCAAAATCGGCATATCGTACAAGTTGTTCCGTGTCATTTATATCTATTTCTATATTTTCGTTTTTGCGTTGCAAAAACCATCTTCCGCTGTGGCTCAAAATCAATCGTACCAATAGGTATATAACGAACAAAACTAATAAAATACTCAATATCTTTAATGAAATATCTGTGATATTCCCAACTTTATACTCCTTGTCCCATCCAAAAAGGGTTTGTATAAAGCGTTCTATCATTCGTTTCAATTTTTGTACAAATGAAATATTGCCTGTTTTTTTGCTGTAATCAAAAGCCTCGTCTCCAATATATTTGTCCCGAAAATGGTTGTCAAAACTTGTTATTTCATGAGGCGGTAGCGTGTCTTTTGTTACAAGCGATAACTCTTGCATCAAACTGTCTTTATAATGTTCAGATCCTTTGATGGCTTTTGTTTTCGATAAGGTAGAAGGCGTTTGCGAAAGAAGTTGTATTGTTGCGATTGATATTAACAATACAAAAATAAACCCTATTCTTTGGAAGTTATTCCGCATTTTTGCCGATATTGTCAATTTCCGAAAATGCAGAGATATGTTCTGTCTCTTCTTTTGAGCCGTAATAAATCAGTCCTTGATTGACATAGATTAAATTGTACAGCAAGTAACTCAATAGAATGTTGAGAACATACACTATGCTCATCGCCGGCATTACTTTTGATATGTCGGGTTCTGTTCCTGTTGAAAATATAGAACCTATCGTCATCATAGAGGGGATAAAAGTAACAATGGTACTGAGAATATACACAGCAAGTGTAATTATCAGAGTAGAGCCTACAATGGGCCAAAACCTACCGAATAATATTTGCCAGCCTGCTTTTAATGCTTCAAAATAGCCTTTATCTTCATTCAAATAGACGAATAAACTTTGCATATACCAAACCATCAAAATTCCCATCGAAATCACCAAAATAGGTATTCCGATAATAATTAAGATTAAAGCAGAAGCTACAGCTGCTGTTACCAAAGCAATAGGGACCAAGATTAAAAGTGAAATTAGCCCAAAAAGAAAAATACGCCCCAGTAGAGGTTTGATTTGATTGAAAATTTCGGATGAGGTAAAGTTATCTCTATCAGTTTTGTCTATCAATTGCAAGTAAGCTATCGGAAAGGCGATAAGGAACAGCGAAAATACTACGGCTACCAACATGGCCACACTTATTAATACTATAAAGATGCCGATATTCTCATCGTACAGAAACTGCGGAGTAATACCTCTGCCCGAGAAAGTGGATGAAAATGTATCTTTAAAAATAAAATAATATATTAAGCACAAAATGAGCATCATAGCTCCGTTGATGACAACAAAGTTTTTAAAATAGTTCTTCCAAAATTTCTTAAAAAAATCGGAGGTGTCAGAGATGTAAGTTCCAAAATCGCGCTTTTTATAGAGGTGAAAAGATGACATTTTATATTAAGTTTTAGAATTTTTTATCAAAAATGATTTTGATTTTTGTTGCCGGATGTTTTTTAATAAACGGAAAAATAAGATAATAAAAAGAAATAATGGATAATGTGCCAAAAATAATCAACAAGTTAATCCATAGCGGCATTGTGTTGGAATACCGGGTTACAAATCCTTCGATAAATCCGGCTGCCACAAAAAAAGGGATAATGCTTATAAACACTTTCAGGCTCTCTTTTACCCCTATTTTAAACGAGCTGATCCTCGATAACGTTTTTGGAAAAAGTATGGAACTTGCCAATATAAACCCTGCGGCAGCCGAAATAATTATGGCAAATATCTCCATAGCTCCATGCAGCCAGATGCCCTTTAGGCTCTCGACCAACACACCCTGCTCATAAAAGAAATATTGAAACGACCCCAACATTATAGCATTACGGAGTACGGCGTAAAAAGTAAGAATGCCGGCCGTAGCTCCTTTGATATAGGCATCGGCTGCCACGTATAGATTGTTGAACGTAATCCCGAGAAACATTTCTACCTTGCCTCCCGACTTGTAAACCGCCATAGGATCGCCGTTCTCTATGTTTTGTAACGTGCTATTTACATAATTATCGCCCAATATCAGCCGTACAAAAGTTTGGTCGTATTTGGCAGAAACAGCTCCCAAAACAGCAAAAAATAAGAAGGTGGCAAATGCAAACATCAATTGCTTTCGGTATCGGAAAACAATTTCGGGAACCTCTTCAATAAAAAAGTACGAAAGGCGGTTGCGTTCCAATCGTTTTGTTTTGTAAATTTTTCTGTATATTTGCGATACCAAAAAGTTGAGATAATCGGTGGTTTTACTTTTGGGGTAAAACGTTTGAGAGTACGACAAGTCGTTCAGCAGTTGAATATACAAGCTTGCCAGTACATCTGGATTGTAATTACCGTTTTGCAGCAACCGCTCAAAATCCAACCACTTTTCTTTATTTTGTTTTATAAAAAGAACTTCTCTCATACTTAACTTTCGCAAAGATATAAAAAATGTCAAAACTTTACGTTACTACTACGCAAAACGTGCCACTCTTTTTTACGCCCGCTTCTATTGGCGAACGTATAGGGGCATTTTTTATCGATTTGCTTATCAAGGCAGCATATATTATTACTCTGTATGTTGTATTTATACAAACAGTAAACATTGGCAAGCTTATCAAAGATGACGATTGGTTAGCCGTAACCCTTATTTTTTTGTTATTTCTTCCGGTAGTTTTTTATACACTCGCCTGCGAGAGTTTGATGGAGGGTCAAACCTTCGGCAAAAAACTTATGAAAACAAAAGTGATAAAAATAGACGGTTATCAAGCAAGTTTTTTAGACTACTTTACCCGATGGATTTTTCGTGTTGTCGATATACAAATGGGATATATCCCCGGTCTTATTGCTCTGATGACAACCAAAAATACACAGCGAATAGGTGATTTGGCAGCCGGAACGGCAGTTATTACCGAAAAATCGAAATACAGCATATCTCATACCATTTTGATGGATGTGGAAGATACTTACCAACCGTTTTTTACGCAAAATCAGGCGCTTTTGTTTAACGACAACGACATTAGAATCATCAAAGAAAATGTAAATAATGCTACCAGAAACAACGATTACGAATTGCTAAACCGCCTGACCATAAAAATACAGGAGGTGGTTCAAATGAAAAATCCATTTTCCACACAGCGTGAGTTTATCGAAACGCTGCTGAAAGATTATAGTCATCATACCGGCAAGTAACGCACGAACGCCTTAATAGGCGTATAATTTGTTAATACATCCTATGAACTACACCTTGTTGTTTTGCATCAAAACCTTTGGTACCGGATTTTACAAAAAAAACATCAAATGTACTGCTGCTGCAAATTGTAATACTGCTGAAACCTGATATTTTTATTTTTGTATCAAAAATTTCGCGTTTTACTTTTGTGTTTTATAAAATAAACATGACAAAAAGGCTTTGATATGCAAAAAGATATTTATACGCGAGTATCATTTTATAACTAAAAAGCAAATTGTAAACAGATGAAAAAGAAGATACTTGTTTGTCCCTTAAATTGGGGGTTGGGGCATGCCACTCGAGATGTGCCACTCATCCAACGATTTTTGAACGAAGGACACGAAGTGGTTGTTGCTTGTGACGGTTTTCCGCTAAAATTTTTGCGACAGCAATTTCCGGATATCCCCACCATTGAATATGCTTCGTATCCGGTGCGATATTCAAGAAGTAATACGCAAATTTTTGCCTTTATAGGGTTCTTGCCCAAAATGTTGCAATGTGTATATAAAGAGCATTTGTGGTTGTCAAATCTTCTCCGGAAGGAGCATTTCGATATGGTTGTATCCGACAATCGTTTTGGGCTTTGGAACAAACACGTCCATAGTGTATATGTTACCCATCAGATAATGATTAAAATGCCTGCCGGTTTGAAGTCTCTGGAACCGATGATTTGTCGAATACACAAAAAGTTTATTGAAAAATACGATGAATGTTGGGTGCCGGATTATGAGAAAAACGGGGGACTCTCCGGTGATTTAGCACATAAATATCCGACACCAAAAAATGCAAAGTTTGTAGGAATGATGTCCCGTTTCGACAAGCTAAAAGAGATAACTCCCGACTGTGCATACGATACTGTGGTTATACTTTCGGGAGTAGAGCCTCAACGTTCGATCTTTGAAAAAAAAATGCTCGGCGCTTATGAGCATCATAGGTGTAAAACCTTGATGCTGGTTGGGAAACCCACAAAAGAGATAGAAATAGCACAACGGGGTAATGTTACGCTGTGTTCGCACTTGCCCGACGATAAGCTTGCCGCCGCATTTATCGGGAGCAAAAAAATAATATGTAGGGCGGGCTACACCACTTTAATGGACTTGGAAGTGTTGGGCTGCCTCTCCAAAGCAGAGTTTTTTCCTACTCCGGGACAAACAGAGCAGGAATATCTGGCAGAATACTTGACAAATAAATGACCCTTTTTGAAGAACACTCTACAAAAAGGGTCATTTATTATTAAGGCTTTCAATGGTTATGACAATTTTTCCAATGCTTGTTCCAAATCGGCGATGATGTCGCTGATATTTTCAATCCCTACCGAAACTCGTAACAATCCTTTTTCTACGCCCGCATTGGCTTGGTCTTTCGGAGAAAGTTGCTCATGTGTGGTTGAGGCAGGATGTATGATTAATGTTTTGGTATCTCCCACATTAGCTACGTGGCTTATGAGTTGCAAATTATTGATTACGGCATCTGCATTACTCGCGTCTCCTTTTACCTTGAAGGTAAGTACGCCTCCGGCTCCTTTTTTGAAGTATTTTTGGGCATTTTCATAGTACTTATTTCCCTTCAGTCCCGGGTAGTTTACATATTCTACTTTTGGATGTTTTTGCAACCACTCAACTAGTGCGACGGTATTTTCGACATGCCGTTCCATACGTAGCGAAAGGGTTTCCAAGCCTTGTATCAGTAAAAAAGAGTTGAAAGGGCTGATTGCCGCTCCCCAATCGCGTAGTGCTTCTACCCTTGCTTTGATGATGAAAGCAATGTTTCCAAATGGGCTGTTTGCTCCGAAAACGTCCCAAAAGACCAAGCCGTGATAGCTGTCGTTGGGTTCGCTAAAAGCGCGAAATTTGCCATTGCCCCAATTAAAATTACCGGCATCTACAATGATTCCTCCAAGAGCCGATCCATGTCCGCCGATCCATTTAGTGGCGCTTTCTACCACAATGTTTGCTCCGTGTTCGATGGGTCGAAAGAGATATCCTGCTCCTGCAAAGGTATTATCGACGATAAATGGTATGTCATGCTTTTTTGCGACGGCAGCAATAGCGTCAAAGTCGGCAACGCTTAAATCGGGATTTCCGATAGCTTCAATGTAGATGGCTTTGGTTTTGTCATCGATAAGTTTTTCGAAACTTGCCGCTTCGTCATTTTCGGTAAATTTGACTGTAACGCCGATTCTTTTGAACTGATTTTTGAATTGATTGTAGGTACCGCCGTACAAGTGTGAGGAGCTTACGAAGTTATCGCCAAGCCCAACAAATGTATTGAGCGCTACAAACTGCGCCGAATGTCCCGATGCTGTTGCTAGGGCGGCTACTCCTCCTTCCAAAGCAGCTACCCGTTTTTCAAAAACATCGGTAGTGGGGTTCATTAGGCGGGTGTAAATATTACCGAATTTGCGCAGTCCGAATAGATCGGCTCCGTGTTCTGCGTCGTTGAAGGTGTAAGAGGTTGTTTGGTATATTGGCACCGCCCTCGAATTGGTCGTAACGTCCACTTCCTGTCCGGCATGTACTTGTAGGGTCTCGAATTTTAATTGATTGTCTGACATATTTGTATATATTTGTTGTGTGTGTATTGCAAAATTTTAATTGAAAAAATAATTTATGGGAGTTGCGTTGGAAAGATTGTCATTTACCGGACAACGTTCTTTTGCTTTTTGAATCAAAAGCTGTTCGTTTTCGGCATTCGCATCTGTTTCCAGTGTGATGTTTACGTTCAAGGACTTAAAACCGGCTCTTTCGTCATTGGAAAGTCCCATAAATCTTGCAGGATTTATGTTTCCGTCAATGGCTATGTTTAATTTTAATATTTTGATATTTAACTCTTTGGATACCAGGTTGAACACTACGTTTAGGCATCCGGCGTAGCCTGCCAGTAAATATTCTACCGGGTTGGCGGCGCTATTCTCACCTCCGAGATTTTCGGGTTCATCCACTATGAGTTCAAAATCTCTTGATACCCCACTATATTTTGTGTGTCCTACGCTTTTGCCGTTTATGCTGAAATTCAAATCGTTTGCTGACATAATATGTTTGATTTTTTGTGATTGTTTTTTACTATTGTTTGGTTATAATGGATATTCTTCAAAAGCATACAATATGGTAGAAAGGTAGCGTTCGCCCGTATCGGGGAGTACTACTACTATATTTTTATTTTTGTTTTCAGGGAGTAGTGCCAATTGTGTGGCGGCGTACAGTGCTGCTCCGGACGATATCCCTACCAACAGTCCTTCGTTACGGGCTACTTGTCGCGATGTGAGTATGGCGTTGTCGTTACTTACCTGAATAATTTGATCTACGACTGAGGCATGATAATTTTTGGGGATAAA
Organism: Paludibacteraceae bacterium; assembly: GCA_047974405.1. GTDB lineage: Bacteria > Bacteroidota > Bacteroidia > Bacteroidales > Paludibacteraceae > UPXZ01. The sequence goes on along the minus strand of JBKECI010000057.1, from coordinate 26,752 downwards.
GCCGGCTCCGATTCCCTGTATTTTGTGTGGACCGGGATTTCCTCCTGAAAGTACAGGAGAGTCGGTGGGTTCTACTGCCACCACTTTTATGGCAGGGTTGTACTTTTTTAGGGTTTTACCGGCACCACTTACTGTTCCGCCTGTTCCCACTCCCGAAACCAATATGTCCACTTTGCCGTCTGTATCTCTCCAGATTTCTTCGCCGGTTGTTGTGGCATGAATGTTTACGTTTGCTTCGTTTTCAAACTGTTGCAATACTATTGCATTTCCTTTTTCTTTTTGTAGTTCGCTTGCTTTGGCAATAGCTCCTTTCATCCCTTCCGAGCCTGGTGTTAAAACCAAATTGGCTCCCAAGGCTTTCAGCAAATTTCTACGTTCAATACTCATTGTTTCCGGCATAGTTAATGTGAGTTTGTAGCCTTTTGAAGCCGCTACTGATGCCAATCCAATACCGGTATTTCCGCTGGTGGGTTCAATTATTTCGGTCTCTTTATTGATAAGTCCTTTTGTCTCTGCGTCTTCAATCATAGCAAGCGCAATGCGATCTTTTACAGATCCTGCAGGATTGAAATATTCCAATTTAGCTATAATGTTAGCCAGTACTCCTTTTTGAGTATTGTAGTTGGTTAGTTGTAATAGAGGTGTGTTCCCAATCAAATCTGTGATTTTTTTTGCCGGTTTAGCCATTTTTCTTATACTTTTAATTGTTCTTATTTCTTTCTTTTTGATATTGCAAAAGTAGGTTGCAGTAGGTATATTTTCCAAATAGTTTTATTATTACAGAAAATAATTCTATATTTGCAGGTATTTGCAGACATTATTTTGATGTATTTGCAAATTTGACAAATAAAACAGAATAATATTCTAAATATGTACCAATTAGATCAAACCGATTTGAAAATTTTACGCCTTTTGCAGGAAGATTGTAGGCTGACGACAAAAGAGCTTGCGGCAAGGGTAAACTTGTCGTCCACTCCTGTTTATGATAGGATAAAACGTCTTGAAAGAGAAGGGTTTGTGAAAAAATATGTAGCCATACTCGATTACGATAAACTCAACAGAGGATTCTCTGTTTTTTGCAATATTAGGCTTAAACAATTGAATGCTGCAATTGCCGCGGAGTTTACCTCATCCGTTTTAGCCATTCCCGAAGTGATAGAATGTTACAATATTTCGGGAGATTTTGATTATCTTCTCAAAATTCAGGCGCATGACATGAAACATTATCAACATTTGCTTATCAACGTATTAGGTAAATTGGACTCTATTGGCGGTATTCACAGTATTTTTGTTATGGATAGCGTAAAGCAGCAGTACGATGTCAATTATGTCGAAAACAGGATAAATAATCCGAATATAGAATATTATATTTGACCATTGTCAAAAATAAAATACCTTTGACGAAAAAAAATGAGACAGAAAATGAGCGAACAATCGTTTGAAACACAACTATTGCATATTCCTTATGCCAAACCCGATGCTTACAACGCGTTGAATATGCCGGTTTACAATGTAGCTGCTTTTGAGTTTGACTCGGCAGAAGATATGGAACTTGCTTTTACGGGCAAAACCGACATCCATACCTATTCCCGTATAACCAACCCTACAGTACAATATTTTGAAGACAGGGTAAGAACGATGACAAAAGCCTTGAGTGTAACGGCTTTGAACTCGGGAATGGCTGCCATTGCTAATACTCTGATTGCTGTATCAAAGACAGGTGGAAACATTATTACATCTCGTCACTTGTTTGGGAACACCTATTCTTTTCTGGTCAATACTCTGGGTGATTTTGGCGTTGAAATCCGTTTTTGCGATTTGACTAACATTGAAGATATTGATACACGGATAGATAACCAAACATGTGCCATTTTTTTGGAGATAATGACTAATCCTCAAATGGAAGTTGCAGATCTGAAAGCAATTTCGGCTGTTGCAACAGATAAAGGGGTCCCTTTGATTGCCGACACCACAGTCATTCCATTTTGCGTTTTCGATGCTAAACGGTTTGGCGTTGATATCGAAATTATTTCGAGTACCAAATACATTTCGGGGGGGGCGACAAGCATTGGAGGATTGATTGTTGATTACGGCAATTTTGACTGGAAAAAATCGCCAAAATTGAATGACCTTGCCGAAGAGTTTGGTAACGCTACATTTACTGCTAAGCTCCGAAAAGAAATTCATAGAAATTTAGGAGCATATATGACTCCTCAAACGGCGTATATACAAAGTTTGGGGTTGGAAACCCTGTTGCTGCGATACAATAGGGCGGCAGATACCTGTCTGGAGCTGGCAACAAGGCTGAAAGGACTAGCACAGATAAAAGCTATCAATTACAATTCTTTGCCTGGGAATCGGTTTTACGAAATCAGTAAATTGCAATTTGGAGAAAAAGCGGGAGCAATGTTTACGTTTGATTTAGATTCGAAAGAGATGTGTTTTGCTTTTCTGAACAATCTTAAACTTATAAAACGGGCAACCAATCTTTTTGACAACAAAACATTGGCAATACATCCTGCAAGCACAATTTACGGTACATTTTCGGCAACAGTCAGAAGAGAAATGGATATTTCGGATAAAACTATCCGAATTTCGGTCGGAATGGAAGATGTAGAAGATTTGTTTTGTGATATGAAACAGGCTTTGCAAAGTTAAAATATTATATGAGAAGTACCTCACGCCCTCAACGGAGATTATCTGAACCCGTTTAAAAAATCGGCGATTTTCATCCGTTTTTTTGCGGGTGCTTGAACTTCGAGTAAATGTAGAAATCCATCTTTTAATGCTATTTTTGCCCCCCTTTTTCCATCTGATATTAATTCTCCCGGCAAATAGTTGTGATTAATTCTCTCGGGTTTCGTTTTAAATATTTTTAAAGCAATCGGTTCCGATATTTGAGGGAAACGGGTAATCATCCAAGCCGCAGGGTAAGGCGAAAGTCCTCGAACAAAATTATCTGCTTGCTTTACCACCCAGTCAGACTTTAACTCGCAAGTCTCTTTGAAGATTTTAGGAGCCGATTTCAACTCGTTTTTATCCCGATAAAATTCTTTTTGTGAAACGGCGTTAATCCTATTTTCCAACAGTAACTCTACAGTTTGCGTTACCAGCTTCGCCCCTAAATACATCAATTTATTGTGGATGGTTTCGGCGTTGTCGATTTGGGTAATTGCTATTTTCTTTTGAAGGATAATTTTTCCGGTATCGATTTCATGGGTAAGAAAAAATGTGGTAGCTCCAGTCTCTTTTTCACCATTGATTATTGCCCAATTGATAGGCGCGGCACCTCTGTATTGGGGCAAAAGAGATGCGTGGAGATTAAAAGTACCGTATCTAGGCATATTCCACACTGCTTCGGGCAACATACGAAAGGCTACAACAATCTGCAAATCGGCATTGTAAGATTTAAGTTCTTGTAAGAAAAAATCGTCTTTTAACTTTTCGGGTTGGAGTAAGGGAATTTTTTTTGACAAAGCGTACTCTTTGACTGCCGAAAACCGAACTTTGTGTCCTCGTCCTGCAGGCTTGTCGGGCATGGTAATTACTGCGACAACGTTATACTTGCCTTCCACCAATGCTTTTAAACTCTCAACAGCAAATTCGGGAGTTCCCATAAATATTATCCGCAGATTGTCTTTATCCATTTATATTTATCGCTTTTCTTTTTTGTTTACAAAGATACATCGAATAGTGGGATTTTAAAAAAACGGGCTATTGGTAATTTTAAAGTTTATCCGACAAAAAATCCGTTTGCCTGCATTACGCTTTATGAAATATACGCAAGCGGCAATGCAAGCCAAATGGAAAAATTACTTGAAAAAGTATGTTAGATATGTTGTTTATTCTACTAGTTGGAAAGATACTGCATATCAATTACAAAGCGGTATTTTACATCGTTGTTTTCTAAACGTTCAAAGGCTTTATTTACTTCGTTGGGTTGAATCAGTTCTATGTCGGCAACAATGTTATTTGCATGGCAAAAATCCAACATCTCTTGCGTCTCTTTGATACCGCCTATATTTGAACCGGAAAAACTACGCCTACCGTGAACCAGACTGAAGGCTCCGACCTCTAGTGGTTCGGCAGGAAGCCCTACGATTATTACAGAGCCATCTACTTTCAATAGTCGTAAGTAACTGTTAATATCGTGTTTTGCCGAAACAGTATCTATGATGATATCGAGACTTGAGGCAGCAGTTTTCATCTGTGCAGTATCGGAAGTGATAATCGCCGAATCTGCTCCCAGACGTTCGGCATCGGCAGCTTTGTCGGCTGTCCGAGTAAGCACGGTAACTTCTGCTCCCATTGCTTTGGCTATTCGGATAGCTACGTGTCCCAGTCCGCCGATACCCAAAATGCCGACTTTTTTCCCAGGTCCAGCTTTCCAATGTTTTAACGGCGAATAAACCGTGATTCCGGCGCAGAGCAAAGGGGCTGCCGCTGCCATATCTTTAAAGGCAGGCATATGAAGCACATATTTGTCTTCACAAACGTAGCCTTTGGAAAAGCCGCCATAAGTCATTTTTTTTGTGTATTTATCGGGAGAGTTAAAGGACATTGTTGCTCCGTGATCGCAGTATTGTTCTTCACTTTCTTCGCAATGACTGCAATGTCCGCAGGAATCAACGATACATCCTACGGCAACCATATCTCCGATTTCGAAACCACCGACATCGTTACCTATGGCAGTTACCTTACCCACAATCTCGTGTCCGGGGACAACGGGGTAAGTCGTACCGCCCCAGTCGTTTTTTACAGTGTGCAAGTCGCTGTGGCAGATGCCGCAATACAGCACATCGAAAGCTACATCGTGCGGTTGTAACTCTCGGCGTTCAATAGACATTTCGTGCATAGGCTTATTTTTTGCATCGGTGCCTATGGCTTTTACAGATGTTGTATTCATACTCTTTGAAATGGTTTTATTCTACAAATTTAACTGTTTTCTGGTTTTAATTTTTTAAGAATAACAAAGTTTAACATACTTGCTTGGCTTGTCTTGTCGATTGATGGTTTACAAATGGCATTAAAAATATAATTTTATATTTTTAAAATTTAATTGTCAGATAATAAGTCTGTTGTCTTAAGTGCAAATTCTTGTTGCTGTTCAAATAGAGTTTTGTTTTTTAACTGTTGAGAAAGTAGTATTTTTGACTTTTTTTCTTCTCGTTAATGGGGTGAAAAATAGCGTAAAAGATAACCGCGTAGTTCAAAAGTGACGATTGAACCGTTTGCAAAACCACAAGATATTTTGATAACGTCTCAAAAAGAGAAATGAAAAGACAGAATGAAATAAAAGTGTTATTTTTGTAAAAGAAACCAAGTGAAAAAAAGAATATAGGAGTTGAATATCAATTTATTACATAGAATTAAGTTCTTCTCGAACAATGCTCGGAAAGACCTTTTTGATTCTTATCAAAACATTTTGGGCTTTGCTCCCCGAAATATTGAGTATTACCAACTGGCAGTACGTCATCGGTCAAAACCGTTGAAAACATCGGATAAATTTTTACTTAACAACGAGAGGCTGGAATTTTTGGGAGATGCGGTATTGAATGCGATAGTCTCAGCTATTCTTTACAACAAGTATCCCCAAGAGCAAGAGGGTTTTCTGACCAACATCCGTTCCAATATTGTAAAAAGGGATACGCTCAACCAACTTTGCATGGAGATAGAGTTGGACAAATTGATAGTCGCCTCTAAAAATATGAATTTGGAGCGGAAGCAAAATTTCAATATTTTGGGTAATACATTAGAGGCGTTTGTCGGAGCAATCTATCTCGATAGAGGTTTCGAAAAGTGCAAATGTTTTGTCGAAGACAGATTATTCTCCCGATTTGCAGAGGCAATGGCACTTACCAATATCAACGATAATCCAAAGTCGCAATTGATAGAGTGGTGCCAGAGATATCACTTCCGATTTGATTTTGTACTTCTCGATGAAATATTAATAGGCAACAATCTGCATAATTTTACTACCCAAATAGAGATACAGGGGATAATAGTGGGAGTAGGGAATGGAACAAATAAAAAAGAATCGCAGCAAAAGGCTTCCGAAAATGCTCTGGAAGCAATCGGAAACAATCCAAATTTATTGGGAAAAATACAACTCGGACAAAGCAGTGAACATCAGCTATAATTTAGGAAAATATAAGAACTCTATTTTAAATAAGAATTACACATTACCATGAAAACAATTTTATCGAGATTAATATACCGGCAGTCCCAGAAATACGGCAATAAAGTAGCTCTGTACGACAGAGAGGAACTTTCCGACAGTTGGGAGGAAATCTCTTGGGATGTGTTTGCTAAAAAAGTAGATACTGCTGCGAAAGCTTTTTTAAGTTTGGATATAAAAGTGCAAGAGCGTGTTGGGCAATTTTCGCAAAATAAAGCAGAAAACCTCATCGTAGACTTTGCTTTGTATGCCGCAAGAGGAGTAAATGTGCCTATTTATCCCACATCATCTTTGCAACAGGTGCAGTTTATAGTCGATGACGCAGCAATACAATATCTTTTGGTAGGCGAGCAGGAACAGTACGACATTGCCATAAAGCTGCTCGATAAATCAAAATCACTGAAAAAACTGATAGTATTCGACAAAAAAGTAAAATTGATTGATAATCAAAAAACAATTTATTTTGACGAATTTATGGCAAAAGGTGAAAATTCGGAATACAACGGCGAACTTGAAAAGAGAAAAAATGAGGCAGGCGAGAAAGATATGGGAACCATACTGTACACCTCCGGTACCACAGGCAATCCCAAGGGGGTGATAATGACCCACGAAATGTACGACAACGCCTTAGTTATCAATCAACAGCGGCTTCATACAATCACTCCGAATGATGTCTCTATCTCATTCCTCCCGCTGACTCACGTTTTTGAGCGGATGTGGAGCTACTTGCTATTGTACATCGGAGCATCCATTTATATCAACCACCGCCCTACCGAAATCCAACAAACCATCAAAAATGTGCGTCCCACATTGATGTCGGCTGTTCCCCGATTTTGGGAGAAAGTATTTGCCGGAGTTCAAGAAAACCTGTCCAACTCATCGCCTTTGAAACTTGCGTTTGTAACATGGGGGATTGCCGTCGGAAAAAAATACAATATAGATTGCCTGCGTGTAGGCAAAAAACCAAATATTTTTCTTGCTTTCAAGTACAGATTGGCGGACAAACTTATATTTTCGCAAGTAAAAAATGCAATAGGAGTAGAAAATGGCAAAATATTTCCGACAGCAGGAGCCAAACTTTCTGATACCATTGCCATGTTTTTTCTCAGCATCGGTATCCCGATAGTTTACGGATATGGTCTGACAGAAAGTACGGCTACAGTATCTCACTATATTGCAGATGATTACGAAATAGGTACAGTAGGGACTATTATTCCCCACTTGGAGATAAAGATAGGAGAAGACAACGAAATTCTACTGCGAGGAAAAACCATTACTCCCGGTTACTACAACAACCCGGAGGCAAACAAAAACGCTTTTACAAACGACGGATGGTTTCGCACAGGCGATGCAGGTTCGGTATCGGAAGACGGTAAAATAACCCTTACCGAACGGATAAAAGACCTGTTCAAAACCTCAAACGGCAAATACATAGCTCCACAAGAGATTGAAACCCGATTGGAATTGGACAAATACATCGAACAGTCTGCCGTTATTGGCGACGAGCGTAATTATGTAACAGCGATTATCGTCCCATCTGTTTTGGCACTGGAAACCTATGCCAAAGAAAACAACATCGAATATAGTTCGGTAGAAGCGCTTTTGAAAACCCCCGAAATATATGCCCTTCTCGAGCAAAGGATAGCCGCCCAGCAAGCAGGAATGGCAAATTATGAAAAAATCAAAAAATTTATGCTAATTAAAAGAGGATTTACGATAGAAAGCGGAGAACTGACCAATACCTTAAAGTTGAGACGTGCCATCATTATGCAAAAATATAAAACCCTTATTGACAGCATGTACGATAAAAAATATTGACTATTTAATTGATAAAAAAAATTGATTTGTCTTGTCTCAAGAATGCTCTCGAGCTATTGTGCAAGCGACTTTAAAAGCGTACCTTTGCAACCTTTTATTGTGGGCAATCTACCGCAACCAATGACAACAATGAGCTTAGAGACTGAAATAAATCGCCGCAGAACATTTGCTATCATCAGCCACCCCGACGCAGGTAAAACTACACTCACCGAAAAACTGCTACTTTTTGGAGGGGCAATTCACGTTGCCGGTGCTGTAAAATCAAACAAAATAAGGAAAACAGCCACTTCGGACTGGATGGAAATCGAAAAACAGAGGGGAATTTCCGTGGCAACTTCAGTAATGGGGTTTGAATACGACGACTACAAAATAAATATATTGGATACTCCCGGACACCAAGATTTTGCCGAAGATACTTTTCGTACGCTCACGGCGGTAGATAGCGTTATCATCGTGGTCGATATTGCCAAGGGGGTAGAGGCACAAACCCGTAAACTGATGAATGTTTGCCGGATGCGCAACACTCCGGTAATTATTTTTGTCAATAAAATGGACAGGGAAGGTCGTGATCCTTTTGACCTGCTCGATGAGTTGGAGGCTGAACTCGGTATCAGCGTTCGCCCGTTGAGTTGGCCCATAAGTATGGGAGACACTTTCAAAGGAGTTTACAATCTGTATAAAAAGAACCTGCAACTTTACAAACCCAACAAACAAACCATAAGCGAGTCTGTAGAACTGAACAATATTTACAACAGTGAACTAGATACACTGATAGAGAGCAAATACGCCAACAGGCTCCGTGAAGATTTGGAACTTATCGAAGGGGTTTACGAACCTTTTGATAGCGAATTATACTTAGAAGGACACTTGGCTCCCGTATTTTTTGGCAGCGCGTTAAACAATTTTGGAGTCAAAGAATTGTTGGACTGTTTTGTAGAGGTTGCCCCTTCCCCTCGTCCCATTCGAGCAGAAGGTCGTGAAGTGAGTCCATACGAAAATAATTTTTCTGGATTTATATTCAAAATTCATGCCAATATGGATCCCAACCACCGCAGTTGTATTGCCTTTGTAAAAATATGTAGCGGCAAGTTTGAGCGAAATATAAATTACAAGCACGTCAGAAACGGAAAGATGATGCGGTTCTCCAGTCCTACGGCATTTATGGCGCAAAAGAAAGAAACCGTTGACGAAGCGTACGCCGGCGATATCGTAGGATTGCCCGATACCGGTAACTTTAAGATAGGAGACACACTCACTTCAGGGGAAGAACTGCACTTTAAGGGACTCCCCAGTTTCTCACCCGAGATGTTTATGTATATCGAAAATGCAGACCCGATGAAAGCCAAGCAACTCGACAAAGGCATTAATCAACTAATGGACGAAGGCGTAGCTCAACTTTTTGTAAACGAACACAATGGCAGAAAAATAGTTGGCACCGTAGGGCAATTGCAATTTGAAGTGATACAGTACCGCCTGCTGCACGAGTACAACGCGCAGTGTCGCTGGGAACCCATATCGCTATATAAGGCGTGCTGGATCGAAAGCGAGAACATTAACGAGCTAGAAAATTTCAAAAAACGAAAAATGCAATATATGGCCAAAGACAAAGAAGGGAGAGATGTATTTTTGGCAGACAGCAATTATGTACTGCAAATGGCTCAAAGCGATTTTAAAGATATAAAATTCCATTTCAGCTCAGAGTTTTAATACCGTTTTGTCGAAATTTATTGATTGTTGAAATACAAATAAATACAAAAACCACTGCACGAATTGTAATCCTCTTATTATGCCTGTTTTTTATCGCTTTTCAATAGATTTTTTGCTTTCTTACGGGCATTTCGTTTGGCTATTTGCTCGTCCAGTTTCATTTTGAGGTAATCGATGTATGGATCGATATACCGAATCCGTTTTGATTCGAGCAAATCATCCATAGTTACCATTATTCCGGTTTCATAAACTCTACCAAAATCGGGATCCACTACCGTACCAAACATTCTCATAGTATCTGTAAGGCCGATATAGGCGTTAAACATCGGCGGTACGGTATATCCCTCCTTACGAATGGTCTTTTGCAGTATCTTATAATCGGCGGCAGCATTTCCTTCCACAAAAAGCAAATCAGCTATCTTTTTAGAATTTTCTGAAATCACAACTTCTTTTACCGGTTTTACAAGATTTTCGCTGTCTGAACAGTATTTGAGCATATACGCATAAAGCAGTTCTCTGGCAAGCACTGGATAGTCTTGATATATAGTAACTTTTCCTACAAAATACTTTGCCTGTTTTTCATCATAAATCAGCGCCCCAAGACCATCCCAAAGGTTATCTAACGAAAACATGCTTTTTATCCCCATTTTTGTTGTCTGATAATCCGGTTGGATAAATGCCCGCCCCAACTCAATGGTGTAAGGCAAATGCTCCTCGATAAACTTATCGTTAAACCTAAACAGATGCGACATCACAAATTCGGGCTGTCCATTACTGTCAATCGTTACATCTCTGCCAGACAAAAAACGGTATCCTCCTACAATTTCTTCGGCAGATGGATCCCAGACAATCAGTTGTTTGAAAGGTTTTTCAAGAAAATCGTATCTGTCCAGGTCCATCTCCTTGCCCGTACCTCCTCCCCACGAGCGAAAAGCCAACTCTCGCAGCCTCCCTATTTCACGCAGCACATTGGGCGAATCGTGGGCCGTAACAATATATATATCGTTACGAGCCTTGTTTGTCGGACGAATAAATTTTCTTTTGGTAAGTTCTTTTTTCAATAAGTTTCTATCAACAGGAGGTATAATACTATCCATATTACATTTTTTTTATTTTTTTAAGAGTAACAATCCTATCCTCTTCGTATCACAAAAGTAATTTTTTTTATGATTGATATTGTACAAATTGAGGTTAAATAAGTGATAAAAATAAATAATCAACAGAAAAAAAATAACATTTTGCAAGTAAAATGCACACTTTAAATAAAAATGAGCAGTGTTTGAGTGTTAAATGAAATCTAAATTATATTTTTACTTTCATTTTATTACATTTTTAAATACAGAATTAACAAAATTCATTGTATATTTGTATTGTCAAATCGGTGGAAAATGAAAAAAGTAGCTTTTCTATTTTTAATATTCGTATGTGTCATAAACGTATCGGCTCAAAATGAACTCTTCGAAAAAAGAGAATTTGTTTACAAAGGAGATACATTAAAATATAGAGTATTATTTCCTGACAACTATGATAAAACGCGAAAATATCCATTGGTATTGTTTCTGCATGGCGCCGGCGAGCGGGGAAGCGATAATGAAAAACAACTGACACACGGCGGCTTATTATTTACCAATCTTCAAAATCGGCGCGATTATCCCTCCATTGTTATTTTTCCACAATGTCCTGAAAATGAATTTTGGGTAAAAATAGACGAAAGAAACAACAATATATTTTCATTCCCCGACAAACCAAAAATATCAACACCTCTTCTATTGGTAAAAAAACTGGTTGATTCGTATAAAAAAACTGAAAGTATAGATAAAAAAAAAGTGTATATTCTCGGATTGTCGATGGGTGGAATGGGTACCTTTGACATGATTTGTCGCTACCCTCGATATTTTGCCGCAGCAATCCCTATTTGTGGAGGCGTGTACGAGCCCCGGCTAAAAAAAGCACGAAAAATGCCCATAAGAATATTTCATGGTGCGGCAGACAATGTGGTAAACATCAACCATTCGAGAAACGCCTATTACGAACTCAAAGCCGATGGTTCGCAGAGAGCCGAATTGATCATATTCCCCGGTGTAGGACACAACAGTTGGGATGACGCATTTGCATATCCCGATTTTTTAGGATGGATGTATTATCATGAAAAATAGTAAGTAAATTTAAGACTGAGAATAAAAAAAGTAAAAAACAGAAACCTTATCAATCTTTCTGCGTTATTTTTCATAGTCTCTAAAAAAAAATACGAAATGGCAAAATTAAAAGGTACGATAATAGTTAATACCGAGCGGTGTAAAGGATGCAATTTGTGCGTTGTGGCTTGTCCACAGGATGTTTTATTGTTGAATAAAGAAGCCAATGCCAAAGGCTACAACTACTCTTATATGAAAACTCCTGAGGATTGTACAGGATGTGTCGCTTGCGCACTGGTCTGTCCCGATGCCTGCATTACGGTATATAGAGTAAAAGTAGAAGAAAAAGTAAACGTTTAATCGGAAAAAAATAAGACTTTATGGAAGATATAAGATTATTGAAAGGTAACGAAGCCATTGCCCATGCAGCAGTTCGCGCCGGATGCGATGGTTACTTCGGATACCCTATCACTCCACAATCCGAAATAATGGAAACACTAATGGACCTCGCTCCTTGGGAAACTACCGGAATGGTAGTACTGCAAGCCGAAAGCGAAGTAGCCTCCATTAATATGGTATATGGAGCTGCAGGATGCGGGAAACGGGCGATGACAACCTCTTCCAGTCCCGGTATGAGCCTGATGCAGGAAGGATTGTCGTATATTGCAGGAGCCGAACTCCCCTGCCTTGTCGTAAATGTGATGCGCGGAGGACCTGGATTGGGCACCATACAACCAAGTCAGGCAGACTACTTTCAAACTGTAAAAGGGGGCGGACATGGCGACTACAAAATGATAACCTTGGCGCCTGCCTCTGTTCAAGAAATGGCCGATTTTGTAGTGCTAGCATTTGATTTGGCATTCAAACACAGGGTTACCTCCATGATTTTAGCCGACGGAATCATTGGACAAATGATGGAAAAGGTCGTTTTACCCCCTTTTCGCCCTCGATTTACCGATGAAGACATTAAAAAAAATACCCTTTGGGCTACTACCGGTAAAACTCCGGACAGGAAACCGAACGTTATCACTTCTCTGGCGCTATTAGCCGAAGAGATGGAAGAAATTAACCTCAGACTCCAAGCGCGTTACAGAATTATTGAAGAGACCGAAGTTCGTTTTGAAAAAATTGAATGCAAAGATGCTGAATACTTAATCGTTGCCTTTGGAATAAGTGCCCGTATCTGTCAAAAAACTATAGAGTTGGCACGTAATGAAGGGCTAAAAGTTGGTTTGTTGCGCCCGATTACGCTGTATCCATTTCCTTACAAAGAGGTTGAAACACTCTCTGAACAGGTAAAAGGGATTCTTACAGTAGAGATGAGTGCCGGACAAATGGTGGAAGACGTAAGATTGGGGGCAAACGGAAAAACTTTCGTGGAGCATTACGGAAGAATGGGGGGGATCGTTTTTTCACCCGAAGAAATACTTGAGTCGCTTAAAAGTAAAATTGTAAAGCCGTAAAATTATGACACCAGAAGAAATAATAAAATCCGGAGGTTTAGTCTATGACAAACCGAAAGTTCTCAATGAAACCCCTATGCACTACTGTCCAGGATGCAGTCATGGGGTAGTTCACAAACTGATAGCAGAGATTGTGCAAGAGATGGAAATTCAAGAAAAAACCATCGGAATTGCACCGGTAGGGTGTGCCGTATTTGCCTATAAATATATTGACGTAGATTGGCAGCAAGCCGCACACGGTCGCGCTCCTGCGGTGGCAACCGGTGTCAAGCGCTTGATGCCCGACAAGTATGTGTTTACTTACCAGGGAGATGGAGACTTGGCGGCGATAGGCACGGCTGAAACCATCCATGCCTGCAACCGCGGCGAAAATATCGTTATCATCTTTATCAACAACGGTATTTATGGGATGACCGGCGGGCAAATGGCTCCAACAACACTTATCAACATGAAATCATCCACCTCTCCAAACGGAAGAGACGTTGCATTAAACGGATATCCTCTGAATATTACAAAATTGCTAACAGAGTTGGAAGGTACCTGCTACGTTACGCGCCAAAGTGTACACAACGTGGGAAATGTACGCAAAACCAAAAAAGCAATCCGTAAAGGATTTGAAAATTCGATGCTCGGCAAAGGTACTTCAGTTATTGAGGTAGTGTCTACCTGCAACTCCGGTTGGAAACTTTCACCGGAAGACTCCAACGACTGGATGGTGGAAAATATGTTTCCAGAATATCCTTTGGGAGATTTAAAGGACAGATAACCAAACACACATCATTACAATATGCCAAGCTAATTTTTAACAGCGACGGCTAAAAACAAAATAGAATGAAAGAAGAATTAGTAATATCGGGCTTTGGCGGACAAGGAGTATTGTCTATGGGAAAAATTTTGGCATATTCAGGACTGATGCAAGGACAAGAAGTGAGTTGGATGCCCTCGTACGGACCGGAACAACGAGGGGGAACTGCCAATGTTACGGTAATATTGAGCGACAACAGAATAAGCTCCCCTGTACTTAACCAATACGATACTGTTATTGTATTAAATCAACCTTCTCTGGAAAAATTTGAAAGTAAAGTAAAGCTAGGGGGGACGTTAATATTTGACGGTAACGGATTTCATAAATTTCCTTCCCGTACAGATATCAATGTCTATCGCATAGACGCTACTGAATACGCTTACACACACGATATGGTTAAGACATTGAATATGATTATATTGGGCGGTTATTTGAAAGTTTGCCCTATTGTTCAGACCGAAAATGTACTGCTCGGACTAAAAAAATCGCTACCAGAACGACATCATAAACTTATTCCGATGAATGAAAAAGCCATCCTCATCGGAATGGATTTGATAAAAAAAGTGAATTAAACTTCTCAATGAATCTACAATCAATTAATATAGAGTAATTTTTATTTAAGCATTTATTTCTTTTTTTTTAGAAAACATATTTTATACATCTATTCTAAATATTCAGTCCGATTTTCTTTTTTAAGAAAATCGGACTGAATATTTAAATAAACATACCTATATATTATTTATAGAGGTTTTTATTGTTATCTGTTATCCTTGTGAAACCTTTTGGTGGAGTTGGATAACTTTGGGCAGCAATGCGGGCTTTGGAGTTGTCTATCATTGTTTGTGTAATGATGTGCGTACCTGTTCCGTAATCGTCTATTGTAAGGTTAAGCGGTTTGAAGAATCCCCACTTTGTAAAAAAATCGGTCAAATCCAGATTAGCCGCCTGGCAAGCAAGCTCTACAAACTTTAACTGACACATTCCGTTGGTCGGAGGGTCTTCATTAGTACGTATCAGTTCATAAAGATCTTTATAAAAGTCGGTTATCTCCAGGCAATCGACAAGGTATAATTTCAATTGCCAGAAAGGTATGAGTCGTACAAACACGTCTGAAGATTCTATATACGATACCTGCGGGTTGCCCGTAGCGATGTCAATATTATCTAACACTTCGGCAAATCCTTTTTGGTAGCGTGTTTGCCCGTTGCCTAAGATTTCTTCTTGCAGGCGACACTTGCCTGTCCATTTGGATTGAATATAGGCGGAATGAATGTTATTCGTGGTTTCCGTTGTTCCTTTCCATTTCAGTCCCGGGCGAGTTTGGTGCGTGTGTCCCAGCTCGTGAGCAGGTCCCCATACTGCTCCGGAGTAGGTCATACCTGCTCCAGTAAGTTTGTTTACGCTCAAAATACTACTTTGCGTATTGGCATTGTAGGCAGTACGAAATGCGGTAGCGTTCATATAGCCACTATACATTACCTGAAAATGGGCGCGATTGCTGTATTGCTTGTTGTATTTTACCAATCCCATGAAATCTTGCTCATCGTACACAAGCAAATCGTATAGGTCTATCAGTGCTTTTCCGTTGGGTGTGTATTGTCTAAATGCAACAGTTTCAAAAGTCATAGTAGCATATTGTCCTTTCATATCGAAATGGCGAAAAGGGGCGGCATTGATAATCCTTGCATAGTCGTTTGCCGCATGTATTTGGCTGTCGAAATAGCCGTTTACGCCACCGGTAACAAAGTTTAGCTTTACCGGCATTTCACTACCTGTATCGGTATAATACAGCACATACATAAGTCCTGCAAACGGCGCTTTGAATCGGTTAATACCTTTATATACGGGAAAATTTTTCCCGCTTATTACCCCATCGGGATTTTGGATAAATACAGTAACGCTCTGTCCGTGCGTATCGCCGGCAAGCACCACTATTTCTTCATCTAACGAGGCATAAATACCGGTAGGATTATCGCGCAAGCCATAGGTGGATGTTTTCAACGCTCCAGCTTCGATGTTTGGATGTTTATAAGATTCGTATGTTTGTGTTCGAAATTCTGTGTTGTATTGCCCGTCGAACATATCTTGAGCCAGTTGTTTGAACAAAGGCTGCGAAATATTATCTATATCTTCTTGTGTAATGTCAGGTTGCAACTGAGAGCAGGTAATATCGGTAAAATAGTGCCAATATTCGAATGCATCAACAGCATTGCCATAAAATTCCATTTCTCCACAAGTGGCAAATTTGTTTTCTTCCCCTGCATTGTGGCTTGCCGAAGCCAACACTCTAATCACTATCTCTGTAGGGTTGAGTAATGTTTGGGGTAATTCGATGCGGAAAGTCGAAGATGTACCCGGCATATCGAATGTACCCAAATTTATGTTTGATTGTGTTTCGGTGCTTGCCGTAATTTCTATCTGTTTAAAAATTCCGTTTCTGTTACCGTCGTATCGCGGATGATATAAAATATGATGTATGGAGGCTACGTTTTCGAAATAATAGGTCAGAGTTTCGGGTAAAGGATCGTCGTAGTTTGAGTGATAAATGGTGCTGTAATCGTTGTCAAACGATCGTTCGATAACACCAATTGGGCTGTTCGACTGGGCTGTAGCGTTTTTTATCGTAATTTTACTGTACTCTGCCAATCCTTCGGCAGATATGTCGGGAAAAGTAATACTGTCTATTCCCGAGATAGGAGAAGTGTAAGCCACATTACTGTTGCGATATACTTTGAGTGTTTTACCACTTTGTGAAACGGAAGAATCATCTACCAAGACAGTGCTGTCAATTTCTGCTGTCAATCCTGTGTAATTTACGTTTCCCGCGCCGTATATTATCATTGCTCTGTTTTGTTGCTGCGCAACTACCGCCACAAAAAGCAGCGATATAGATAGTAATAAGTATTTTTTCATCGTATTTACTTTTTAATAAATTTAAAAGTTGTATTTTCAATCTTAATAAAATAGATGCCTGATTTTAGATGACTTATATTAATTGAGCCATATAACATTTTACAATCTGTTATCAATCTGCCAGACAGGTCGATAATTGTTACAGCAACATCGTTGGGTAAGATTTCGTAGTTTTTAACGTGTAATCTATTTTCAACCGGACTGGGGTAAATGTTCAAGACTGTCTCATTAGAGACCTTTGTGCCCAAGTCCGGTCCGATAGGATAGAATGGTGCAAAAGTCAAATGCTGTAAATCGGTAAAGCCGACCAATGTTTGACTGCCATTGTTTTTGTTAATCACAAGTTCAGACGATGTAAATGTCAATTTGCGTATTTCGTCCAAATCATAATTGGTGGCTGTTTCATCGTTTCCGTTCACATAAAGTATGTTGCCTGTTTGTGCTTTTAGACAGACTGCGGAAATTGCCCAAAGGAAAAATATCCAGTACTTAAAAGATTTCATCTGTTTTTAAATTTAGTAGTTTATTTGTTAATTTGTTTTATCTATACGTTTTATTCTACGTTAAGTATCACAATGTATCTTCTGAAAGCTCCCCGTTTTTTATTATTCGAGTTTCTATTTTACCAACATTTTTACGGTGCTTCCGTTTATTGCAACGAGATACAGACCGGTATTAAGCTGTGCTGTTTCCAAAATAATTCGATTGTTGGCATTGGTCGGCATCATTTTATACTGTAAAATCGTTCTTCCGTAGCTATCATAGACATTTACTGTTAGGCTTTTAGGAATGGCTGCATTGTACATCAATACAGCTTTTTCGCCACGTTTCACAGGATTGGTCAGCATGCTTATCGAAGAGGAAGCGAGCGGACTTTCGTATGTGGCTGCCGTTCTCTTTTTCTTAACCAAAATATGGGGGCGAGTATCTTCGTCGCCGTTCTCTTTCGAAAAAAAGGCGGCATCTGTTTTTCCATCGGCACGTTGTGTGGAGACTACGTTAAAACTTAGTTTGGTATCACCATTTTCCAACAGTTCGTCTGCGATAGTCTGTTTCAGATCATAAATGGCTTCTGTCCCTGCTGGACTGCCGGGAAAGGTTCCGAGCAATGTAGATGCTGTAGGCTTATTGTTCCACACAAGCGTAGATTCTGTCCAATTATCATTAGCAACATAGTATAATTCCCATTGTGTGGCAGCTATATTTGTGTTGGCGCTTGCTACTGTAAGTACCAGTTCGGCATGCTCTATGGTATCGGGTTCTAAGTTTTCGAGGTCGAATTTAAGGAAGAACTGACGGCGGTAACCGTCTGCGTTGTCCAACTTGACAATCAAATCTTCCGAGCCGTAATTGGTAGAGCCATAACCGCCATCACGTACGTAAGCGTCATCGGCAGGGTAAATTTTTTGCAAAGTGCTTTGTGTCGGGTCGTAGTTAGGCGTGTTGCTGTCAATGACAAGTTCAACTGTAGAACCGGCATAAGGAGTTTTGGGTAACTCTGCAATCAATTCTTTTTCATTACCTAAAACATTGGAAACAAAGCGCAAATTCAAACGCCGTTTGATTTGTGACGGATCGGCGAGCCATCCGTTTACGCTTGCCGTTTCTGGATTTTCCAGCATCATCACACAGGGATTTCCGGCTTTCAGTGTAAAATTTCCGTTGGTAAAAGTTGCCGCTTTATAAAACACAAATCCCCACATATTTTGAGATAAATTTTGTACTACCTGTACCGAATCGCTATTTATCAATATCTTGATATTATCCGTAGAATACTGCCTTGTCTCATCAAGTGTTTTGCCGGGTACAATAATATAGGCATATTTGGCGGCAGTTGGTTTAGTACCGTGATTGAACCAAAGTGTGAATACGTCTTTTGTCTCGGAGGTGGAGTAGGTGGAGTTTATCGCGTTCCAGTTGCCCGTCCGGTTTTCGTTGGTCAGATAAACGTTGTCTTTTTTTGGAAAAAAATAGCCTACTTTATCGTGATAAATCCAATCGACGTCAGTAAGAGTGTGAGTTCCCGTTGTCAAGATTATTTCTGCTCCGTTGGACGATGCTACTATATCTCCGTTGAGCAGGCATTGGTTTGCAGTGGTATTGATTTCTTCCGTGGCGGTGGAAGTAATTCCCGCTCCAAGACATATGATTTCGTCTCCAAACATAAACCACGCTTTTTTTGCGACAGTATTGATACCGTATTCACTGTTGTTGAGAGAAAAAACGGTGATACCCTGTGAGCCATTGGATACGCCTCCTGCAAAATTTGATGTGCCGTATGTTCCCCACTGCGCGGGCTTAGGGATGGAGGTTTTTTGTGGTGCTGTAATTCCCGGAATACGTGTCCAATTCCATACAGGAAAAATATCGAGGTATTCGTCTCCATCCACTGAGATAGTGTGGGCGCCTTCGGAGAGAAAGTAGCCTTTGAGATTTTCGCCGTTGCCATTTTCGTTACGATAAGTACGAGTGGAAGCCATACGCACGTCAAAACTGTAAGCCGGCGAATAACAAAGCGAATAATCGCCACGCCAAAAGTGTTTTTGTCCGGTTGCCATACCGTAGGATGCCGGTTTTTCTCCGCTGAGACGTTTGATAGCCGCTTCGTATTCACTTGAATGAGGTGTATCAAGATTGCTGGTCAAATCTGTCATATTTACAGCCGATGATGCATTCAAAGCTCCGGGACGGCTCAGTCCGCGTCCGATTACATTGTAGAGGTAGTGTTTACCACGGATAAGATTCAGATAACCAATGCGGGTAAAGGTGGTGAGCAATTCCAGTTTCTCGGCAGGCAGTTGGTATTGCGTTCCGGTAGTAAAATTGGCTATGCGGGCTACCCCTTTGACAAACGAAATGGCGTAACCGCCGTTGAAAAACTGCTGTCCGTGCTGAAAATAACTGTAATCGCTTTGTAAACCTTCGCCTGTGGTTACAAATACCGGATAATATACTTGTTCAATACCAAACGAGAGTACTGCGACGTCTTCCTTGAGGCACCCGCGATAGACCCAATGTGTAGCGATATCGATTTTATTGGCTCCCGTGCCTTGTGATCCGCCTTGATCAGGACGACCACCGATAGCCTCCATACGTGCTATCAGTTTGTTTTCGATGTTAGTAGCAAGTTGCTGTGTTCCGCCGCGCATCAAAATCAGCATAATTCCTATCTGTTGCGGACAGGCAATTTGCTGAACGTACCAGTTGGTACTGCGTGGATCGGAGCCGTGCCAAAAGTTAAAACCATTTGTGATGGCGGTAAAAATATCTGCACTCCCGTAATATGCCGATGTATTCAGGGTATAAGCCAATACAAGTTTTTTCATACGAGTTAGGTGTGTAAGCGGCTCCCAACCTGTTTGGGCGGTACTGCTGTAGTCAATATCGTCCCATTTACCACTTGTTTGGATGGTGTTGAGCAGCCAATCGACTTCAATATCAAGTGCAGAAACGTCATTAATCATTTTCCACTCTGTTTGCCGGATTCGCTCCATAATAAGGTTGAAATCGGATGTGCCGTTTTGTGCTATACCACTTGTAAATACGAGCAACAATAGCAAATAAAGTAATTTGTGTTTCATAGTTATTATTTTCATCTGTTTATAATTTATTTGTTAGTTATCAGATGGCACTTGCGCGTAAATATTTTTGTTACCGGTGGCAGACATTCAACCGCCACCGGCCGGATACGGTTTTGAAACCGCGAATCATCAAGCTTGTCCACAAGCGGACATATCAATTAAACAACAATCAATCTATTACTTATAAAATATTTTTATTGTTTTTGCACCGTGTTTTACAATGTAAATATTTCCTCGTATCGGTTTATCTACCTCTACGCCTTGCGGAGTAAAGTATCGAATTGAAATATCTTCAGAATTAATGATACCAAGACCTGTAAGTACATTGCACGTAATTTCGACTTTTACATTGCCGGTAGTTGCAGGGATATTGATCGTGTAAATGCCATCAACGGCTTCGCCGAGCGTATAGGATGTTCCATTGATTTTTACTCCCGGATTTTTATAGTTTACATCTACGCTGAAGTTAATAGAATGGGTGCTACCGCGATTTACGGTAATAGTATCTTCGCCAACAAGTACGATACCCTCAGCCACTATAGCGGTAATAGTATCTACGGATGAAAATACCAACTGAGGAACGTAGCCTGCGTAGCCATTTTCGAAAGAATGAAAATATATTGCTCCATCTTTTGTTCCACTTTGTCCGGCGGTAACGCCCATACGCAGATTATTGGTTAAATTGCTAAATACATAATCGGTTACATCCAATTCTATTGGTTTATCGACCTGAGTTGTTACAGATACTTCGGGATCTACCTCTGGTGAAATATTGTCATTGGTATAGTAAGCAGAGTTGTTCTCCCAATTGATAGTATTGAAAGATTCGGTGCCTGTTGCCGCTTTAGCTATAACCGTTTCAAAGTAAGTTTTCTGTTTCTGTCTTAACACCAGGCGAAGTACGGCTTTGTTATAATTATTTGTTGCTATATCAGTAGCGTCAAACTTCAATACCGCAACGCGTTGATAGCTCGATTCTGACGCTTGCGCACGAATTTCATTACTTGTAGAGTTATCGGCAGTTGTTGCACGTCCGTCAATGTAAGTATCTTCGCTTACCGGCAACATATTTTCGGCGTAAGCATAAATTGTAATAACCGTGTTTGATGTTACATGTTCTGCAGTCGGTGTATTAATCGTGTAATCTGTTCCTGATTTTACGGTCTCTTTGGACACACCGTTTATTATTACGCGAGGCAAATGATAACCGACCGGAAGCGTAAATACAATAGAACCCGGGGCGCTTTCTTCAACCGTATAAGTAGCGTTGTAGTTTGTAATTACCGTAGCGTTGGTGGTGGTTATGGTATAGTCATAAACCACCGGTATAGCTGTGAGGGTTACACTTACATCGTCGCTCACATCGCTTAGGGTTACGGAGTATTCGTCGTTATTGTTTGTAATGGCCGATACTGTAGCCGTACCGCTTGTGATATGTATGTTCGGGTTTTTATAACCTTCATTTATTGTAAATGTAATGGTCGAAGAGGATGCTGATATGTAAGTATTGCCACCGTTTAATGTTGGTGATGTTATCGTGTTGATACCTACTGTTTTCGTTACGGTTACTATCGAAGAAGGCACTATATCAAGGGTTATGACAGTAGCGGCGGTTACTTCTACCGTTAAGAGGTAGTTGTTTCCTCCATTTGCCGTAAGAGTATGCGAACTGCCGGTAACAGATACCTCGGGTGCGTAACCTGCCGGCACGCTGAATGTAAGCGTATAGGATGTATAGATACCGTAATCGCCATCGGCATCACTTGATGGGGCAATTGTGATGCCTGCAACGGCACTGTGTGAAACAGCAAATTTTGCAAACTCATAAGCGCCAATATCGGTAGCGCCGTTATAGGCACGATTATTTGTCAAAATATCGGTTGTAGTGGTTGCCGAAATATCTGCGCCGGCATCGACCAAAACCGAGCCTTCCTGAATGCAGTAATTAGTTGTAAGTGCATCGTTGGTTGTACTAGCATCAACGCCATCGACACTTGCCGAAGGCTGTATAAATTTGGCAGACCCGTTACTCTTTGTAGCTATCCATTTCAAAGGTTTGCCTCCCCCTAAAGTACCTGAAAAAAATCCTCCGTCTGAGTTTGAGTTGGTAAGCGTAACATCATTGCTTGTATTGCTTGTAGCGTAACCAGTTCCGCTGTCGATATAGCAATTAACAAACGTAGCAAAAGAAGCGCCGCTGTTTATGCGTATGTTAAGCGCGTCGTTGTTTCGGTAGTTTTTGCCACCATTGCCACCAAAGAATACACAATTGGTAAATGTAGCGTCCGGTCCATTTTCTATAGATACGTGATTTCCACCGTAACGTCCGCCTGTATTATTGGCAAATGTACAATTATAGACGTTCAAGATATGGCTCAGATTGGCGCTTGCAGATACATTGACAGCCCCTCCATAACCGCTTGTCGTTGTACTGTTGTTTGAACAATTGGAGAAAACACAATTAATGAGCGTAGTGGTCACAGCCGTGGTGGTCGTATTTGGTTTAATGTATATCGCGCCACCGGTGCTGTTCACTACATTGCACTTTAAGAATGTGCAGTTTTTTATCGTTATGTCTTCGGTAGTAGAGATGTTGAGGCAACCTCCGTCTCCCGAAGGCGCATTAAATTCGGAAAATCGGACTCCATCGATAGTCAGTGCTCCACTTGTAACATTTGCGAAACGGGTACTTCCGCCACCGGACAACATCGGATTGTCAATACCTTTAATAACCAATGTTCTGCCGATTGCGAGTTCCGTTGAAATCGTAAAGTCTCCCGATATCAGTATAGTATCGGCAATGTTAGTGGTAATAGCCGTTGCCAATTGGGTGGCATCTGTTACCGTTTCATTGCTTGCTCGTGTGGACAGAGAGAATGAAATGACCATTGATACTGCAACTAATAGAGAATTAATTTTTTTCATCTGTAAAAAGTTTTAGCTAATAGTTATTATTGTATTTCTCCTAAATTTGATACTTGAATCGCAGTTAAAGCGGTATTCCAAAAACGGACTTCGGCAACGTCCATCTCATTGTCTTCGCTGCTATTATCGGCAAAGAGTAGCAAACCATTTGCATTAATCCTATTTGCGTTATCGCTTGATGTCCCTTGTTTTGCTAACGATCCGTTGAGGTAAACAGTTGGTGTACCTGCCTTACAAACATACACTACCCGATACCAAACTTCTGTCGATACGGCAGCTGCACTGTACCCTCCAAATCCGCTCCCGTTCTTTCCCAAACAGCCACTTTTATTGATAAAGAGATCTGCGTCGTCGTTATTGGCGAGGTTGGTTTCAAAGAGCGCGTAGTATCTGCCTGTCGCCGGTATTTTAATATCAAACATAATCGAATATGAGTCGATAGCGCCACTTCCGTGTTCCATTTTCAACAAGCTATTTAAAGGTATCCGTGCCGCGCCGTTATTGATATTTGGTCCTGCTGTGGCAATAATGTTCGAGTTGTCGGATGGAATAGTTGGATTTGATGTCCCTTTCCCTTTTATCAACGGATTGCCTATTTCTGCTTTTGTTAAATCGCTTGCGTCATCAAAAAGCCATTGTCCTTGTGACGTGGGAGGTTGATTGATAGGGTCATCGTCTGCCAGCGTTGTAAACTGCGTGCTGACGATGGGTGTGGAGATGTTATCATACGAATCGTAAGCCGTTACTTCGGCAGTATAATCGGTGCTTTTTGCCAAACCATCAAATGTAACCGACAGGCTGTCGGGCATTTGACTATTAAGGTAGAACTGCGAAAACTTGCGAAATTCTTTCACTGTCGTTCCACTCTGGTTTTTAATCTGAATAAGGTAGCGAAACACATAATCGTTGTCGGTAGCCTGTGGAAATGTAACTGTACAAGCATTGATACCAACTTCACTGATTACCGGAGTGTCTGTACCTATAAATGAAGGTGCAGGGAGTCCATCCCTGACAGGATTAGTAAAACCGAAGGGAACATCGGATACATCGCGCTTGTCGGCATACTGAAATGCCGAACCATCGTGTGGAGCTTTTAGTGTCCAGCGACTTTCGGGATGCATCTCTTCGTTGCGGTAAGTATCCCAACGTTGAATTTCTACATCACCGTTAGATTGTGCTGTCAGGATCATCCCTTCGGTAACGTAGTCGTATTTTTCGGGATGAATACCGATATCCACGGAGGGTTTGTGAATTTCGCTGTATGTAGTACTTCCCGTATTGATTCCCGTGAAGAAATTTTTCTTGTCCGAATTGGGATTTACACCTTGATGTATCGAGCGTGGATCGCCTATGGGATAGTGGCTGTGTCCGCCAAATACAACTGCCTGCGGATAGTTGTTCAGGATAGGATTGAGTGTCTTCATACTCCACGTGGGCCATGAAGTGCCATCGCCTTCGCCGGGCCACGAACTGTAACAGGTGTATTTGGGGGGTATGTGTGTAAATACAAATATCGGCTTGCCAGGGCATTCGGCGGCGGCGCGCGCCAGCCAACTTGCCAGTGTATCCTGCACGGCTTGTGGATAAGCCCCTGTGCCACTGGTTTCGTTGGTAGCGTCGGTATTGGAACCGTTACGCTGGCTGATAACGATAAACGGATAGCCCTTTATCACTAAATACTGATCAAAAGGGTAGAGTTGATTGTTATTAAAAAGCTTTAATCCATTTGTGTAATTGTCTTTACTTGCATAATTGTCATGGTTACCAAGCATAAAAACTAACTGCCCCACCGGATGGGTGTAATTATCATCGTTGGCAAAAACATCTACAAATTGCGTATATTGTGCTGTGGAACCGTTATCGGTAAGGTCGCCCACCACAAAAATAGCGTCTAAAGGCTTGTGGGAGGTAATGTTTTTTAATGCCAGGGGAACTTTTACCATCGGTCCCTCACCTTTGGAATTGCCCAAATGGGTGTCTGAAATGACAGCGAAAGTTAAATCGCCCGGAACCGTTGTACTCTTTGTTGCAACCGACGATACAAAATATTGCTGCGCCGACAATGAAATGGTAGTTAAGACTATAAAAAAGAGACTTACTATGTTTTTTAAATTATTTTTTATCATAACTGTTGTTTTTTTATGAATGTCCAATACTTGTTTCCTTTATTTTACAATAACTTTAGTGGTTGTACCCTTTGTTGTAACCAAATAAATACCGGCAGGCAGTACCGTGTTTTTTCGCAGGGTATTGCCACTAATGTCCCGTAAGGTGTAATTGTCGGTTTCAACTATCACACGACGCTCTCTTACTATTATTTTTACCGGTGCAGTAGTGGGAATGGAGGTATTCAGCATATCATCGTCTGCTTTGCGGAAGTACCAGGCGAAAGGGGAATTGAGCGCGTTTTTAAACGTGTATTCCTGTGGCGTTTCATTTATCGATGACAGATGAAGATATCTCATAGTGTCGTCTTGCTCTACTCCCGATATGGTGTATTGCCCTTGTCCGATGTAATTCAACGTTTGTGTGCCGGCAGCCGTGGCTCCAAGTTGGGTCAAGTTGAAAATACCTTGGGAAACCGATTGTGTGTGAATGTAGTTTCCCGTACCGCGATTAACCAAATACACCTCGCCGGGAGCAGTGTCTTTTATTACTTTCCATTGTTGTGCAGCACTTTTAGCCTCTAGTATATCGACCGATAAAGGATAATCGCCCTGTCCGTCATTATCGCGAATGGATAAATTATCCGTTCCCAACTTGCCGTTTACGATGTTGTACCAGATTTCGTTGCTATCGTCGCTGTATTCTATGTTGTAATCGACATACGGTACAAAAGTCAGAGCGGAATTGCTACCAAAGCCGTAATCTGTCCCTACGAGCATAATGATGTAGTCGCGCCCTCCACCATCGTTTGCCTGGTGGAGGTAAATTTCGGAAGAGCCCCCGCCAACTGCCGGCAACTCCGATTCGATGGTGTAAAAACCGGTATTGCTGTTTACGGCAAGTTTGAATTTGGACGCAGGCGTTGTTGTGGTCGCTGCATAGCCTATCGAACGAGAGGCGTCATAAGCAACGTCTATTTTTTTACCATCTACCTTGTTGATAATGTGAAACCAACCGTTACCCGCGTCTTCGAAGCGCCATAGTTGTGCATCTACATTTGTTCCTGTAACGGCATCATGCAAAGCTCGTCCGTGTACTTCTGTACCTTCAGCCGTAAAAAC
>JBKECI010000056.1:0-13884 GCA_047974405.1 Paludibacteraceae bacterium | reverse complement strand
TGTGCGGGCCCCCGTCAATTCCTTTGAGTTTCATTCTTGCGAACGTACTCCCCAGGTGGAATACTTAACGCTTTCGCTGTACCGCTTACAATATATCGCAAACAGTTAGTATTCATCGTTTACAGCGTGGACTACCAGGGTATCTAATCCTGTTTGATACCCACGCTTTCGTGCATCAGCGTCAGTTGCATTCCAGTAAGCTGCCTTCGCAATAGGAGTTCTGTGTTATATCTAAGCATTTCACCGCTACACAACACATTCCGCTTACCTCAATTGCACTCAAGACTTGCAGTTTCAACGGCAATTTTACAGTTCAGCTGTAAACTTTCACCGCTGACTTAAAAGCCCGCCTACGCACCCTTTAAACCCAATAAATCCGGATAACGCTTGGATCCTCCGTATTACCGCGGCTGCTGGCACGGAGTTAGCCGATCCTTATTCGTACAGTACATACAAAACTATACACGTATAGAACTTTATTCCTGTAAAAAAGAAGTTTACAATCCATAGAACCGTCTTCCTTCACGCGACTTGGCTGGTTCAGGCTTGCGCCCATTGACCAATATTCCTCACTGCTGCCTCCCGTAGGAGTCTGGTCCGTGTCTCAGTACCAGTGTGGGGGACCTTCCTCTCAGAACCCCTAATGATCGATGCCTTGGGGAGCCGTTACCTCTCCAACTAACTAATCATACGCATGCCCAGCTTCAACCGATAAATCTTTAACAAATATCTCCAGGTGGAGCCCCTGTATTATCCGGTATTAGTCCGTCTTTCAACGGGTTATCCCAGAGTTGAAGGTAAGTTGCATACGTGTTACGCACCCGTGCGCCGGTCGCCGGCAAGTTATTGCTAACCTCCGCTGCCCCTCGACTTGCATGTGTTAGGCCTGTCGCTAGCGTTCATCCTGAGCCAGGATCAAACTCTTCGTTGTAAAATTATATTACTAAAAAAAATATATCCTCGAGCCAGAACGAATCCTTAAATTTATAATGCCCAATATACCGAAAATGCATTCAATACAAAAAAAATTACATAACTATCAAATAAAATGAAAGTACTACTTGGTACCTACAAAAATAAAATAACTATGAAACCAACTTGATGAAAATTAATCGGAATATGGACTATTGACGTGGCATAAAAAAAATAATTTCCCATTCTCTTATACTACATTATAGTTGTTTCAAAATCTTAAAAGAACGAAATATGACTTCACTACGTATTTTATCTCAAAATATTTTCGTGAATCGGATTGCAAAATTACTACATTATTATTTCATACCAAAATATTTTGGCGTATTTTTTTAATGTTTTTTACATCTAGTTGCTATACAGGCATTTATGATTAAACAAAAAATTAAAGCTAAATAACCGGAGGGAGCTTTAATACTGCTCGAAGAGTAAATGGTATGTGCAATGCTATAGTTGATACACTCAATCCGCAAAGGTTAAATAGATTAAGATTTGAGAATTATATACCAAAACTAAACATATCGATATATTGGTATATCATGCTCAAAAGTCCAACCAATACTATGCCGGCAGTACAAATAATCAAACTTGTTCTGTTGTAACCATCAGTTTTTATTTTAATAATTGGGGTATCGCTTTTTTCGATAAACATAGCGCGTATCACAAGTAAATAGTAATACAGCGAAATAATAGTATTTATCAAAGCGATAAGCACCAGGATATAATAACCTTTTTCTGCAGCGGCAGCAAATATGAAAAACTTACTAAAAAACCCTGCAAAAGGGGGAATCCCTGCAAGCGAGAACAATGCCAACATCATTACCAAACTCAATTTCGGGTTGGTTTGATAAAGTCCATTATAGTCGGGAATATTAATTTTGTTGGTTCGGGCCTCTATGGCTGAAATAACTCCAAAAGCTGCCAAATTAGAGAACAAATATACCAAAATATAATACACTAGTGCTGTCATACCCATAGCAGAACCTCCGATAACACCCAACATAATATATCCTGCTTGCGAAATAGAAGAAAAAGCAAGAAATCTTTTCAGGTTTTTTTGACGAAGTGCAAAAAGATTACCCACCGTGATGCTTGCAATGATTATCCCGTACAAAATACCTTGCCACTGTTCTATCAACACTCCGAAAATTTTGTAAAAAATAACCATCAGCACAAACGCGGCAGAGCCTTTGGATATAACCGACAGGTATGAGGTAACATTGGTCGGTGCACCTTCATATACATCGGCTGCCCACAAATGAAACGGTACCAAAGAAATTTTGAAAAATAATCCGGTGGAAAAAAAGACAAATGACATAATTTGTAACGGAGTAGCCTGAACCATTGTAGGTATATCTGCAAAATAGAGCGTGCCACAAGCACCGTACACCAAAGAGATTCCAAAAAGCATTACTCCCGATGAAAAGGCGGCTGTAAGAATATATTTGGCTCCTGCTTCGGCTGACTTTTGCTTATATTTATCTAAAGCCGCCATAGTTGCCAATGGGATAGAAGCCATTTCTAGCCCAATATAAAAGAGTAGAAAATTGCCCGATGAAATCATAAAATACATCCCTAGCAATGTAGTGAGGGTCAGAAAGTAAAATTCACCCCTTTTGTTACGCTGATTTTCGGTGTCGAACCAGAACTTTGCCTGTAAAAATATTATCAGCGTACCGATGTTTAATATCGACTTTACCACAGTCATCATCGGAGAGTATTGATACATCCCTCCAAAAGATAATCCTGCCGTGTACGGAAACAAATTTATTGCAGTGTGAACGATAAACGCCACAATAGCCACAGGTTGAAAATATTTCATTCCTCTTTTGCCTGCTATCAAATCATACATCAAAAGAAACAAAATTACCAACAGTAGGGAAACTTCATCCCGCATGTATAAAAAATTACTGAAGTACATATTTTATTTTTTAGTTCGAAAGTAAATCGAATATAAGTCTAATTTCAAAAAAACACCTGCCTTTATATCGGTTTCAGTTATCTGACAAGCTGCGCTATAACATCTCCCAAGCTATGATTAATCATATCGGACAGTCCGAGTGGGAAAGAACCGATATAAACGATTCCTCCAATAAGAATAATCACAGCCAGTTTTTCGTACCAAACGGCATCGGTCAATTTTTCGTGATGAGAGTCTTGCATGGGTCCGTAGAGAAATTTCCCCACCATACGGAGAATATACACTGCAGTTACCACAATGGCTCCGGTACTTGCAATGGTCAAAACTCTTCTAAAAGTATCTGTATTTTCAAAAGAACCGATAAAAATAGTCATTTCGGAAATAAATCCGCTCAATCCTGGAAGTCCGAGCGAGGCAAGCCCTGCAATAACAAAAGCCACTCCCAAGAAAGGTATCACTTTCATCAATCCGCCCATTTGCGTAATCAATCGTGTGTGCGTGCGTCCGTAAATCATTCCAATTAAGGCAAAGAATAATGCCGTCATCAATCCGTGCGAGAGCATTTGGAGTACCGCCCCTGTCATTGCCGTGCGTGTCATCATAAGTATGGCAAACAGTACTAAATTGCAGTGACTTACCGATGAGTAAGCGTTGATATATTTTAAATCGGTCTGATGAATGGCTGTGAATGCTCCGTACAGTGTGCCAATGGCTGTAAGTACAAGAAAAACCGGTCCTATTGCTTGCGCGGCTTCGGGCATCAGATATATTCCTACGCGAAATGCTCCGTATCCTCCCAGTTTCATCAATACGCCGGCGTGCAGCATAGATACTGCCGTTGGAGCAGAAGCATGTCCATCGGGAGACCAAGTATGAAAGGGGAACAGTGCCCCCAACACACCAAATCCGAAAAAGATCAGTGTAAAAAACAGGTATTGTTGTTCGACAGGAATGTGAATATTTTTAAGTTCCAAGATATTCATAGAGGTGGCACCTGCGGTATAGTACAGTCCCAAGATTCCTACAAGTAGAAAAGCCGATGCTCCCATCAGCATCAGGGTTAGTTTCATTGCGGAATACTCTTTGTTCCCGCTCCCCCAAATACCTATCAGCAGATACATCGGGATAAGTGCTACTTCGTAGAAAAGAAACATGGTAAATAAATCTACGGAAATGAAAAATCCATACACTCCGGTAGAAAGCAGACAGAACCACAAGAAAAACTCCTTGGTAAGTGGTTCTATTTTCCATGATACAAATGTTCCGGTAAGCACAATGATGGAAGATAAGCAGAGCATAGCTACCGATACTCCGTCCACTCCTACGGCATAATGGATATTTAGCGGGGCATACCATACTTTTGAGGCGGTAAACAGCATTACATCGGTTGCTCCGGTATGGCGGGCATTGAGGTAAGCTACAATCAAATATATCGATATCGCAACTAAGGCGATGCTCCCTGTTACCATTGTGCCAAGTATCTGTTTGCGATTGCGCGCGGCAAAGAGGGCAAGCATCATTAGCATAGGGGTCAGTACGAAAAGCGATAAGAAATTCATATTTTATTTTTTTAAGAACCAATAATAAAAAGCGGAGTTAAATCCAAATAGTCAAAACTGTAATTAAAAGAACTCCCAAAAGAAACACATAAGTGTACCATTGTACTTTTCCGGATTGGAAATTTTTAATTTTTTCGGAAGTCCACCCTGTTATATAAGCCATTCCGTTCATAGCGCCATCTACCACGTGGTGGTCAAACCAAGCATAGGGACGGGATATACCGTTGAAAATAATTTTTTTTGTAATAAATAAATATATCTCGTCAATGTAAAAACGATTGTACATTGCTTTGTAAAGCCCGGGCAGGCGTTGCGCCGTTTTGGTGGGTACCGCATTAGGTTTCAAGTATAGTGCTGTAGCAATACCGATGGCAATGAGCGCCACTACAATGCTTGTTATGGCAATTTTCAAATCTAAATGAATAATATATTCCATCTTATCTGCCGTTACAAATTTTCCGAATGGGATAAACCCTGCCACTACCGTTATCAATGCCAAAAACATAAGCGGAAAAGTTATAATTAGTGGAGATTCGTGTGGCGTGTGGTGTCCATGAGCTACATTGTATTTTTTCCCCCAGAAAATATTATAATACAGACGAAACATATAGAATGCTGTTAGTCCGGCAGTAATGGTCATCCAAACTCCCATGCCTCCATTAAAGTGATAAGCTGCTGTCAATATCTCGTCTTTACTAAAAAATCCGCTGAAAGGTGGTATTCCGGCAATAGCCAAGCAGGCTATAAGGAATGTTATGTGTGTTATGGGCATATATTTGCGAAGTCCGCCCATATCTTTCATCTCATTGCTGTGTACGGCATGAATTACCGAACCGGCGCCGAGAAACAGCAACGCCTTGAACATAGCATGGGTAAACAGATGAAACATAGATGACATGTAGCCCAAGCCTCCATGTTCGTGATGATTTAATGCCATACTTGTGCTTACTCCAAGTGCTACCATCATAAAGCCAATTTGCGATATGGTTGAAAATGCCAACACACGCTTGATATCGGTCTGTACAATGGCTATGATGGCGGCAAACATCGAAGTGAATGCCCCTACGTAGCCTATCCCGTGTAGCACCTCGGGAGTAAATTCAATATAAATGGGAAACATACGGGCAACCAGATAAACTCCGGCAACCACCATAGTGGCAGCATGTATCAAAGCCGAAACTGGAGTAGGACCCTCCATAGCATCGGGGAGCCAAATGTGTAGCGGAAACATGGCCGATTTACCTGCTCCTCCAATAAATATAAGAGCCATAGCCCAAGTGAGGGCGGAAACGCCAATAAAGCTCGAACCCATTGCCGAGGCAAATACACTTTTATCTCCTGAAGTCAACATATCGAAATCAAAAGTTTTTGTATAGTAAGAGAGTACTAATATTCCTATAAGGAAAAACATGTCGGCAAAGCGGGTAACGATAAATGCTTTTTTACCGGCAGCTACAGCCGAAGATTTGGTATAGTAAAAACTGATAAGTAGATAAGACGATACACCCACAAGTTCCCAAAAAATGTACATTTGAAAGATGTTGGTAGCCACAACTAATCCCAACATAGCAAAACTAAATAGGGAAAGGAATGCGTAATAACGTTGGAAACCTTTTTCTCCATGCATATACCCCAAACTGTACAAATGTACCATAAACGATACGGTACTTATCACTATCAACATCATTACCGAAATGGGGTCGAGCAAAATGCCCAAATCGATGTGCAGATTTGCCCCCATATTTACCCAAAGGGTTTTGAACGGAATTACTGTCTGATACACACCGTTGACACATTGTGTGGTAAAGTATTGAAATGCCGTGTAATAAGAGAGAGCAGTAATAATGCCCAAAGATACGGTACCAATAAGTCCGGCTGTTTGATGTTTCAATTTACTGCCGAGCAGCCCCAAACTGATAAAAGTAAGCAACGGTAGTAAAAGAATAAGAATTGTGTATGTCATAAGAAACCTCCCAATCCCCTGATGAGGATACAAAAGTGGATATATTATAATATTTTATTTTTTAGAGTTTTTCGTTATCGAAAGAGCTGAGAAACAGAGTATCTCCACTCCTTCCCATTTGAATAAATCAAATAATCACCATTTCATCCCCTCCAAGTTATCAACATTGACATCGCCAAAACGCTTGTATATATTGATGATAATGGCAATAGCAATAGCTGTTTCGCAAGCTGCAATAGCAATCACAAAAAGTGAGAAAAACATCCCCTCCAATTGCCCCGGATAAAGATAACGATTGAAAACAGCAAAATTTAAATCGACGGCATTAAGTATCAACTCTACAGAGATTAATAACGAAATTAAATTTTTGCGGGTAAAAAAACCAAATATACCTGCAAAAAACATAATTACGCTTACTATGATATATGCCACCATCGGTATTTGAATTTGGTTGCCTGTTTCTAAAATAAATTCTCCCATTGTATTAATGTTGAATATATTAGTTTTAATATTAGTTTGTAGTTAAAGTCGAATTATTTGTTTTCTTCCAATTGTTTCTCTTCATTTTTTTCAGGGCGTGCTATTAAGATGGCTCCAATAATACAAGCCAATAGCAGCACACTTACTACTTCAAACGGAAGTACATACTGATGTTTTTCATATCCCATTAACGTTTGCCCTATCTCTTTCATATTTATTTCATTGCCGATGGTATAGCTGCAAATGGTTGTGAAGTTTTTCAGAATTATCACTCCACTAACAGCGATTCCTGCAATGGCAAGCAGAAGAGCCGATATGTATTTTTTTTTGCTTTGTACCTCAATTTTTTTACCGGGTCTATGGGTCAAAAATATTGCCATAATAAATAGTACCATAATCCCCCCCGCATATACGGCTATTTGTACTGCAAATAGAAAATGATAATTTAGCATCAGATAAAGCCCTGCAGTACCCAGCAAAACAAATAGCAGATAGGTTGCAGAACGGATAATATTACGGCTGATAACTGTCAAAATAGAAAAAATGACGATTGCCGCCGCTAATACGTAAAATATAATTTGTTGTGCCATAAAAGCCCCCTAACTCCCTCAAGTGGGATTATTTTTTTTTATAATTATTATTTTTTTTCGATTAAGCTATTCAGATTTTGCACTTTTAGTCTCTGTCTCTACTGTCTTTGGTGCTGCCTCTTTTTTCTTTTCTTTGAGTCTCGAACCCTCTTTATTCAACTGGTGGACAAATTTACTTTTGTCGAAAACGGCATTTTCAAATTCGTTGGTAAATATTATAGCATCCGATGGACAGGTAATTACGCACAAATTACAGAATGTACACATCCCGTTGTCCCAAATATGCTTGTCCAACGCTTTTTTGGGTCTTCCTCCCTCTTCGGTTTCTACCATTTTGGAAATAACCTGAATGGTGCCGTTGGGACAATTTGTCTGGCAAATTCCGCAGGCAGTGCAAAAGTGTTCGTTGTTTTCATCGTGAGGCATTATCAATACAGCCCTCCAGCGATCTGAAATTTTTAATGTTTCACGGTTTTCGGGATATTGCATCGTTACCTTTTTGGTCCATAATTCTTTCCAGGTAACCTGCATACCTCCGAGTAAAGATTTTACTCCCGTGTAGATGCCGGATATATATTTCGAGAATGAATTCATTATTTTTACGCTTTTTTATTTCTGAAATTTATCAAATCTTAAAAAGAGATGGGAATATGTCGGACAGAGTTAAACCTGCCAGTACCAAAATAACCATCAACAAAAGATTGACGAGGTTGATGGGTAGTAAGTATTTCCATTCCAAATTAAGCAACTGGTCTATGCGGAGACGTGGAAATGACCAACGAATCCACAAACTGATGAAAATAAGGACACCTGTTTTTGCAAAAAACCAAATATAAGAGGGGATGTACCACATTAATTGATTAAAAGATTCCCAACCTTTGATTTGCAGGGGCATCCAACCTCCCAAAAATACGGTAGTGGCAATAGCCGCTATGATAAACATATTTAAATACTCGGCCAGATAGAAGAATCCGAATTGAAGTCCCGAGTATTCTGTGTGGTATCCGGCAGTAAGTTCCGATTCGGCTTCGGGGAGGTCAAAGGGTCCGCGGTTGGTTTCGGCATGTCCTGAAATCAGATAGATGACAAAGGCAACAATAGAAACGATATGACCATTAAAAAGGTTCCAAACGTAACGTTGATTTTCTATCATTGTAGAGAATTGCATTGTACCCGAGAGTACAACAATAGTCATTAAAGCAAAACCGGCGGAAAGTTCGTAGCTGATAAATTGGGCTCCGCTACGCATAGCGCCAATCATCGAATATTTATTGTTGCTCGACCACCCTGCAAGCAGTATCCCTATGATACCCAGCGAAGATACTGAGATAACGTAAAACACGCCGATATTGAAATCTATGGCTTGAAGATTTTTACCAAATGCGATAGCTCCAAATGTCAGTACCGAAGATATAATCATAAAGAAAGGGGCTGCATAGAATAAAAATTTATCGACTTTGTTGATATGGATTATCTCTTTTATCAATATTTTTATCAGGTCGGCAATGCTCTGTATCAATCCATATTTTCCTACACGGTTGGGGCCGATACGGGCTTGGAAAAACGCGGTTACTTTGCGTTCGACATATATCAGTATCAAAGCTATAACGGCATAAGCAGCAAGGATTAATACCAATATCAGTGCCCCTTCGATAAAATTAGCCCAAAAAGACGGCAGATTGGCTCTAAAAAATCCGTCAATCTTTTGAAACAGATTGGTTATCTCCAACGGATGTGAATAATTTAACAACATATATTTGATTTATATATTTACAATTTTACGAAAAAGACTGTTGTAATAGTTGATGAAAGCTGTAAAAAAGCCATTGATTATAGGCTATCTATCAATATCGGGTATTACATAGTCCATCGACCCGCCTATACCGATAAAGTCTGCTATTTTCTCGCCTTTACATATCAGCGGCATCACCGAGACTGCAGCCATTGAAGGTGAACGAAACTTGATTCGGTAGGGAGTTTTGTCTCCTTTGCTTTCGATAAATACTGCAAATTCTCCCTTAGCAGCCTCCACGCTTTGAAAGTATTGCCCTTCGGGGAGACGGATTACTGCTTTTGTTTTGGCACAGAAATCGCCCTCGGGAATGTTATCTATCAACTGCTCAATGATGTGCAGCGACTCTTCTATTTCACCTAAGCGATTGAGATATCGGGCATACGAATCTCCCTCGTTACGAATAATTTCTTTGAATTCAACTTTGTCATACAAAGCATATGATTTATATTTTCTTACATCGCATGACCATCCCGAGGCACGTCCGGCAGGTCCCGTTACCGCATAACTTACGGCATCTTCTTTGCTCAATTTGCCTATACCTACCATACGTCCCAAGGCGATGACATTGTGTGAAAAAAAGTTGTCGTATTCTTTCAGGTGTTCACGCATATAGGGGATAAAGGCTTTTACATCTTTTTGAAAATCGGGATAAATATCGTACATCACGCCACCAATTACGTTGTAATTGATAATAAGGCGTCCGCCGCAAGTTTTATCAAAAATATCCATAATATGTTCGCGTTCACGCACACCGTATATAAAGGCGGTGGTCGCTCCCAAATCGTTACACTGTGCCGCCCAAGCTATCAGGTGGGAACTGATGCGGTTCAATTCGTCCATAATGGTGCGGATGTATTGTGCACGTTCCGGAATTTCTATCCCTGATGCTTTTTCTACACACATACACAACGCATGGCGGTTCATACTTGCCGAGAGGTAATCGAGGCGATCGGTAAGGTGGAGGGTTTGCGGATAGGTCATATCTTCACATAGTTTTTCTATACCTCTGTGTATATATCCGCTGTGAACATCAATTTTTTTGATAATTTCGCCGTCCAACGCCGTCCGAAAATGCATCACACCGTGGGTCGAGGGGTGTTGGGGACCAATATTGATAACGTAGTCTTCTTCTTCAAAAACATTCGTTATCTCTTCTTTCAGATTTCCTTTCGCATCTTCAACTATTCGTGGGGCTTTGTCCACAATCTCTTTGTTTACGATA
This sequence comes from Paludibacteraceae bacterium, assembly GCA_047974405.1. GTDB lineage: Bacteria > Bacteroidota > Bacteroidia > Bacteroidales > Paludibacteraceae > UPXZ01. Next base: position 3,382 of record JBKECI010000056.1, on the reverse strand, counting down.
TTTACAGGATTTTCGCTATTATAGTCTTTGCGTAGCGGAAAACCGTTCCAGTCATCTCTGAGCAAAAAACGGCGCATATCGGGATTGTTGATAAAACGGATACCCAACAAGGCGTAAACTTCGCGCTCGTTGTAGTGTGCGGTTTCATACATGTCTGTTATGGAGTAGAGCAGAGGATTTTCTCTGTCGGAGGTGGCGGTTGTTATCACCAACTCTTGCGAAGGTTTTTTGGAAGAGGAGAGCTGATATATTACTCCCAACGTTTCGCCCCAATCCATACCGATTAGACTGATTAAGTAATCGAACGGAAGTTCAGTATTTTTATACAACGCCTCTATTAGGCGACGGAGTTGTTTGGGTTGTACCGTAATGCTAAGTTTTTGTTTTTCCTCAACAATGGCATCAGGCGTGGCTTTTAAAATAACCTCTTTGATATCTTTCATCTTCGATTGATGTATATGTATTGGTTCTCTTTTATCCTATTTTTTTACGGTGATGTCGATAGTCTCTCCGGTAACAGGGTCTTCGAGTGTTTCTGGATTGTAAGGTCTTTCCAAAATTCTGTCCTCAAAAAACCGATCCACTTTTACTTTGCGTTGGAGTTGCATCAACCCATAAAATAGCGATTCTGGGCGTGGGGGGCATCCCGGCACATAAACATCGACGGGTAGTAATTCATCTACTCCGTTTACCACATGATACGAATTGACAAAAGGACCTCCTGAAATAGCACAAGCACCCATAGCAAGTACGTATTTGGGCTCTGCCATTTGGTCGTAAACTCTACGGATAAGTGGTGCCATTTTATTTACAATAGTGCCTGCTACAATCATTAAATCTGCTTGGCGGGGGCTGGTGCGTACTACTTCCATCCCGAATCGCGAAATATCGTAATGAGCTGCCGCCGATGCCATAAATTCGATGCCACAGCAACTGGTGGCAAAGGCAAGTGGCCACAGTGAATTGGAGCGCCCCCAATTGATCATTTGATCTAAATTTCCTACAAGCACGTTGGTGCCTTTGGCATTTAATTCGTCAATGTGTTTTTGGAGCGAGTCATTGTCTTTAAAATCTTCGGAGGGTATATCCTTGATTTTTATATTTTTTACATCCATTTCAATATTCCTTTCCTCCAGGCATAAGCCAAACCCAGACCTAAAATTGCAATAAAGATGAGAATACTTACCAACCCTGTCATCCCAAGTTCACGCACTACGGTAGCCCAAGGAAATAGAAATAGCGCTTCGACGTCGAACATCAGAAAAAGGATAGCATACAGATAATACCCCACCTTAAATTGCATCCATGAAGTGCCTTTGGTAGGGAGCCCACATTCATAAATTTCTCCTTTTTGAAAGTTGAACGATTTTTGAGAAAGTAACAGAGCCATCCCCAATCCGGCAATGACCAATGTAATTCCGGCTAGAAGAACTACCACGAAAAGTGATAAATTACCCATAAAAATTGTATATAATGAAGTGATAATTACGTGCGTAGAATAGAACGGCACGTTTTTAATAAATCTGTGCAAAGATATGTATATTTTTTTATTTTGCAAAGTCGGTATTACAAAACAAATGAATTCAATCAAAACAGACTTTAACTCCAATCATATATCACTTATTACTATATATTTAATTCGTTTTATATCTTTATTAATTAAAACGAGTATAAATAGTACCGAGAACCGAGATGTCTGGTGAATGCTAATAAAATACTTTTTGCAGAAACACTTAAGCATCTTCTTTTAGATATTTTACAAAAGATTCTTATGTGCAGTCCTACAACTGTTATTTCGTTTTCTCATTCTCTTGTTTACGGATAACAAATAAATCTGAAAACAAAATCTGCAGAAAAAAGAGAGAGAATCTTACCATACTTATAAATAACAATGGTGGTTTCTTTTCTCAATTAATTCCTATTTTCCGAAACACGGTAACCCAAGTTTAGATAATGCATTCCGTAATTAATTGGACTTGCAACATAAACTTATACCGCTCCACAGCAATTTATTGCAGTTTGTAAATATTTATTTAACAAAAAAAGATAAAAAAATAGACAATTATTGCAAATATCATTTTTTATATACATCTTTGTCTAATATTTACCATACAACAAAACTTATCTACTATGAACAAAATCATTTTTTCTGTATTTTCATTTTTCTTCAGTATTTCTCCTTTTTTTGCACAATCTGATTATGAAAAAGGTTGGAAGGCTTTTCAAAAAAATAACAGAGAAGAGGCTCGAAAATATTTTTCTCAAGACACATCAAATCCCGAAGCAATGCTATCGTTGGCACTGATAGACTTAAACGAAAACAAGTTGAATGAGGCTTTTCTCAATTTTACCCGATTTTATGAAAGTTCTCCCAATCCATACCCCTATTTATACGCCGTGAGTTCATTGCCTTTTTTATCTTCAAACGGTAAGGTTACAGGTGATAAAAAAATGGCTTTCTTTGAAAAAATAATAAACGACCCTAAGATGAACGGCACACTAAAAGCAATGATATATGGAGATATGGGCGATTATTATTTTGAAAGAAACAATACGAGAAAAGCGGAAGAAAACTACTCCAAAATAGCTGCTATCGAAAATTGGGAGGTACTTGGCACATTTGACAATATTTCGGGGAGCGGCTTTGACAAAGATTGGGGAGCTGTGGACAAAAGCCGCAATGAAGATGTATTTAAAAACAGTGTAAATGCTGATGTCAATTGGTATTATCCAGGTAAAAACAGCGAAAACAAATGGTTCTATTTCGATTACTATTTCTACCTGAACGATGCCATTATATATGCCCAATCATTTGTAAACAGCCCTATCACCCAAGAGGCTTATCTGCGGGCAGGCAACTCGGGGTCTCTCAAAATTTGGGTAAACGACGCGCTGGTATCTTCTGTGTCAGACGAGCGAAACTGCGATTTGGATATTTACGCTTATAAGGTAAAATTAAATGCGGGGACAAACAGACTATTGGTGCAAATAGGTACCGGCGAGATAGAAAGGGCCAATTTTTTGATACGCCTTACCGACGAAAACGGAAATCCGTTGCCCGGTATCACAAGTTCGGAAAAACACGAGGAATATAGCAAATCTGCTGAAATTTATTATACAAACATTAAAAATAAAATTTGATATTGTTAGGAACTATCACTGAAAATCAAGTACAATATTTTCAAATTTATTTCTGCTTATTTTTATCTCAAATCGCTACACATTTCAGGCTGTGATGTATAGGCAACACCTCGAGTTAATAGCTCTGAACTGCTCCAAAGGCTTCGATAGTCACGCAATGAAAGATACGATAGTACTGTAGTGGCTTATCTATTCAGTCCATATTCCCTTAACTCACCAACGCTCACATGAACAGCAGTGC
>JBKECI010000055.1:0-5380 GCA_047974405.1 Paludibacteraceae bacterium | reverse complement strand
TACATTGGCCAATACATTATAAAAATCGTCTTCGCTTTTCCCCCCTTCCAAGGCTTGCCTCACAGGATTTCGGGTATCTTTTGAGCCTAATATACTCCAGTCGTCATACACTTTTATAGGGTCTGTAGGGCGTTGTCGGTTTACGGCATTGATTATCTTATCCAGATTTCCTATAGATGAGTTTGGCTCTTCGCTATTGGCAAACGACAGTCCGACTATAAATGCTGCTGTAAATTTGTTCCATTCCAATTGGCCGTTTTCACGGAGTCCAAACCGAGTATAAGCGGTATTGGCTACATTTCCATTTTGTTTGAAGTAATTGATAGAAAAATGGTTTTTCAGCAAAGTTTCTTCTCCCACGATCCCTCCAGCTATATTTATCGAATGTGAGTGTAAAAGCCCACTTTTTTGGCTAAAAAGAGTTTTTCTCCAATTGGTAGAGGCTATTTTTCCGGTTTTCCAATCATCCAACTGCTTTTGCGAAAATACTTCTTTCGACTTGTCAAAGTCTGTATTGGCTGATGATATAGCATCGTACATCAACGCAGCGTTGTAGGCATTGGCATAACTGTAGGCATCTGCTTCTTGAAATATTTTAGTAGGACGCTGTCCTCCTACAAATCCCGAATAATCGACCGATAGCTCTCCCGCCCGTCCGTGTTTGGTAGTTACCAGCACCACCCCGTTTGCGGCACGGGCTCCGTAAACAGATCCAGACGCGGCATCTTTCAATATTGATATGGACTCTATTTCATTGGGATTAAGCAAACTAAGTGAACCGGGTATCCCATCGATTATTGTCAAAATTTTGTTTGAATTTAACAAGGAGCTTGATCCTCGTACCATCATATTGGGCATCACTCCGGGTTTTCCAGAAAATTGAGATATATTGATTCCCGATATTTCGCCTTGGAGAGAAGCCATTATATTAACAGACGATTTGTCTTTGATAATATTTGAATGGACTTTTGCCACAGAAGACGTCATATCTTGCTCACTTTGAACTCCAAATCCGACAACGACAAGTTCGTCAATAGGATTTGTTACTTCCGTCAATCGTATGGTAACGTTTTCTTGCTCCGATATTTTAATATGAACGGTAGAGTATCCGATGTGCGATATTATCAACGTTGTACCATAGGGAGCTTCTATTTTGAAAGCTCCGTTTGTATCGCTAACGCTTCCATAATGGGTGCCTTTGATTAATATATTTGCATTGGCAATAGGAAGCCCAATGGCATCTACAATTTTTCCGTTCATCAACGCAATCAAAGGTCTGAGGGCAATATCAATGTCTGGTTCGGTTTTTGGATTGAAAATGGATATATTTCGTCCTCTTATCTCATAATTTACGTCTCTTTTATCGAATAAGAGCGACAATACTTCTTTGAGTGTTTTGTCGTTTGCCCGGATTGAAAGTATCTCGCCCAAATCGATGTCATTATCTCTTACCAAATATGAATATCCGGTTTTATATTCAATGATATTTAACACTTCTCTGAGTGATTTTTGATTGATATCTATGGATAGCCTTATGTCTTGAGCTGATAATCGAGAGACAACCAACAATAAAAAAAATACACAAAAAGAACGGAACAAGAAAGTTATTCTTGCACATTTACAGAGCAAAGGTATATGAAATTTTAAAGGTGTGTTTTTCATTTGAAAGCTATCTCATAACGATTAAGTATAAAGCAACCAAATATTTTGTATCTGAAAATTGATGTAGAATGAGACTGTTAAGTTTAACATTATTACAACTATTGTCTTTACACATTGTTATTAAAAGTCTTTTTTAATTTTTTACTATATTGTGGGTAGCAATCAAAACATTGTCGGCATATAATTTTAGGATGTAATATCCCTGACTTAAATTGCTCGTACTTAAAGATATTTGTTTTTGTGATCTAAATGTATTTGATACCAGAATTGTTCCTTTTATGTCAACGATTTCAATTTTGATATCTTCTACTATCTCCTGTTCGCTTTTTATTGTTAAGTAGTTTTGAAACGGATTGGGAAAAATAGTAATATTCATCTTTTTTGAAGATAATGTCTTTATTCTCGATGTTGATTTTTCGATATTCCAGATAACGGCAGACAGGTGGATTTGGTTGTGTTTATCAACTCGCAACAATCGGGTGGTATCTTCGACAATAGCGCTCAAATTATTGATACCCGGCAGTAAATCAAACGAATGTACTTTGACAGAATCGGTATTTGTGTCGAATGGCAGATTATTCAGAATCCATTTGATATTCAAAGTATTGGGAAGTGGTTTCAGCATATTCAACTTAAAAGATATGGGATAATCGGAAGATGTCAAACTCGTTGATGCCGGAATATACGAAATCAAGGGTGAAACCAATGAGTGAATTTTTTCGATAATCCCCTCTTTGCAAACAGCGCAAAAGTCTGCACCCAAATAACGCATTTTACAGTTTTGATGAGGTCTATACCAGGCAGGCGATTCGCTGTGAGGATATAGACCCACGCCTTGACTCCCATGCCAGTTTTTCCACTTCAAAAGTTCGATATTGGTTTCCTGAGTCATATTTATACCTTCATGGGCATATTGCTCTCCTGCCCAATATTCGTCTATCAAACCGGCAAAGGAATGTCCCATCTCATGAAGCATAATTTCAGAAGCATCGGCATGCATTGACGATGTAGATACCCAACCTCCGGAACCTCCATATCTTGTATCGTTTACAATCATAATGACTATGTCGTATGAGGGTAGATTAGCAACAAGCACACCGGATATTTTGGATTCTTTCATAGGTACCAGCAGGCGCTGCATCCCATAAGCATTGTAGGTACTCCCGTAATAATTGTCTATCGGGTAGGTGGGATCGTTGGCGGCGCCACTCTCGTTTGACGGGACTTTTATCAAAAACACATTGAAATAGTTTCGATAATTTGAGTATGGAGCATCTTTGAATAATGCCCGGGAAGTACTGTGGGCATCCTCGACAAATTTGTCCAACAGGTTTTGAGTATATCCATCTCCGAGTATTACTATGTTGATTAGAGTATCTGTGCTACCATTGAATTGAATTGTATCCACATCAAACATTTGTGAGAATCCAAAATTAAATGTCAAAAGCAGTAATAATACCAATATCAGATTTCTCATTTTACCTTTCGTCTATATCTACCAATAAAAGCTGCTGGTTGTCTTTTTCAAAACAAATGTATTTGCTGTGGGAGGTTAATTGGATTCTCAACGAGAAAGGCGCGTTATTTAATCTTATACTTCGCGTTCTCATAAGACCGCTGTTCTCATCAATATATTCCACCGTTTTGTCAAGGGGATTTTGCATATAAAAAGAAGATATTATCTGATTATTTTTGTCTAATAAACAATACTTCAATCTATTTTCCTTATAAATTGTGGGATGATTGGTTTGTTTTTTTATTCTCCCTTTGGTAATGACTTTATCGGTTAATTTCATTTGGTATATTTGATAAACAGAATCATACAATATCGAACCGCCTAAAAAAACAATCAGCGGTTTATCGAAATCATTCGTAATATTTGGGGAAACACTTTGTTTCGGTATTTTACAGGATACATAATGTGCTGTCAAAACAAAGATTACCGTTCCGACAATAATTGATAATAAACGGTATTTTGTTTTTTTTCCTATAACCATTATGTGTTACTTATTACCCTCTCTTCTTTTACGGTTGGTAATATAAACATCTTTTCCTTTGTATGTTATGTCCATTTTTTTGTCCACATCAACATAGTCAAGTATATCGTTCAGTTTCATACTGAGGTCGATACTACCGGTAAAATATTCTGATTTGATTTTGTCGGTTTCTATCACAAAATGTACATCAAATTTTTTTTCCAAATCAATCAAGATATTTTCTAATGATTCGTTGGAAAAGGTAAGTTTACCCAACCTCCATTGTGATAATACGGAAAGTGAAGAGTTGGATTTTACTATTTTTTTCGATTTTTTGTTATATACAATCATTTCGTGAGCAGTAAGCCTTTTTTGTTGTGATTGCTCGCCGTCTAAGGTGGAAACATTTACCTCTCCTTCTATCAATTCTACCTTTTCGGTAGATTTATCGGCATAAGAATCTACATTAAAAATAGTACCGAGTACTCTTATTTTGATGCTATGTGTTGTTACAATAAAGGGTTTATCTTTGTCTTTAGCCACTTCAAAATATCCTTCTCCATCGAGCGTTACTTTCCGTTCCTCTACTCCGAAAGTATTGTCGTATTTGAGTTCTGAACCTGAATTGAGCCAAACAACACTACTATCGGGCAATATAAGTTTTGTGGTAGATCCATTGGGGACAATGGTGTGGGATACTAAAACCGTATCTTGTGTAGTGCCAAATTTGGATAGTAGAAAATATGTCGATACCCCTACGGTAACGGCTAATGCTACTAAAGCTGATATTTTCAAAATTTGTAAAAACAGCGTGCGGTTATCTCCTTGCTTGGGGGGGGGCCATATCTTATTTTCTATTTTTTTGAAATTAGCCTGTTGCTTGGCTTGGAGAGAGGGTACAAAAGAGATGGCGCGTATTGCAGCTATATCACGCAATTTTATCTGATTATTTTCGTCGGAACGTAGCATTTCCAAAAATACTATTTCATCTTCGTCCGAAATAGTACCAGATAGATAATCAACTGCCAGATTTTCAAATATTTGCTCTTCGCTTATCATTTAAGTTTTAATTGCAATATGGTTTCAATATTATATACCCATTTCGAGTTAAAAAAATTTAGTCAGCACAGAAGAGAGATGACAGATTATTTTTAAAATCTGTATATTCTTGACATCTCGCTTTACAGTTAGTGCTTTTCTTAAAGTGTCTATTGCTGGCTACGGCAACAATTCTCCTGTTAAAACAAAGAACCTGCTAGTGTAAATAAAATTAGGTTTAGAATTTTATCGTTCAATATAGGTTTAAGTGAAATTCTTAATTTATCGGTCGCATTTTTTATTTGTACGCGTACGGTACTCACGCTTAAAGTCAGATCTGTAGCGATTTCTTCCGGGCTTTGTGCCGAAAAAATATATTTTTCAAATATTTGCCGACATCTTTCGGGCAATTGCTCCACAGCCGCTATTACCTGTTTTTCTATTTCTTTCGCCTCTACATATTTCATCGGTTCCGGATTGGAAAGTATATATTCTTCCTGATATTGGAGCATTTGTACTTTATGCTTGCTTAGTACTTTTTCATTTATCTTTTTGGATCGAATACTGTTCAGACACCCATTTTTTACTGACGTAACCAGATAAGAATGGATAGGAAAAACTAAATCTGACCGTTTTTTCCAAATATTAATAAAGACATCATTTACTATTTCGTTGGCAATATCTTGATCGAAAACATAAAACAG
>JBKECI010000054.1:0-6478 GCA_047974405.1 Paludibacteraceae bacterium | reverse complement strand
TAAATTTACCAATAAAAAATGTGGTACAAATGTATAAAAAATTTCAGAAAAAAATGTGTGAGCTACCCAAAGAATGCAAATTGTTACAATATTTATAAAATTTTGAACAGCTACTATTAGAAATTTATTATATGTTTCTCGAAAACTTGCCTCCGAAAAATGCGGAGTAGAAACTCAATTTGCAGACATTTTTGTCGTAAAACGGACGAAGTATCTATATTTTTGTCGTAAATTTAATCTGTTTTATCAAATTAAAACGATTGTGAATGGTTGAAATTTTAAGAATTACGACCTGAAAAAGCAAATAATCACAACGAAATTAAAAATTTAACACATTGAATAATTTTCGGTTTCCAAGAATAAATAAAAACTCCCAAAAAACACAATTGTCTGTTTGCCAAATAATTATAAAAACAATATGTAAAACTTTATTTCATCTATTTATCTCTTTTTTTAACATTTTGAAATTTATTTCCCCTTTTTTTATTCAAAGTGTAAGCAACCCCCTTGTTTTTTCAAAACCAATAATTTATTTTTGTATTTGCTTTCTTCTGTTGTAATCGGCAGGAGAAATAGAGAAGTTGGCACAATCAAAATGTTAAATTTATGAGAAAACTAAAATGTTAAATTTATGAGAAAACTAAAGTACTTATTAACTTGCTTGTTGGTAGCAAGTATCAGTTTGGTTAGCGCTCAAACCAAAACGGTGTCGGGAATGGTAGCCTCGGCAGAAGACAATCAACCGATTGTTGGTGCAAGCGTAGTAATTAAGGGCACTTCGCAAGGGGTAGCTACAGATGCAAACGGACGATTTTCGTTTTCCGTACCCGCCTCAGCACAAACCCTTGTCGTATCTTACATAGGTATGCAATCACAAGAAATTGTAGCAGGCACAAATGTCAGGGTAAGCCTGAAATCGGATGAGAAGATGATTGATGAGGTGGTGGTAACTGCACTTGGAATTGAAAGACAAAAAAGAGATTTGGGATATTCCACGGTAACCATAAAAAGTGAGGAACTCACTCAGGCAAAGTCTTTAAGCGTTGCAACCGGCTTGCAGGGGAAAGTAGCAGGGCTGAACATATCGTCACTAAACAGTGGAGTATTTGAAGACGTGAAAATCAACCTACGTGGTATCCGTTCCTTAACAGGGAATAACAATCCAATGCTTTTGTTGGATGGCGTACCTGTAGCTTTAGAATTATTGAATTCGCTCAATCCAAATGATATTGAAAGTATTAATGTATTGAAAGGTACTTCCGCAGCGGCAGTTTATGGCCCTGATGCGCGTAATGGGGTAATTGTTGTAACAACAAAAACCGGAACCAAAGATGCGAAACCGGAAATAACGGTAAGCAATACCACTCAATTCAGTTCTATATCTTTTTTTCCAAAATTTCAAACTGAGTTTGGCTCGGGTGGATATGGCTCTTACATACCATACGAAAACTGGTCGTGGGGACCCGCTTATGACGGTAGTTCTGTTCTCTTAGGAGAAGAACTTGAAAATGGAGATGTGCAAAAAGTTACCTACTCTCCTATTAAAAACAACAGACAAAACTTCTTCAATACCGGTCTGACTATTCAAAATGATATCTCCTACTCAACAAAAGGTTTTTATCTGAGTATTCAAGACGCTAATGTGAAAGGCATTGTTCCCGATGATAAAAATAGAAGAACAAGTGTTCGTTTGAATGCAAGCCAAACATATAAAAATTTTACCGCTACATTTAACACAAACTACATTCAGTCAAATTATAACGTGTTTGACAATACCGCAATGGGTGATTATTATGCCGGAAATAACGTTGGTCTCAATGGTGGTTTGATGAATTTAATTTTCAGTACACAAGCCCATGTTCCACTAACCTCTTATAAGGACTTTGTCAATAATGAGTTTGCTCAATATAACAATTATTATAATCGCTACGGTATAAATCCGTACATAGCGTTGGATACCTGGAGACGAGAAGGAAAAGACCAGAATCTTATTACCAGCTTAGATCTTAAGCTCAGTCCAACAGCTTGGTTAGACCTTAACTATAGGGCGGCTTTAACTTACCAGAGTTTAATAACTCAAAATAATCAAAAGCGCTTAACGGCAAATTCATACGGAGCAAAACGGGGAATAGACAATGTTCCACAAGCAGTTTCAGTTGGTTCTTTAGTCGGAAATCGGTTGTCATCAGATTTTTATGCAAGCGCCCATAAAACTTTTGGTGATTTCAAAGTAAATGTAATCGGTGGTACCTATGTGCGTGAAGTATATTCAAAAGATACCGGTGTGGATGCGAGCAACCTCGTTATTGAAAATTTATTTAACGTATCTGCCCGCCCCGGTGAATTGGGAGGATATTCTATCGAAAAGAAATCAAGATTATTTTCAATATATGGTAACGCAACTGTTAGTTATAAAAATTTCTTGACTTTAGAGCTTTCCGGACGTAATGACAAAACATCTGTTTTGGATCCTTCCAAAAACAGTTTCTTTTATCCCGGTGTAAGCGGGTCGTTTGTATTAACAGATGCACTCCCTGCAATAAAATCAGATAATTTCAATTTTATGAAATTACGCGCCTCTTGGAATAAAACAGGTAACGCAGACATTAATCCATATTTGTTGAACGCGACTTTCTCACAGTTGGATGATGCCGGAGACCCATCCGGATTCCCTTTTAATGGTCTGCCCGGATACTCTGCTGACAGAACATCTTATGACAAATACTTAGAACCTGAGTTTATTGACAGTAAGGAATTTGGATTTGAAGCTGGATTTCTTAAAAACCGAATTAGTCTTGATGCAACATTTTATACTCAGGATAATACAAACCAGATTGTAAGCGTTCGGGTTCCTCGTTCTACAGGATATACATTTGCCTATGTAAATGCGGCTTCGTTTAAGAATTATGGTGTTGAGACTCAGTTGAAACTTACCCCTCTCGTAAATTTGGGAGATGTAAATATAAACTTTACATTCAACTATTCATACAACAACAGTGAAGTTCTTACAATCTATAACAATCTAAAGGAATTGTCTATTGGAGGCTATATTATGGCTGGTAATCAGGCTGTTGTTGGTAGCCCTGCTTATGTATTTAATGCAACCGACTATAAGCGCGACGGAAAAGGAAGAGTTATTGTTGATATCGAAACAGGGTTTCCTATTGTTGATGAAGTAAACAAAAAATTTGGTAATACAATGCCAAAGCATATTGTAGGTTTAAATCCGACGGTTTCGTGGAAAGGATTGAATTTTTCTGCACTATTTGAATACAAAGGTGGTTATTATGCATTTAATTTGATTGGTAACGAAATGGCTTGGACTGGTGTTTCAGAAATGACTGCAACAAATCATCGTGAGCGTTTTGTAATCCCTAATTCTGTGTATGAAGATCCTAATAACCCTGGTAAGTATATCGAAAACACTAATATTACCGTTTACGATGCTCAGGAGTTCTTTACCAGCGACAACTATCGTGCCGTGGCATCAAACTTTATTACCAGTGCAGCTTCCTGGAGATTTAGAGAGTTGTCTATCACTTATGATTTACCAAAATCGTTGCTTTCGAAACAAAACCTTATTCAGGGTGTAAGCGTTGGTTTTGTTGGACGTAATTTAGCATTGTGGTTACCTAAAACAAATGCCTATTCAGACCCTGATTATAGAGGCAATAACGATTTTTTGACAAATAACATCTCTGGTATATCTAACGCTACTGTCAACCCACCAACCCGTACATTAGGTGGGACTATACAGATTAAATTTTAATAATTAAGAGTATAAATTTTATCAAAAAAATAAGTATATGAAAAAACTATTATCAATAATGCTTACCTGTACGTTTGTGCTTACTGGTTGTAGCGATGGATTTTTCGATATCAACAAAAGCCCAAATAGTGCAACAGAAGACAATATGACACCAAGTTTGGTACTCCCCCGCGCTTTACATAGAATGGCAGAATTCTCTGCAACAAAGTATGATATGTATAATCGCTGGATGGGGTATTGGGCAAGATGTTCAGGCACTTACGGTCCTAATACAGAGGAAGAAACTTATCAGATAACCTCATCAACAAGTCGAGATTCTTGGTTGGAAATGTACGATATTTTGAAAGACTTCGATGTGATAGAAAAAAATGCGATAACACGTGAAGAAACGGCGTATCAAGGAATTGCAAAGATTATGAAGTCTATTGGTTTTATGCAGTTGGTGGATCAGTACGATAATGTACCCTATTCAAAATCGTTTAATCTGGCTGAATATATGTTGACCCCCTACGATAAAGGCAGCGATATTTATGCTGCACTTATTACCGACTTAGAGGCTGCTGATGCACTCTTAAAAGCTGCTGACATTGCAGACAATTTGGATATAGCAAAAGCCGATATAGCTTTTGGTGGAGATTTGGATATGTGGCGTAAATTGGGAAATACTCAACGTTTGCGCTTAATTTTACACCAAACAGAGCTTTTGGATGCTACTACTTTAAAAGCAGAAGTTGATAAAATTGTTGCAAACGGTGGTGGATTTCTTGATGCTGACGAAACAGCAGAAGTTGCCCCCGGTTATGCGGCAGATGTGAAAAAACAAAATCCATATTGGAATACATTCAACATCAACGATGCCGGTGGTCTTGATAATTACAATAGAGCGAACAACTATTTTTTAGCTATGCTAAAAAATAAATTAACTGACCCCCGATACGAATATTTTTATTCAGAAGCAAAAACTCCAAAAGGTGGAAATACCTATTATGGATTTGATTATGGATTTGATTATCCATCCGGGACTCCGGAAGCAGACAAATATGCGGCATCCAATTCTTCGAATGTGGCAGGTCTGGGTATTGCTAAGAGTGTAAATATGCCTCAATGGTTGTTTACTTCATTTGAAAGTTTATTCCTTCAAGCCGAAGCGATACAACGTGGGATATTGGATGGCGTTGCCAAAGATATGTACGAAACTGCTGTGGAAGAATCTTTCCTATGGCTTGGACTTACCAGCGCCCAAGCTACAAGCTACCTGACTTCAACAGATGTAACCGATCCCGTATGGGCAACTACAACCTTAGATAAGTTGGAGTTGATAATGACTCAGAAGTATATTGCAATGTTTGGTATAAACGGTTTAGAAACTTGGACAGATTATCGTAGAACAGGTTTTCCTAAGAATTTTGCTATCGGAACTAAAACCTATACAATAATATCTGTATATCCAAACAGAGGTTCAAATCTTATACCCAACAGGTTAATTTATCCTCTGGAAGAGTATCAATATAACGCTGCTAACGCTACTGCCGAAGGAACAATAGACCCACAAACCAAAAAGGTATTCTGGGATAAATAATTAAATATAACATAACTATTAAAAAGATGAAAAATATGAAAAGAAAAATATATGGATTTTTCATGTTATCCTTGATTCTCTCAGTGGGGTTAACATCTTGCCTGAATGATAAAAATATTGAAGATCATGAATATGGTCTGATTGATCTGAATACAAAAAAGATTATAGAAATTCCGGCAAGCACTTCTCATGAAATTAGCTTGGCACTCAAACCCACCGGTTTTGAGGAAATTACCATCGGAGAGGTACGTCTTGCTGCTGAGAACCCTGCAGCTGAAGATATCGTAGTAAGTTTAACAAACACTAAATCGTCTGATATTTTATCGGACAAAACCATATTTCCTCTGGATGAAGTAATTGTACCTGCTACTGTTACTATTCCAAAAGGGAAAAGGTCCGTTCCATTAACTGTTAGTATAAACACAGATAAGTGTGCGGATGACCCTCAGTATGTTGCCGTGTCAATCTCTGCAATTGATAAATCTGGATATATCATTAGTGGTAATTTTGGTTATGTTGCTTTAAGTCTAAAAATCAAAAATCGCTATGAGGGTAGATATCATGTAACCAGTGGAACATTAGTGGATGTTGCCAGTGGTTCTTTAAAACATATATCGGCGGTATATCCAGAATACAAAGTTCAACTTCAGACTATGAATAGTAAAAAACTTGTTTTATATGATGAGGAAGATGCTAATTATTATTATTTAATTGGAAGCGGGGCAAGTATAAGTTATTATGGTTCATTCTGTCCGATATTTGAATTTGACGACAATGGGAATGTAGTGGCTGTAACCAACCATTATGGACAACCCGCCAGTAATACCCGTAGCGCAGAACTCGATCCCTCCGGAATCAATAAATACGATGATGCAACAAAATCGTTTACTGTTTCATATTGGATGAATCAGTCTTCAACTGTTACTACACCACCGCATCACCGAACCAGTATTACTGAAACCTATACATTTGTAGAAGATTTATAATTTTCTCAACATAAGCAATAAAACAAGAGGCTGTTTCAAGAGGGACAGCCTCTTGTTTTATCTTTTTGACAGTTATCAATAATACACAAATAATTTCCCGATATTTTTTGTATAAGTAAAAAAAGCGTTATATTTGCACCCGCT
>JBKECI010000053.1:0-74822 GCA_047974405.1 Paludibacteraceae bacterium | reverse complement strand
CAGTTAATCCAACCAACGATAACCCCGTTGCCAACAACGATACAGCAACAACCAACGAAGATATGGTGGTAGTGATTCCGGTATTGAACAACGATACCGATGCCGACGGCGATGCACTTACCGTAACTACAGTTACTACCCCCGGTCATGGTACGGTAACTATCAATACCGATGGCACGGTAACGTACAAACCCGATACAAACTTCAACGGTACCGATACGTTTGACTACACCATCTCAGACGGAAACGGAGGAACAAGTACCGCCACAGTAACGGTAACGATAGTTTCCGTTGATGATTTCCCTGATGCAAAAAATGATGATGCCACCACAAATCAAAATACTGTTATTTCGGGAAATGTATCAGAAAACGATATACAAAGTGGGGACGGTGGTAATGTGTGGTCTCTCGAAACCGAACCAATAAATGGGAAAGTTACGTTTAATACAGATGGAATATATACTTATAAGCCTGACAATGATTTTGTTGGAAACGATTCGTTTACTTACACCCTCTGTGATGTTGATGGTGATTGCTCCTCTGCAATGGTAACAATTTCGGTGGAAGGATTGCTGATCCCCGATGGATTTTCTCCAAATGAAGATGGATTTAACGATGAATTTGTAATTAAACATTCGAATAATTTAAATATTGAATTGTATGTGTATAATCGATGGGGTAATTTGATATACGAAAGTAAAAGTTACCAAAACGATTGGAAAGGAACTGGCTCAGGTGGACACCAACTCCCCGACGGCACTTATTATAGAATTGCGATTGTGAAACATACCGGTACAAATGAGGTGAAAAAATATGCCGGATACATTACACTCAAAAGGTAGCGTGTGCATTTTTGCAACAAAAAATGCCTGGTTCTAAAAACACAATTAATAAGAAAAACGAGATATAAAATGAAAAATATAAATATAGTATTGACAATGGTACTGGTATGTGCATTTTTTAGCATCCGTGCACAGCAACAACCGATGTATTCTCAGTATATGTTTAATATGCTGAATGTCAATCCTGCTTACGCGGGAAATAGGGCTGTGGATAATATTACCGCCCTTCATAGAAATCAGTGGACAGGTTTTGACGGACATCCGATAACCACAACCCTCTCATGGGACAGACGAACAGATGAGAGTAACGTAGGCTACGGCGTACAAATTTACAACGACAAACTTGGTATTGAAAATACAATAGGTTTGCAAGGGTTTTATTCGTACCGGATTCCATTCTACAACTCCAGTTTAGCTTTTGGATTGAGTGTCGGATTTTTAAATTTTAATGCAAACTACACCGAGTCCAGAATTATAGAACAAGGCGACCCTGCATTTCAGCAAAACGAAAATAGTTGGCTCCCTACAGCAGGGGTTGGAATATTGTATTCGGCCGAAAACTGGTATGCAGGACTGTCGGTACCGGCGCTTTTTAGAACCAAAAAATTTGTTTCCGATGAGTATAAAGATTCTGTTAGTTTTGGTGCTGATAATCACTATTTTTTGAATGGAGGGTATATTTTTCCTGTTGGCGAGTCGGTTAAACTTAAACCTTCGTTTTTGTTAAAGTATGTTGTTGGGGCTCCGTTAGAAACAGATATTAACCTGAATGCCTGGTTTGTCGATAAGTTTGGAGTTGGATTGAGCTACCGTACGGGAGATGCCGTATTGGGGATGTTTGAAGTACAAGTTACGCCACAAATCAGGATAGGATATGCTTACGACTATACGTTGACCCGAATCAATCAGTTTAGTTACGGCTCGCATGAATTGATGCTTCGATATGAGTTTGATTTATTCAAAAGCGAAAAATCCTCCAAAATTCTTTCTCCCCGCTATTATTAATTTTATCTAAAACATGAAAAATAAAAGGTTATGAACAATAAAACCATAAGACACAATAATATCCGATTGATTGCAGCAATATTCTTTGCTGTTGCTCTTTCGGCAAATACATTGGCAACAGTACCTAAACCTGTTTTTTTGGAAAAAGCCCAGAAAGCTTACGAGCAAAACCTGTTTGATGTAGCGGCGCACCTATACGAAAGTTACCTCCAAAACTCGAATGACAAGAGTAATAATGAGGTGTTGCTCCAATTGGCAGACTCCTATTGGCAAATGCGGAAATATCGGAAAGCATACGAGATATACAACAAAATAGCCGAGCAGGACAAATCAAACATTCTCCCTTCGGACAGAATCCGTATTGCCAATCTGCAGGCAAGATACCAAGACTTCAAAAACGCCGCATCATGGCTCGACAATCAAACGGGATACGAAAGCAGGAAAGCGTCTTTTTTGGATAGGTCTGCTGTCGATTATTTGACCGAAGACTCTGTCGATTGGAAAGTAGAACCCATTAATATAGATACCCATTCGCGAGAGTTTTCGCCTGTTATTTATAAAGATAAACTGATTTTTACAAGTAACCGACCCGAAAACAAAGAGGTACAAGCCAATGGTTGGGATGGTAATAATTTTACAAAACTGTGGATTATTAACGAAAAAAATATAGCTCCACTTTTTAGAAACAACGGAAATGCACGAAACATTAAAGTAGTATTGGGAGATGGGAACGCCCCCTCAAATAATGTGACGTACGATTTGTCGATTTTGGGGACAAAATCCAATAATTATGTCGCCGGTAAGAAAATGGCAGATGTGTTTGAAGATAGCGATACCAAACCTTTTGAGAAACAAACCGACAACGAGTTTGAAAAACTTACAGGGAAACTATCAATCGAAAAAACAACCCTTGTCTCATTACTGAACGGATTAGGCAGTTTTAAATACAACGTCTCCACTCCCTCTTTTGACTCCGACGATAATATCTATTTTTCGGCAAACGAGCCTTTGGCTAAAAACCAATCCCAATCTAATATTATTCTTTATCAGGGAAAAATAAATGATGTATCCGTTATCAATATCCAACCCATAACAATACCCGGATTTGCAACAAGTGGTAACAAAATGCACCCTGCGGTAAACAAAGAAGGGACAAAACTTATTTTTGCAAGCAATGCCATGTCAGAAAATGATGCATACGACCTTTACCTTATTGAGAAAAACGGTGCGATGTGGAGTACACCTCAGAGGTTATCGGAAAGTATCAATACAGTGGGTAACGAAGTGTTTCCTACGATAGGTGAAGACGGCTATCTGTATTTCAGTAGCGATGGGCGTGGCGGATATGGAGGTTTGGATATTTTCAAAATAAAAATGAATGAGATTACAAGTAGCAACCCCAACATTGAACTACTCGGATACCCTATCAACAGTTGTGCCGACGATTTTGGACTAATAATCAACCATACCGGTACAATCGGATATTTTACATCAGATCGTCAGGTAGATAATGATAATATCTTCAGTTTTGCCTACAAACCGCTACCGAAAATATCGCATATATCGGGTTTGGTAAAAGAGAGAAAGAACCGAGAGATTCTTCCCGGAGCAACGGTGTTTTTACTCAACAGACAAAACAACGAGGTGTTGGTGGACAAGGCCGACAGTAGTGGGAGATATACTTTTGATGTGTACAACTTGGGCGATTACACCATCAGAGGTATTGAAGAAAATTACAAAGACGATTGTCTCTCGATGAATATTTTTTCGGAAAAACCTAAAGATGTAACTTTTCAGGTGCGTGATTTGATACTCGAACTTACATTCAAAAAAGTGTGGACACTTGATAACCTGCTTTACGATTTCGACAAGTGGAACATCAGAAAGAATGCTGAGCCTCCTTTGGACAGTCTGATAATGATACTTAATACCTACCCGATTAAAGTGGAATTAGGTTCCCATACCGATAGTCGCGGTTCAGATTCTTATAATTTGAAACTCTCTCAACGGCGTGCAGAATCTGCCGTAAATTATATCGTAAAAAAAGGAAAAATTGCCTCCGACAGGATTGTAGCCAAAGGTTATGGAGAGACTAAACTCGAAAACAGATGTGCAAACGGCATTGACTGCGACGAAGAAGAACATCAACAAAATCGACGTACGGAAATCACCGTGCTGTACAACCCTGCTCCGGCAAACAGTTTGAATCCGACTAAATATCAAAAAGGACAAAAACTTACTGTAAACGATTTCCCGAAAGGATATTTTGAAGATTGCAAGTAGGTGATATACATTGACTGCCCCAAAGCAAAATAAAACTTGCAAGGGGTGGTCGTATGTTTAAAATTTATCTATCTTTTACTTCCTTCGAACCTTGATTTCTAAAATTTTGACCGAAAGACTTTGCTGTAACGGTTTCGACACGGAGGCGCCACACTTTGACGTTTCTTATTGCCGGAGCCGATATTTTAAATTCTCTGTCAGAATAATGAGACATAAATACCTTAATTAATGTCTCCTTTTCATCCATATTTTCGATAAATTCGATTCTCCCTTTGCACAAAACACTCTGCGATTGCATACTGTAACTGCAAGCCACATCGGGATGCTGGTACATCAATTGGCGGTCGGAGCAAAACGTGATGCAGGCGCGGTTATCTTTTTCTATCAAATGGATATGTTTTCCGTGCGGACCGGAATGAAGCAAAATATCATCTTCATACCATGCAAAGTTCATTGGTATCACATAAGGACTTCCATCTTCTTCAATAATCCCTACGAAACACACGTTGCATCCGTTGATAATCCTGCGTATCTCTTCTTTATCTGTAATAAAACTTGTTCGCATTCTCGGTTGTTTTTGCAAAAATAATAAAAATAAACGTTGCAAAAGTATTTATTCGAAAGGTAAAATAATTAAAAACCAAAATTATTTTTGCTCCTTATCAAAAGTTGGTTATCTTTGCTCGCTTTATGATATTTAGCGCACAATTATGATGTCGAGAAAAATAGTATTTGCCTCCAACAATCGGCATAAATTGGAGGAGGTACGCAATATATTGAACGATAAGAATATTGAGGTGGTAAGTTTGGGCGAAATTGGTTTTACCGATGAAATACCAGAAACTGCCAATACTTTGGAAGGCAACGCCGAATTGAAAGCACGAGCAATTTACGAAAAATTTGGAATAGACTGCTTTGCAGACGACACCGGATTGGAAATTGAAGAACTGGGAGGAAAGCCCGGAGTGTTTTCTGCCAGATACGCCGGAGAACCTTCAGATTCGGCAAAAAATATAGAAAAAGTATTGAATGAATTGGATGGAAAAGCCAATAGAAATGCTCAGTTTCGGACGGTAATATGCCTGATAGAATATGGTAAAACCCTATTTTTTGAGGGGAAAATAATTGGGGAGATAGCCACAATGCCCCAAGGAAAAAGAGGGTTTGGATACGATCCAATATTTGTCCCCTCGGGAAAAAAGAAAAGTTTTGCAGAACTGTCACCTGACGAAAAAAACGAAATAAGCCACAGGGCATTAGCTGTTAGGTTATTAGATAACCATTTTGACAGTTTTCCCGATTGATTTCTATAATAAAATAAGAAAAAGTTTGTTTATACTACTATCATTTATACATAATCAGGAAATTTCTATGAATAAAAAACTTTCTTTGATATTGAGTCTTTTGCTCATTTCCATATCATCTTTTCAGGCGCAGATTGCTATGGGAAATTGGAGAACACATTTTGCTTATAACAACATCAATCAGTTAGCCCAATCGAGCAACAAAGTTTTTGTTGTTAGCGACGGTTCTTTGTTTTCCATAGACAAACGGGATGGTAATATGGAATTTTATAGCAAATTGAGTGGCTTGAATGCTACTAACATATCAAATATCGAATTCGACAAAGTTACCCAATCATTACTAATCATATATTTAAATGGCAATATCGACTTTATGTCTGAAGGTGGAGTCTCGAACCTGCCCGACTATTACAACAAACAAATGACTGTCGACAAAGGGGTAAATCATATATTGTTTCACAATAACAAAGCATATCTATCTTGTAATTTTGGAATAGTATCATTAAATATGACCAAAAGAGAGATTCAAGACACTTACATTATAGGTAGCAATGCTACCGAAATAAAAATACTTAATACCGCGATACAGAATGATAAAATCTATGCAGTAACCAGCACAGACATATACGAGGCATCTTTGACAAACCCTTTTTTGGCAAGCTACGAATATTGGTCAAAATTGGCATCTCTCCCCGGCAGTGGTAATATTCAGTCTTTGACACTGTTTGAAAACTATTTGATAATGATGCGTAACGGGAAATTATATAAAAGAGGAACTGACAATGTGTGGGCAGACTTGGATGTGTCTAATACAACATATACCAAGATAAAGGTAGCTGAAGATTATTTGTTGGCTTTTACGGTCGCCAATATCAACACGTTTGACAAACAGTTTGTGAAAAAGCAGCTAACCGGATTAAATGTCGCTTACGATGGAGTGTATGACGTGTCTAAAAATTTGATGTGGTTTGCCGCTGGTACCAATGGTGTTGTCGAATATAATAACGCGACTCAAACGGCATCTTTACCGGTAAAACCCAATGGACCGGAGGTAAATGTACCGTACAAAATGTGTTTTTCCGGAGAAAAGCTATTTGTGGTGCAAGGTGGGCGATGGGCATCTCAGTACGATCGACCCGGGATGGTAATGATATTTGAAAACGACACTTGGAAAAATATATCAAACAGTTCGATAAAATCAGTAACTCAGAATAAAGCACTGGATTTTATGGATATAGCCGTTGACCCCAGCGACAATAAACACTTTTTGGTGTCTGCCTACGGGAATGGCGTTTTTGAATTTGAAAACGATGCGTTTTCAAAATGGTACAATTCCAATAATTCGGCATTGCAAACCATCTTCCCCGGTAAAGATAATGCCCTTGACTATATACGTATGGACGGGGGAACGATGGATCAAAACGGATATGTTTGGTTTTCAAATGCTATGGTGTCGAATCAAATTAAAGTAAAGCATATAAACAAAGACAGTACCCGCTGGATTTCACTCTATTACCCGATGCTGGAAGGCAAAAATACACTGGGAAGAGTGTTGATTTCGAATCAAAATCCGAACCAAAAATGGATATTTAGCACCAGATATGGAGTTGGATTAGGTATAATAGACGATAATGGAACCATTGACAATACAAGCGATGATAAGTCGGTTCTTTATACTTCATTTAAGGATACCGATAAAGAAGGAACTTTTATCATTCCCGAGTTTTATTTTTCGATGGCACAAGATCACAACGGAGTTATTTGGGTGGGGACGTTTCAAGGTCCTCTACTTTTTACCAATCCCAATAATGCATTCAATTCCGATTTTACTTGTACCCGTGTGAAAATACCCCGAAACGACGGTACAAATTTAGCCGATTACCTATTGGAAAAAGAGAGGATAAATGCAATAGCAATTGATGGAGCTAATCGAAAATGGATAGGGACAGAATCATCAGGAGTCTATTTGCTATCGGAGAATGGACAAAAAATTATCCGGCACTTTACTTCCGAAAACAGCCCTCTTCTGTCAAACAATATTCTTAGTATTGCAATTAATCCTGTTTCCGGCGAAGTGTTTTTTGGTACCACAGACGGTTTAGTCTCATACCAGAGCGATGCGGCAGAAAGCAGTGGTGTTTTTGAAAATGTGCATGCCTACCCCAATCCTGTGCGGGAAAACTTTACGGGAATTATTACCATAACAGGACTGATAGACAAAACAAATATCAAAATTACCGACTTGGCCGGTAATTTGGTTTGTCAGACTGTTTCCAACGGGAGTATTGCTACTTGGGACGGGAAAAATGGATTTGGACGTAAAGTGAGTACAGGAGTTTATTTGGCAATTTGTATTTCACCCGATGGGGAACACAATGTTACTACTAAAATTTTGGTAATCAATTAACTGCTAGTAGAATAAATAGGATTGCATAAAGATTTGGAAATAGTCGGTTTTTACCCGACTATTATTTTTTTTGTCAATTGTCTGTTTTTACTTTTTAGGCGTACTACATATACACCTTTGGGCAGAGTTGATACGTCCAATATCTGAGTATTTGTACCATGTAGAAGTTTCTCTCCGCTCAGAGCAAACACCTCTATCTCTTGTATAGTTTCGATTCCAGAAATAATTAATATGTTGTTTATTAGGTAAATAATAATGTCATTGTGGTTTGTATTATCCGCTCCGCTGGGCAATTGGGCATAAGGATGCATATCTACTATCCCTCTAAAATCGGTAGAGGTTTCTCCCAGCCATCCAGCCTCCTGAAGTTGGGCGGTATAGACTTTTACAAAGTCGATGTAATTCAAATCAATTTGGTTGCCGTGACTATCCACAGCCCAATCTATTTTAAATCCATTTTTGTCGATAGATTCGCTATTAGGTTGATTGTCCACATATCCCCATTCAAAAGCAGGGAGTCGGTATATCCCATCGTTATATACGGTTTCTCTCAACTTGTTACCTTTGAAGGTTAGTGAGTCGGCTGCAATCCAAAGCGGATAAATGGTGGCTTGCGGAGCAAAATTTATGTGTGTTATTTCTCCTTTATTGCCTTGATTGTCTTTCCACGTAATATTGGATTTTTCTCCATCGGGTTGGGGACGATAATATGTTACTACGTAATCTTTAATGGTTTCAGGGTGGTTGTATTCGCTCCCAGCAAGTTCGTACCAAGGTTCGTTGCTGTCGGGCTTGCCATTTTTGTTCAAATCCTGACAAACCATGACAATACCCGGTTCGGCTCCGTTGGGCGAGGCGTTACCCAACCCTTGCAAATCGTATTCTCCTTTTACATTTACTATTGGATGATCGAAACCGACAATGACATAGCCTCCAAAAGTTCCCAAACCTATGGCTGAATTGTTTTCAATTAGGCTGTTCTCTGCAAATCTCAACGCATTTTCGGGGGTACTACTCATTTCCGGAGTGGGGAAGAGCCGGTTGATATGTTGTCCTGGGGCAGGGCGGTATTCCAATACACGGGCAATTTTGTTAGAGATTTGTGCAAAAGCATTGAAAGATAAGATACTGAATACGATAAAAGAGAGTAATTGTTTTTTCATTTATTCGTGATTTTATTTTGTTTTTTAGTTAATCAGAGCTATTTTGTTAGGATTTAATCCTATTTGGTTTATCTTGAATTTTTGTTTCCCGTATTTGTCGAAGCAAATCACATCTCCGGCTACCACAAAGTTTTGTGCATCTGCTACATATACGTCTCCATTTTTATTATCAACTTGAATGGAATATGGAGCGGTGAGCAAAGTACCATCCATAATAAAATTTTCGGAAATAATTTTGTCTGTGTTGCAGTCAAATACTTTTATTCCGTTTTCTTGAGTGGCAAAATTGTAAGTGTACATATAAGCTTTGTCCTCGCTTATGGTAAAATTCAAAATATGTATTCCTTCAAAAGTTGCGGTAAGTTCATCGATTCGGGTATCTATTTTCTGAAACCGGTATGATTCAACCGTATTGTCTCCTCTCGATGCCAAATATATATCTCCTTCGCTGTCTGTTTGTAGGATACAGGGATTTTTTGCCACCCTGATTTTTTTTATCTCTTTCAAATTTTTAATTTCTATCACCGAAACGGTAGTGTCGGGATTTGAAAAATCTAATCCTCCCGAGTTGGCAACATAAATTTTACCGTTCGAAATGCAGATACCTTCTGGGTTTCTGCCGCACTTTACTACACCGTCTATTCCCATAGAAAGGGTATCAATACGGATAAGATTGCCATCGAAACAAGTTACGTATGCTTTTGAACCGTAAAAATCGATAAATCGGGGTTGTCTATTTATGTTATTTTCATTAAAAATAGGGATTCTTTTTAGTGATTGACCACTATTTTTGTCGATAATTTCTACCTGTCCCGAAACATTGACCACAATATATATTTTCCCACCATATATCTTCATGTCGTTGGCGGTATCGCCTAACTTACGATTATTTACTGTCTGAAAATAATGTTTGTCGGGTAACGAATCGTTTTTCATATCCAGCATTACCAGCGTGCTATTGTTCATATTAAAAATCCCTTCGCATAGCACCAATATTTTTTCTATCCCTATGGGAATATTATCTATAGATGCATTGTTCTTTACGTCATGCATATCATCGCAAGAGAAAAGAAAGAACAGCGTTATTGGCGAGAGTAACAATGATTTGAGTCTCATATCCGGTATTTTATTACACATCTCAAACTCCTTCCGGGCATGGGGAAAGAACGGACTATTTCATAATTTTTATTCAATATATTTAATATCTCAATACTTACATAAAGCTTGTTCTCGTGCATTTTGAAATTTTTAGAAAAAGAAATGTTATGGTCGAAGTAACCCTCCAATCTATTTTCAGCTATATTTTGGCTCAAAATATATCTTTTGCCCGACCAAACCACCGAATATGAAACATCTAACAGCGGATTTTCGAGAGATGCCCTGCCCGAACCCGAAACACGGGGAGTATAAGGAATCTGATTTTTATAGTCTCTGTCGGTGGAGTTGGTAAAAATCAAAGCTCGTTGGTACGAATAGCTATTCCCAAGGGTAAGTTTAATGTCTTTTCTGAGGGCAATACTTATTTTTCCGTTCATATCCAGACCATCTGTTTTTACTATGCCGTAGTTGAGTACTGTCCATTTAAACTGTGTGGGGAAAGCTACAATTTTATTTTCAACTGTATTGTGGTAAGCATCTGCCGAAATAGAGAAGAGTATGTCTGCCGTGCCCAATGCTCCCAAATAGTTTATGCCAGCGTTTATTTGTTTGGTGTCTTCGGGTTTCAAATCGGTATTTCCAAAATGAGGATAGTATAAATCGTTGAAAGTAGGTACCCTGAACATCTCTTTATAAAATGAACGAAAATACAAGTTTATATCTAAAAACGGTTGGTATGAAAAACTCAAATAGGGCAATAGTTTGTTGTACTCAGGTGGTGTTTTTCCTTTTTTTACCCTTTCGTTGGTATAGCTGTAGAGCATCGTTGCCAGTATCTTTAGATGGGCTGAAATATATTTTCCTGCCAACACGCTCAAATAACTTGTTCTTTTTGGGAAAGCAAATTCAGACTTATTGGTGTTCAGATTGCTGAAAGTGATATCGTTATTTGCTGAAAATGATAGGTTGTTACTGACTTTGTACAACAATGAGCCGGAAACATAGTATTCATTCTGAACGTATTTATCATCGATATTTTCAATCGAAAAAAAAATGGAATCGGTATATTTCAAAAAACTTTGATTGTATTTTGTATCAATCTTATACGCAAATTTCTGTGAAAGCTCAGACTCGAAATGCGATTGTACAAACGCTACTCTATCACAAAGCCTTTGAGACGAAGCCTTATCCGAATTATATAAAACGACTGCTCCCGGCAACCCTCTTTCGGAGCGGTAATAATAAATTTTGGTGTAACCGTTGCTCTTCTTTGAGAAAACAACATGTAAAGAGGCCTCTAAGCGGAGATTTTTGACATCACTGTTTTTTCTTGTTTTAATACTGTCGTATTCTGCCGAGCCATAACGCAAGGTATATGGATATTCTCCATTGGTAGAAAGCCACTCTCCACCGAATGTTAGAGTCTGTTTTTTCGAAATCTGTTTCTCAAATAGAAGAGACGGGTTGATAAGGCCGAAGGAACCTGTTTTGAAAGAGATACGAGAGTTTAGAGTTCTATTATTTTCAAAAAAAGGATATGAAGTGTTGATGTTTAATATGGATGCGGAAGAAAAAAGTGATGCAGGTTGAAATATATTGTCGTTTTGCCCGATTGACAAAGAAATACTCTCTGCATTTTCTATAGAGAATCTGCCAATGTCAATTTGTCCTGTTTGTATATCGTTAAGTCTTACTCCGTCGTAGCTTACAGCCGTGTGATTTGCTCCCAAGCTGCGTACCGAAACGGTTTTTAGTCCGCCTACCCCTCCATAATCTTTTACAACCACTCCCGACAGGTATTTTACGGCATCGGAGATTTGTAAAGTATTCAGTCCGTGCAGTTCTTTTTGCGTGAGTATTTGCAGTGGAGAGGACGATGTGTGTTCAATATTTGCTGCATTTGCTTTTACTGTTATTTCACCAAGCGTATCGCTTTTTTGTACGGTACTATACTGTGCAAAAGCCATTGTTCTACTTGTAAAAAGTATAACCGATAAACTTAAGATACGTAAAAAAACAACAAACATACTGCAATCTATTTGAAAAATATCACAAATAGCTTGAAATAAAGTAAAAAGCAACAGGCGCTCAAAATATGGCGGTATTGGTTTTAGCTCTATCCTCGAAAGCTTGAAACATATATTTGTTTTGGCAGGTCTTCTGACTTTTCCTGTACACTACAAAACCTTCCCATCTCGAAATATTTCGAAACAGTGGTGTCTTAGAGTTTTTTGCAGTTTCTCTCTCACTTATAATGCTTATTATGAGTCAAAGAGAGGATTTTACAGCAGCGGGACTGTTGCCGAATTTCACGGCATTCCCTTTTAATTGATTTTTGCAGAGAGCAAAAATACAAACCAAAAACTTTGTGGACAAAGGTAATGATAAATCCGATAGATACAATATATTGTTTTGGTTTTTTGTTCCGCTTTTTGTCGGAGATAGGCGTTATTATTGAATTGTAACTGCTCTAAACCAACTTTTTTAATAAGCGTATTGATTAAAAACGATACGTAAATCCACCGCTAAAATTTGCTTTTGGCATTGGATATCCGTAGTTTATCTGATAGCTTTTGTTTAGCAGATTATTTCCTATGGCAAAAAGTTGAATGCTTTTCGTTGGGTGGCAAGTCAAGCGTGCGTTTAGTAATAAATAATCTGACTGAATCGTCAGGGGTGATAATGAGGTATAAAGTTTCTCTATATATTGTCCGTTTAAGTGTAATCCCCAAATTTTATGAGAAAAATGGGCGCTTACGTTCAATTGTTGGCGGGGCGCTGCCAAAACCGGAGTTTTTAACTTTAAATAACTGTAGTTGGCATTCAGAGAAATATTTTTATTCACACTATATTTTGCCGAGCATTCAATGCCTTGATTATCGAATGTACCCACATTTTGACGTTGTACATTTGGATACTGTCCAACGACCTGTATCAGATTTTCTCCCTTTACTTTGTAAAGTGTGATTTCGGTACTCAATTTTTTGTTTAGCAACGATTGTAGCCAGCTTAACTCATAATTTATCATCCGTTCCGAAAGTAAATTGGTATTGGGGGCGTATAAATAGAGTTCCATAATGGTAGGGCTGCGAAATCCCTTTGATGCGGTAAATTTCAGTATCGTACTCTCCGTTGGATAATATGAAATGCCTCCCATAGGCACCCACTCGCTTCCATATTCCGAATTATTGTCTAGGCGCAAACCGGTACTCAGAGTCAAGCTGTTCCATAAGTTTTGTTGGGCGTAAACATATCCGGCCAGTTCGTTTACGGTGAGTAGTGAGTCTTTGTATTTGGTTTGGTTTACCATGCCTCCGTATTGTTTAAAGTCTACCCCTGCCGTAAGAGAGGTTCCAGTAGAGAGTTTGCAGGTTTGATATAACATAATGCCGCTGTTGCGGTCGGTAGAATGAAAACCGTCTGAAAGGGTATGCTCTCCAAAATTATGAAATATTTTCAAAGCACCTTCCAAATTATTGTATCTGTTTTCTAACGAAATAGCGGTTTTCCCTCGTAAAACGTCAATATTAAACGGTTTGGGAGTTGCCAGATAGATAGAGCCATTATCGTTGGCATTCAACTCTGCCACATTGGCATCGGCGGTAAGCTTAAAATGACTGCTCAATTCGTAGCTTGCTTTCAAATACCCGTTTGTAATCCTAAAGTCGGTGTTGTCTCTGATACCGTCAGTGCGACTGTGGTTTACAGATGAAAGAATGCTGAATCTGTTGTCTTTATAGCCAATGGAACCATAGTACTTTTGTGTGTTGTACGAGCCGTAAGCGCCACCTACATTGCCACTTGTACCTTCTTTTGTAGCTTTTTTGGTAATGATGTTGATAACCCCTCCCATAGCGTTTGACCCGTAAAGAAACGAACCCGATCCGCGTATAATTTCTACTTTTTCTACATCCGAAGCTACATAGGCATCGGGGAGTGGATGTCCGAAAATGCCTTGATACTGCGGATGTCCGTCAATTAGAACCAGCACTTCGTTATTAGGACTTCCTCCTATGCCACGCATTGTAATAGCTCCCGAGCCTCCTGTAGAAACACCAAAGCCCAAAATATTTCGTTGGGTTACAAACAGGCCGGGCACAAAGGTGTTCAACGCAGGCAAAATATTAATCTGCCCTGTGCTTTCTATTTCTCTGGCAGTAACTTGCGAAACTGATAATGGAATTACTTTTCGTGAGGTCTCTATTTTTGTTCCGGTAACGATTACTTCGTTCAAAATGGTAGAGTCTTTGCCTGCTTTTTGTGCATATAATTGAAATAGGGCAGTAATAAAAAGTAGAATTGCTCCGATTCTCATAGTATTAAATTTTTATTGTGTTATTATTTATCATAAACGTGTTACTTGCAGGGTAAAAAAATAATGAATTAAAATTAATCTACCTTGCTCATAATCAATTTTCCATGTTCGATACCTTTGATACCAATCAATTTTTCGGATAATTCGGTCAGTTTGTACGATGGTCCTTTTACAGCGATGATTTCGAGCAGTTTATTTTCAGAAATATGGAAACTTTGTGAAGATAGAATTTTATTGGTAGTGTCTAGTTTTGTCTCGGTAAGTTTGGTAACTATTTCTATTTTGCGAATATCGTATGTCAAAATTATTGCTCCGGCAACAATATTATTACACATCCATTTTTTTTCAACTAGATTTTTTTCTATCAAATGGCGTATTGCCTGTGAACGGTTTGGAAATTTATTGTCGCAGACATAGGCATCCAAAGCTTCTAAAAGGTCATTTTCGAGCGAAACTCCAAAGCGGGATACAGACATAGTGTTACCTTTTTAAAAAAAAATAACACAAAGGTAATAAAAACTGTCAAAGGTATCAAAATTTGATGCAGTTTTTTTATAAATTGTTTCATGTAATTTCTCAACAGTAAAATCATCAAATTCCGACAAAATTAATATGTTCGTATAATAAACAGATTTTTAGTACCTTTGTTGCTCAAAAAAAGAGTATGGCTGGCTTTGCAAAATGGATTACGGGCGGATTGGGATTTGTATTAGGCGGTCCAATCGGAGCTGTTGTAGGATTTGTTATTGGTGCGGTGGTGGACAATGCAACTGTAACCGTGACACAAGGGGGTGTGTTTGGAGATACCTACTCCCGCCGTCGAGAGGCTACGCAAGAAGGAGACTTTAAAATGAGTCTGTTGGTAATTATCGCTTGTGTGATGAAAGCGGACGGAAAACCCCAAAGAATAGAATTATCTGTTGTAAAGCGATTTTTAGTTGC
The DNA here is from genome assembly GCA_047974405.1 of Paludibacteraceae bacterium. Classification (GTDB taxonomy): domain Bacteria; phylum Bacteroidota; class Bacteroidia; order Bacteroidales; family Paludibacteraceae; genus UPXZ01. Next base: position 59,463 of record JBKECI010000053.1, on the reverse strand, counting down.
AAATTTTGGTGAAGAAAGGGCGTTGGAAGCATTGCAAATATTAAAAAATCTACTACAACAGAATATCAACGAGACAGAAGTTGCAAGGCAAATCGGTAGATATATGAACTATTCCTCCAAATTGGAATTGGTCCATTTTTTGTTTGATATTGCTTATGCCGACAGTGTAATTAATCAGCTCGAACTGAATGTTATCCAACGAATTGCTTGGGAATTTAGCATCAGCGATTTAGATTTTCAATCTTTGCAGGCCCCCTACAACAAACAGCAGAATGTCCACTGGGCGTATGATATGCTAGAGATAACCCCCGATGCTACCAATGATGAAATAAAAGTTGCTTATAGGCGTATGGCTATGAAATATCACCCCGACAAAGTACAAAATTTGGGTGAAGAGGTAAAAAACAAAGCCACAGAGAAATTTCGAGAAGTGAAAAATGCTTACGATTATTTAAAACAACAAAGAGGAATAGGATAATTACTTCATTAAAAAAGCAGTCAACCGACACTATCTAAATAAAAATATGGAACATACACTTTATATATACAATACATTAACGCATAAGAAAGAGCGATTTATGCCGTTGCATTCTCCCAATGTAGGTATGTATGTATGCGGACCAACGGTTTACGGCGATCCACATTTGGGGCATGCACGCCCTGCTATCACTTTCGACATTCTTTTCAGGTGCTTGACGCATGCAGGCTATAAGGTTCGATATGTCAGAAATATCACCGATGTAGGACATCTCGAAAACGATGCGGATGCGGGAGAAGATAAAGTAGCAAAAAAAGCCCGATTGGAACAGTTGGAACCAATGGAGATAGTGCAATATTATACCCTTCGATACCACAAGGCAATGGAAGCGTTGCGTATATTACCTCCAAGTATTGAGCCACACGCCTCGGGACATATTATGGAGCAGATAGAGTTTGTACAAAAAATATTGGATACCGGATTTGCTTACGAAAGCGAAGGCTCTGTCTATTTCGATGTGGAAAAATACAACAAAGCATATAATTATGGGAAGCTTTCGGGAAGAAACATTGATGAGCTTTTGGAAACTACCCGAAACTTGGACGGGCAAAACGAAAAACGGCGTAGCATTGATTTTGCACTTTGGAAAAAAGCATTGCCGGAGCATATTATGCGTTGGAAAGCACCTTGGAGTGTAGGTTTCCCTGGTTGGCACTTGGAGTGCTCGGCAATGGGTACAAAATATTTGGGCGAAGAATTTGATATACACGGTGGAGGTATGGATTTGATGTTTCCACACCACGAATGTGAAATAGCCCAAAACAGAGCCGGATTGGGAAAGAACACGGTAAAGTATTGGATGCACAACAATATGATAACTATCGGTGGGCAGAAAATGGGCAAATCTCTCGGAAATTTCATTACTCTGGAGCAATTTTTTACAGGCAACCATCCTTTGCTATCAAAATCTTTTGCCCCGATGACCATACGCTTTTTTATTTTGCAGGCACACTACAGGAGTACACTGGACTTTAGTAGCGAAGCGTTGGAGGCATCAGAAAAAGGATTGGAAAGGTTGATGGAAGGATATGCACGATTACAAAAAATACCTGCTTCGGAAAAATCGTCTGTTGAAATTGGCGATTTACGCAGAAAATGCGAAGAGGCGATGAACGATGATTTGAATACTCCGATTGTAATCTCTCACCTATTCGAAAGTTTGCGCCAGATTAATCTTATCCACGATGGTAAAGAAACTATTTCAAATGCAAACTTGGAAGAACTGAAATCGGTTTACCGGTTTTATATAGAAGACATTCTCGGGTTGCAAGCCGAAAAACAAAACTCGTCAAGCGGTGAGGCGTATCAAAAAGCTGTGGATCTGCTGTTAAACATCCGTCTGGATGCAAAAAAAAACAAAGATTGGGCTGTTTCCGATAAAATACGCAATGAACTTACCGCTTTGGGATTTGAAATAAAAGATACTAAAGAGGGTTTTGAATGGAAACTATAACGAGAAGTAATTTTAAAATACCAAATCGAAATACATTATGAATCAAAAATATAATCACACCTTATTACTGAGCAAAAATTTATGCTGAGCAAGAAAAAAGAGTATTGGACAATTTTACCCGCATTGATGAGTTTTGTCATTGTTTCACTGCTACTTTCGAAACAAACCGAATTTGATGTTATTAGTTTCAACAACTATAAAAATTTTTATTACAGTCTGTTTTTATATGCGATTGTCGCTTTGCCTCTGCTTTTATTGTCGTTTTTTGGATATTGGAGAAAACAATCGTTTCAAAAAAAGGTATTACTATCGGGACTTGTATTGTATTTGGCGGCAATTAATTTCCGAACATTGCTCTCTTTTCAGTTTACAATAGTGTTTGTGATAGCCGTTTTGGTATATTTTCTTTACGAAAAAAAAATATACCGCCCGCAGATATTTCAAGTTTTCCTGCTTTTATATTTCGGAATAACAACGCTGAGTCTTTTGTGGACAAATAATTTGAAAGACGGAATTATGCTTTGGCGTAATGAAATTTCTCCCATAGCATTTATACCGATACTTTTTTGTTTTTTCAAACTAAACAAACAGGACTTTGACACTGTTGCGCTGGTATATTTTCGTTTTTCCATATTGTTTGCTACAATTTCTATCTGTAGTTGGGTACTCGAAAGCAGATTTTTGAATTTTCCTCTATGCCAAAGTTTTTTGATGGACAAATATGATGTCAAAACTTTTGAATCTTATCAAGTAGTATATGCTTGGTCTCCTGCTACCCACCCAACTTATAACGGACTGAATCTGTTGATCTCTTTAGCTTTTGGGTGGTACTATATTTCTAAAAAAAACGTAGAAAATAATATCCGATACGTCGAGTTTGGATTTTTGTTGGTGGTTTCTTTGATACTTACCATTATCACAGCATCCCGCTATATGGCAGTTATGTGGATGGTAGTAAATGTATTGGGTGTTATATACAGTTTACGAAAAAACAAAAACACATTGATTGCAAGTAGCATTGTGTTTTTCACATCAGGTGTTTTTGCGATCTGTTTTTTCTTCGACAAAGTTGTAGGGTTTATTTCCGACCCGGTAAGAAACTGCCATTACAAAGCAGCAGCTCAGTCCATAAAAGAAAATACTTGGTTTGGAACAGGGTTGGGAGGGATGACAAAATATATCAACATAGATAATCCTATTTATAACTCATTAAATATAGGTAAAAATAGTGATTTTAGATCCATTCATCCACACAATCAAATTATTGGAGACTGGATGCAATCCGGTGTCATTGGTTTAGCAATTGTTTTGTTTATTATTGGTCTTCTATTGTATTACGGCATCAAACATCAAAATTGGTTGATATTTGTCAATACCATTATTTTTCTCTTTTTGATGAGTATTGAAATGCCTTTAATTTTTATAAGTGGCACATTTGGTTTTGTGCTTATTTTTAATTTCCTGTTTAGTACAGACCCAAATCGAAAAATAGTATTTAATTTTGACAATCGAGTTAAGTCTGAAAAATAGTGATAGGAGGGTACATAACCGTTTGTTTGCATTTGAGGGTTATAGGGAATAATCAAAACTATTTGACTTTACCCCCCCCAATAGAAATAAGAATATAACACAGCGTATGAATATGAGCTCAAAAATACCACCGCAAATTATAGTATCTCTTACCTCATTCCCTGCTGCCATTTTGTACGCTGTTCAAGCCATAAAATCTATATTGCAGGGTACGGTAGTCCCCGATAAGGTAGTACTTTATCTGACAGTTTCGCAATTTCCCGAAAATAAAATTCCGGAAGAACTTGTAGAATTAAATAAAAATACGATATTTGAGGTGCGATTTTATCCTGAGAATATCCGTTCGTACACAAAACTAATTCCGGCGTTGAATGATTTTCCTGATGACATCATAGTAACCATTGACGACGATATATTATATGGTAAAAATATGTTGCGGGACTTACTTTGTATGCACAAAAAATATCCAAGTGCAATTGTCGGACATCGGGTAAGGCACTTTAAGCCCAATGCCCCCTATCGCTCGTGGAAGCGATACAAAGAGCATCGTTATTTGTTGAAAAGTCTAAAACCTAAGTTTACAAACATACAAACAGGGGTGGGAGGCGTTTTGTATCCGCCTAATTCGCTGGATATAGAAATGCTTGATTCCGAAATATTTATGAAAATGGCTCCTACCGTTGACGATATTTGGTTTTGGGTGGCTGCAGTGTCAAACGGCACCAAAATTGCTCCGGTTCCTTTTGGTCAATATAAGCTCAACGAACTGAATAAGCCAAAAAATATCGGCTTGTTTAGCATCAACGGAAGGATAGACAACGATGTAAATAGAATTGTTCTTGAGAAAATTTTCGAGAAATATCCAAAAATAAAAGCGAAAATTGACGATGAAATAGAAACAGAGAATAGAACAAATATTTTTTTGATTATAAAACGATTTTTATTTCAAAAAACTAAGTAAGTATGCAAAAGAAGGAACAAGTCATAGTATCACTCACATCCTTTCCTGCCGCAATTCTCTATGCTGCTCAAGGCATCCAATCAATATTGCAGGGTACCGTACTTCCCGATAAAATTGTACTTTATCTGACGGTTTCGCAGTTTGGAGAAGAGGGGATTCCCGAAGTACTCCGCAATTTGACAAATAGCAGTCCTATTTTTGAGATTAGAAATTACGATGATGACATTCGATCATACCGAAAACTGGTTCCGGCGTTGAGCGATTTTCCCGATGCTGTGATTGTTACCATTGACGACGATGCTTGGTACAACAAAAATATGCTGCAAAGTCTGCTCCGTCTTCACAAGCAGATCCCCGATGCCATTATTGCCCACCGCGCCAAACGGATAAAAATAAACGCGCCATACCGTCAGTGGAAAAAGTATCGTTGGTATCATTTTTTATCAAAAAGAATTTACTCACGATTTGATAACATTCAAACCGGAGTAGGTGGAGTGCTGTATCCGCCACATTCGTTAAAGGAAGAGATGATCAACCCGAAACTGTTTAAGGTTATTGCCCCAACTACAGACGATATCTGGTTTTGGGCAGCAGCGGTGGCAAACGGTATCAAAATAGTACCCGTACCCTTTGGATATAATAAACCGAAAGGGCTTCATAAACCCAAAAATTTATCGTTGAAAACAGTTAATTTCAAATCGGGAATTGATTTGAATAGGGCGGCACTTGAAAAGATACTTGAGAAATTTCCGTTGATTAAACAAAACCTACTATATGAAAAATGACATAAAAATAGATTTGGTTTACCTTTGGGTGGATGGGAACGACCCTGAATGGCTGAAAGTGAAAAATACAATGGTTGAAAGCGAGAAAACAGACGTGTCTGTCGATTGCAAAGGGCGTTATGCGGATAATGATGAATTGAAATTCAGTCTTCGATCCATAGAAAAATATGCTCCATGGATTAATCAAATTTACATTATTACCGATAATCAAAAACCGGAATGGTTGGATTTAACAAATCCAAAGATTAAAATAATCGACCACAAGCAAATTATGCCTATAGAGATATTGCCTTGCTACAATTCGGGAGTGATGGAATTGTTTTTACATAAAATAGACGGTCTTTCAGAACATTTTTTATATGCCAATGACGATATGATGATTAATAGTGAGGTTTTTCCGAACACATTCTTTACCGAAGAAGGATTCCCTATTGTCCGTTTAACGCACAAACCTTGGAGGCGGTTGCGGTGGTTTTGGAGGGAGCAAATTCGTAAAAAACCCCTGCACAATTACAGCAAAGGGATAAAAAACGCTTCTGAATTGGTAAAAAGAAAATTTGGAGTCTATTACAACGAATTTCCGCACCACAACATAGACGCTTATCTTAAGAGCGACTGTCAAAGGGTTACAGAGCAGATTTTTAAAGATGAGCTGAAAGCGATGTGGCTCAATCGCTTACGTAATCCCAAAGATATAGAACGTATTTTCTATTCGTATGTGTCGTTAGCCGAAAAACGGGGTTATCTACATTATTGTTCAAAAAAAGAATCTTTCCACCTTTGCATTCACAAAGACAAACATTATAAGGAGTTTGAGAAATACACTCCAACATTTTTTTGCATAAATGATACGCAATACGCAAAAGACAGCGACAGGGCAAGAGCTACTGTGTTTTTGAATAAACTTTTTCCACAAAAATCTCAGTTTGAAAAATAATTTTAATTTTCTTTAATATCGTTGAGGTCGTATTGATTGAAATAGTCTAAATTTCGCTGCTTCAAAGTTCTTGCTCTACCTCTGGAGCGCTTGTCCAAGAACTCCTCATAAGATTTTACGGCATAATGGTTGATGTGGATTACATCTTGTTGGGGCTCTCGGTCGCGAAAATTCTTTTTTACAGTTTCTCCATGTGAATCAACTGTATGTCCCGATATGCGTGCCACTTCATGACAGCCAATAAAGCAAAAGACACGACGTGGATTGACTATGCTCTTTACATGCCGGTTCGAAATGTGATTGGGGAGCGAATGATGCTTAAATCTGTCCATTACAGCCCCTTCCTTTTTCTCTTTGGCGCCTCCACTTCCATATACTAACCAGTTGATTTCTACGGCAGAGTAATCTTCAAACTTCTGTAAAAAACCTGTAATTGTCGCATCTTTTTGTGGCACGATAAATTCGTCCAAGTCAATGACGGCAATCCAACGTGCGTCGAAACGGTGTTTCTCCAGACAATCGTCATATGCCGGTAGTTGTTGGCGCTTTCCGGGAAAATAGGTGTACTCTACCACTCCCGATTTGATGTATGGTTCAAGTACTTCTCTTGTGTTGTCTGTGCTTTCGTTGTCGTAAATATAAAATTTTTCAACTCCCAATTTTTTGTGCCATTCTATCCATTCTTTGAAATACGTTCCTTCATTTTTTGCGATGGCGCAAATAGCAAGATAATGCTTTGATGGTGTATTATTCTGTTTCACCTTGTATTTGAGTTTGGCAGCTCGATAAAGTCCGTAGCGTAAAATACCTCGCCATCTGTTTCTTGCCATTTTATTAGGGATAAGCCCTGCAATAAGTTCTGCCAACAGCTTGTTGATACGTGTAACGTTGATTCTCATAGATAATATATGGTTCAATTAAATTTCAATTGTCGATTTGTGAGGCAATATTGTTTCAAAGGCATTTTCGATATCTGCCATTACCCGTGTATAGTTTTGAATATGAACATTATCATTCAAACAAATAAGCGAGTAGCTTTGTCCCAAAATTGCTTTTACCGCCTGTTTGGGTTTTATTATAAGCGGAAACATTTTTGTGTCTTGATAGGTGTTGTACGGTTCAAAATTTCCTTTGCATATTTGCCATGCCCGGAAAAGCTCCGGTGTCAAGTCATTCAATGCCCTAAATCGGTTTGAGGATGTTTCGGTCAACTCTTTTTCGGCAATCGTCCACACTTCTTCAAAAGTACTTTTCAGATAAGGTTGTGCATTGTGTGGTGTACGTAGAGTTATGAACTTGCTGTATGGTTTCAAAATGTAGTTCCAGCGAGCTTTGGAGCCGTAAGTCTTCTCAAACCATTTGTCGTAAAATAGGTTCATAACCTCTTTTTTGTCAAAATGTTTGTTTATGATTCTAATATTGTTTTTGATACGTTTGTACCATTGAGACCAGCCAATATTGTACTGAAATACGGCAATGTCACAAGGCAAACCATTTTTGAAAAATCGCTCTGTGCCAATTGAATTGATGATATAAAAATCATCGTTAAAATAGACAAAATGTTCCGAGAGCCCGGGTATTTTATGCAGATACCGCTCAATTACAACCGAATTGTAGCTTGGCAAAAATTTGGTTGGAATGTAATCTTTATGATTAACCAAATTTATTTTGGGATTGTTTTCGTCCAGCCATTCAGGTTTTTGTCCACAAGTTACAAAATGTATTTTTCTTACCCATGGGGCAAACTTCTCTACTCCCCTGAACCAATATCTCAGAAAACCGTAGTCTCTAAATCTCGCTTCGGATACTTCGTTCTTCGAATTGTCAATTTTACCCGAATACTTGGCAAAATCTTGCTGCCATTTTGGGTCGTTCATATCTACCCAAGTTATGACAAAATCAATTGCAGCAGGCTTACTTGTTTCGACCATATATTTTTATGTTCAAATACTTATAATTTATGAATAGAAATAACGAAAAAAGACAAACTCAAAATTAAGTTTGTCTTATGCTTGTTTGTCAAAGTACCTAGTTTTCTAATGCAAATACCCGTACCCAATCCACATACAAATTGCCGTTGGCAGGTTTACTCTTATGCGGTATAAACGAGTTGAATCCGAGATACATTGCCTCCTGTGGCACATTGGAGGTGGTACGATATACTTCAAAATCGTTGATAAACCAAATCAGCTCTCTGGGTGTCCAAATCAAACTGTATATATAAAACTGACTGTGGGGAATTCCTGTGATTTTTACCTCGTCCATCACATTGGGATGTGCATTGCCCATAGTGATTTCTTTTCCGTTGTAATGAAATATGTTGGTATGAGGTAGTTTGTTTGCTCCACTCAGCCAAAAAGCATGATGTATGTTTCCGGTACAACGAATTTTAGCTCTGAAAAGTCCATACTTTTGTCTAAACTCCAAAGATGTTTGTATCACATCCGAAGTGTAGTCAAATTCCTTTTCTACAAATCCTTTCGATTCATCCCACGCTGTTGCTTTTGTCTTTTCATACTGGGTAATAATGTTCAGAACTCCATTTTTTACTTGCACATTTTTACCGCTATTATTGGCTTGGTGTTCATTGCTAAAGGAGTAATTCGTTTTCAACGGTTTTGTTTGCGAATAAAAGCCAAACGACCAATGGGATTTGTCCAATGTATTCCAGTCAAAATTGTCGGCAAAACTTTTTACTAATTTTCTGTGCTGGTTAAATTTTTCCGGTCTGATGTTTTCATAAAAAACAATATCGGGGTTTTTTGCCAGTTCGTAGTAGCGTTGTTCTCGGGCGTATTCCGGTACTGTTTTCCAGCGATGCTCGTCAGCCCAAAACTCATTTTCTTTTTTGAACTCCGGAGTGGCGGTTTTTATTTTCAGTTCTTCATATTCTTTTACCACATACGAGTTGTGAAAGCGGATATAATTTTTATACTCTTTCGAATTTTCAAAATCTTTCATCTGCTGCAGTTGAACAGATTGAGACACTTTTTGCTTGTTGCCCAGATTTTCGTATTCGGATGTCGATCGAAATTGGAGATATTGTCTCAAACTATCGGAGCGAAGTGTTTCAAAATACATTTTGAGCTTTGTATCGGCGTGTAGTTTATGAAGTTTTTTGCTTATGCGGTATTGTTCTGTATCTTTGTATTTTCGATTTTGGAGAGTTTTCTTCTTCTCCTTAAAGTCGGCAGATTTTACTTCGTGAAATAGTTTGCGGTATTCTCCCAATTCCACCGATTTTTCGATTTCGTCGTAGCGTTTCATATCGCGTACGAGATTTTTCTCATTATTTTCGTATTTTGCGGTAGAAAGTACGTTCCCAAATAATTTTTTCCAAAATAGATTCATTTCGATTTACAGATTGCTGTTTTGTACCCTCAATACTATGAATAAGAGCTTATTTGAATGTTCTGACAATGAATTGCTTAACTATATCTTATCGATTTTATTTATGCACTCTTTGACAGATTGTACAAAAATTGGTTTATAATCTTGTTTTTTTGCTGTTGAACATTGTACTTGCATAAACTCTATTTGTGCTATCAACGATTCGTAAAAATGATTTTCGTTCACACATAGCAAAGGTTTATTGTGTTCTCCTACCAATCCGGAAGCGACAACGCTAAACATTTCGTCCAATGTACCGTAATTTCCCGGCAGTACGATAAAAATATCGGCAATTTCTTGCATTTTCTTTTTGCGCTCTGCCATATTTGCTGTTTGTACCAGTATTGTAGGGATACTGCTTAAGCGATTGTTTCGGATGATTGCTTCGGGGATAACTCCTATAATATTGCCATTGCCTATTTTTGCTCCTTCGGCAACAGCATCCATCAAACCTCCTGTGGCGCCGCCATATACCAGCGTGTCTCCTCTTTTGGCAATGCTTTTCCCCAAGGCAAATGCCGATTTTTTGTAATTGTTGTCAATACTGTTGCTTGACGAACAGAAAACGCAAATATTCATCGACTTAGTTTTATCGTCCGGTTATTTTATTAGAACGTCGAATAAGCGGTTCTATTATTCGATAAAACCTCTTAAGTGTGTATCTTTAGCAAAAAAAATCTACGCGTCAATTTTGGCGTAAGTGGCATTTTGTTCTATGAATTGTCTTCGAGGGGCCACATCGTCTCCCATAAGCATAGAAAAAATATGATCTGCCGTAGCCGCATTTTCGATGGTTACTTGCCTTAGTGTGCGGGTTTCGGGGTCCATCGTCGTTTCCCACAATTGTTGGGCGTTCATTTCCCCAAGTCCTTTGTAGCGTTGTGTGTGGATTCCCGATTCGCTTCCGCCACCATATTGTTGTATAAAGTCCAGTCTTTGTTGATCTGTCCAGCAGTAAGCTTCAACTTTTCCCTTTTTGCATAAGTAGAGTGGGGGAGTGGCAATATAGAGGTATCCTTGCTCTATCAGTTCTTTCATATGCCGGAAAAAGAAAGTCATAATGAGCGTGGCAATATGGCTTCCGTCCACATCGGCATCGGTCATAATTATAATTTTATGATATCGAAGCTTGTTCATATTTAGCGCTTTGCTATCGTCTTCGGTTCCTATTGTAACTCCAAGTGCTGTGTATATGTTGCGAATTTCTTCACTTTCAAGCACTTTGTGTTGCATGGCTTTTTCCACGTTCAGTATTTTTCCTTTCAAAGGGAGGATGGCCTGAAATTCTCTTTTTCGTCCGGTACGTGCGGTTCCGCCCGCCGAATCTCCTTCGACCAGAAAAATCTCGCATATTTCGGGGTCTTTGCTGGAGCAATCAGAGAGTTTGCCGGGTAGTCCTGCTCCCGAAAGAGGGGACTTGCGCTGAACCATTTCGCGGGCTTTGCGTGCAGCATGCCGCGCAGTAGCAGCCAATATTACTTTGTCCACAATGGTACGTGCATCTCGTGGATTTTCTTCTAAATAGTTACCCAAGGCTTCGCTTACGGCAACTTCTACCGAGCCCATCACTTCGTTGTTTCCAAGTTTGGTTTTTGTTTGTCCTTCAAATTGAGGTTCGGCAACTTTAATGGAGATAACGGCGGTCAGTCCTTCGCGAAAATCGTCGCCGTTAATTTCTATTTTTTGTTTCTCGACTTTTTCGAGCATTTTGTTGTCTTCGGCATATTTTTTTAATGTACGTGTCAATCCTCGCCGAAAACCTGCTAGGTGAGTTCCCCCTTCTATTGTGTTAATATTGTTTACGTACGAGTGTATGTTTTCGTTGTAGGAGGTGTTGTAGGTCATAGCTATTTCTACCGGAATACCCGATTTTTCGGTAGAGATATGTATCACATTTTCTATCAGATTTTCACGGCTTTCGTCGATGTATTCTACGAATTCTTTCAATCCCTCTTTTGAGTAAAATTCTTCTGCTTTGCAGATACCATCGCTGTTTTTATCTCTTTTGTCGGTTAGAGTCAGGGTGATTCCCGCATTCAGAAAAGCTAATTCGCGCAGTCGGTTAGATAAAATATCGTATTTGTAAACGTGTTCGATAAAAATGGTTTGGTCGGGGGTAAAAGTTACCAATGTTCCCGTTGTGGTTGAAACGCCAACCTCTTTTACGTCAAACTTAGGGATTCCACATTCGTATTCCTGAACATATTTTTTGTTGTTACGGTTCACTTCTACATGCATAAGGGTGGAGAGTGCGTTTACGCAAGAAACTCCTACCCCGTGCAGACCTCCGGAAACTTTGTAGCTGTCTTTATTGAATTTACCTCCGGCGTGCAATACGGTCATTACCACTTCTAATGCCGACCGACCTTCTTTCTCATGGATATCGACAGGAATACCCCGCCCGTTATCAACTACTGTGATAGAATTGTTCTCGTTAATTGTAACATCAATTTTATCGCAATATCCGGCCAATGCTTCGTCGATTGAATTGTCCACCACCTCGTAAACTAAATGGTGCAAACCTTTTACTCCAACATCACCAATATACATTGCCGGACGTTTTCTTACCGCTTCCAGCCCTTCCAGCACCTGAATACTGCTTGCTCCGTATTCTTCATTGCCATTTTTTAAAACTTCTTCACTCATTCTATAATTTCTTTATTTCTAATCTTTTAATTTGTATAAATCTAAACATAAAAAACACACAAAGATACGAAAAAAAATCGGATATTTCATTCTTGGTGTCGTTAAAAAATGTAGTGTTTGACCTCTCGGAGGAGTGTGTGTTGAATTTAAAATCGTCTTTTAACGGCTATTTTAAGCCCTCCGGGGACTATCCGTATTTTCAATTCTTTGCCTTCGTCGCAAGGCTCTCCGTCCAAGTGAAAAGGACCTTCCGACTCTCTGAAAAGCGTAATTTCTTTCAGTCTGAAGGTGGTAACGTAAAGGTCTCTGTGAATGGTTTTTGTAAAAAGTTGCAGCAGTACGCCCGGTATGGCGATGTTGGGAAAATTACTTATAACCGACACGTCCAAAAGACCATCTTGTACACTTGCTTCGGGGGCTATGAATACGTTGTTTCCCCATTGTGAAGCATTGGCAAATGTTATGAGAAACGCTTTGTTTTCGAAACTCACCCCTTCTCCTGCCAACCGGTATGTTTGTAGTTTATAATTGAGGTAGCTGCTTACCATTTTTTCGAGATAGGTTATCATCCCTCGCTTTTGAGCTTTGGCAAATTCGGCGCTCACGTAAGCGTCAAAACCGGTGCCGCAGGTACAAAAAAAAGGTTTTTTGTTTACCAATCCATAGTCAATATTGATAATTTCAGAGTTGTTCAGGTGTTTTATAGCTTTTTCTACATTGATAGGGATTGATAGGTGGCGCGCTAAGCCGTTGCCCGAACCTGCCGGAATAATTCCCAAAGCACTGTCGGTATGTATCAGAGATTTGGCAATTTCATTCATCGTGCCGTCTCCTCCCACCGAAACCACAATGTCAAACTTGTTTTCGACACATTGTGTCGCTATGGTAGTAGCATCGCCTCCCTTTTGGGTGAAAAAAACTTCATACTCAAATTGCTCCAAATCTAAATATTGCCGGATGATGCTGGGCAGTAGCTTATTGTCCGAAGTGCCGGAGATAGGATTGATTATGAAAGCAATATTTTTCTTCATTTTTTTGAAAAAAAAGGGATGTAAATTTTCTGCTAAAATACAGTTTATTTTTTGAAAAATAAAATCGTTAAAACTTAATAGGAAATAGTGTTGTTATATTAAAATAAATAAAACCAGATAAGACCGATGCACTGAGGATAATTGCCGGCAATGTGCATACAAACAATTGTTTACAGTCTGATGGTCTTATTAGATAATTAAAATCTCAAATTATAAACAGATGAAAAAACAGAGAAAGCATTCACCGCCAGGACAAAAGAAAAAGATTGAACTGATGCGTGATATGACCAATATTTTTAATTCCAATCCTCAAAAAAATTATAATTATAAGCAACTCTCATCGTTGCTCAGCGTTAAAGTAGAGTCGGAAAAAGCTTTGGTCAACCATTTGCTCTACGAATTGCGGGATGATGATTTTTTAGTAGAAATTTCAAGAGGAAAATTCAAATTAAATTCTATAGGCGGGTATGTGGTAGGAGTTGTTCAGCGAATTGGGGTAAAAACATATGTACTTGCTGACGAAAGCGGCGATATGGTGTTTGTCCCCGAGAAAAAAATAAATACGGCTATGCTCAACGATAGGGTAAAGGTTTTTCTTTATGCCCGCAGAAAAGGTCGTGAGGTGGAGGGTGAAATCGTTGAGATATTAAAACGGGCGCATGATACTTTTGTAGGTACGCTTGAAGTCTCAAGAAATTTTGCTTTTTTAAATGTAAATAACAAATTGCTAAACAGTGACATACTTATTCCGAAAGAGAATTTGAAAGGGGGGAAAGATGGACAAAAGGCATTGGTAAAAATTACCGAATGGAAACATACGCAGAAAAGTCCGGTGGGCGAAGTGATTGATATCTTAGGCGAAAAAGGGGATAACGACACCGAAATGCACGCCATTTTGGCCGAATTTGGACTTCCTTACAAGTATCCCGAAGAGGTTACAAAGGCCGCCAATAAGATAGACGCGGGCATTACCCCCGAAGAAATTGCCAAAAGAATAGATATGCGAGATACGGTAACGATAACCATTGACCCTAAAGACGCAAAAGACTTTGACGATGCCATTTCGTTGCAAAAATTGGAAGACGGATTGTGGGAAGTAGGAGTTCATATCGCAGACGTTACACATTATGTCCGTCCAGAGAGTATCATCGATAAGGAGGGCGAAAGCAGAGCTACCTCCGTGTATTTGGTGGACAGAACCATCCCTATGCTCCCCGAATATCTTTCAAACGGAGTTTGTTCGCTCCGACCTGATGAAGAGAAACTGACCTACTCTGTTGTTTTCAAAATGAATGACAAGGCCGAAGTTTTAAGTTATAAAATAGCCAAAACCGTAACTAAAAGCAACAGAAGATTTACCTATGAGGAGGCGCAGCATATAATAGAAACGGGTGTTGGGGATTTTAAGGACGAAATTTTGACATTGGACAGACTTGCCAAAAAACTCAGAGAAAAAAGATTTGAAAAGGGAGCTATTGCGTTTGACAGGGTCGAAGTCCGTTTTGAAATCGACAATAAAGGAAAACCACTAAGTGTCTATTTCAAAGAGCAAAAAGATGCCAACAAATTGATTGAAGAATTTATGCTCTTGGCAAATAGAGTAGTCGCGCAACATGTAGGAAAGGTAAAAAAGGGGCAAACGGCCAAAACGTTTGTGTATAGAATCCATGATGTACCCAATCCCGACAAGTTGCAAAATTTTTCCGAATTTATCTGTAAGTTTGGTTACAATTTGAAAACCAACGGGAGTAAAGCCAAAATATCCTCATCTATCAACAAGCTTTTGGATGATGTAGAGGGGAAAAAAGAGCAAAATCTTATCGAAACATTGGCAGTTCGTTCGATGGCAAAAGCCGTTTATTCTACCGAAAATATAGGGCATTACGGGTTGGCATTCGATTATTACACCCATTTTACTTCACCCATACGGAGATATCCTGATATGATGGTGCATCGGCTGCTTGAGGCTTATGCCGAGAGGGGGAAATCGGTCAATGGCGACGAATATGAGCAAAAATGCCTCCATTGTTCCAGTATGGAGCAGGTGGCAGCAAATGCCGAGCGGGCTTCTATTAAATATAAGCAGGTTGAGTTTATGGCAGATAAAATTGGGCAGACTTTTGACGGAGTAATCTCCGGGATTACCGAATGGGGCATTTATGTAGAACTTGTCGAAAATAAATGTGAAGGGATGATTCCTATTCGGGACTTGGAAGACGACTATTACGAGATGGACGAAAAAAATTATTGCTTAGTTGGGAGGCGGCGCCACAAAAGATACCAACTTGGAGACGAACTGACCGTAAAGATAGCCAAAGCTAATTTGGAAAAAAAACAATTGGATTTCGTGTTAGTGTAAGATTCTTTTTTTTGTCTTGATATAAAAGATAAGCCAAGCTGTTGTGTCTGTTTTGAGAATCGACGTTTACCGGATAAAATCTCTTAAATTCTCACAAGAAAGGTGTGTTTAATTAAGATATGCATAAAACTAACGATTTAGATCACTTTTAACCTTGATTTTGATTTTTGTTTTGTAAAATGCAAAGGTTCTATCTGA
This sequence comes from Paludibacteraceae bacterium, assembly GCA_047974405.1. Classification (GTDB taxonomy): domain Bacteria; phylum Bacteroidota; class Bacteroidia; order Bacteroidales; family Paludibacteraceae; genus UPXZ01. The sequence goes on along the minus strand of JBKECI010000053.1, from coordinate 43,635 downwards.
ATTATTAAAAAATCCTTACACTTATATTCCTAAGTTGTTTTGCAATATTCAGATAATCAGGTGTTTAGGTGTGTTTTTGAGCAGACTCTAATTGTATTCTGCTGATTGCCAGGAGTGTGCAAATAAGCAATGTATACTGCTAAATTCAATTGCTTCATTTGTCCTTTTATTTTTTTTGCTTTTATTTGTCTTTTTTTATTAAAATTTATTCTTATATTTGCAGAAATAAAAACCCTAATTGATGAAACAAATAGTTGTACTCTCTGGTGCCGGAATGAGCGCTGAGAGTGGAGTTGCGACATTTAGAGGTAGTGACGGAATCTGGGGAAAATACAGATTAGAAGAAGTTGCGACACTGGAAGGGTTTGAAAAAAATCCCGAGCTGGTGCTTGAGTTCTATAATACACGACGTAAACAACTCTTTCAAGTTAGCCCTAACGATGGGCATAAGCTTTTGGCAGCGCTCGAACATCAGTTTGATGTACAAATAATAACGCAAAACGTTGATAATCTGCATGAAAGATCCGGAAGCAAAAAAGTGTTGCATCTGCACGGGGAATTGATGAAGGTGAGATCTGTTGATAAAGAAGGTGAAATCATTGAATTATCAGAGAGTAACCCTGAGATTCACGTAGGGGATACATGTTCTAAGGGTTATCAGCTTCGTCCGCATATAGTCTGGTTTGGCGAGTCTGTTCCGGAAATAGATAAGGCAATTCAGTTGGTTAAGAAAGCAGATGTTTTTATTGTTATCGGCACTTCACTGCAGGTTTACCCAGCAGCAGGTTTGCTAAATTTTGTTCGCAAAGGGGTACCTATTTATATGATAGATCCTAATGACGTGGAGACAGATATGGATCTCTATAACATTATTCACATCAAAAAAGGGGTAAGCGAAGGGATGAAAGAGTTGATAGGAATATTATTCAAATAGAAACTGTTTCGATATACTCATAGTATAGTCATTGAATCCATAAGGTTATATTATTTGACAATACGGTAAATCCCTCCGGGGAAACATTTTACCAATCCTTTAAATTCCATGTCCAATAGTTTTGATGAAAGTTTGCTGTATGGTTTGTTTAGCTTTACGGTCAACTCGTTTACATTTATTCCATTACCGCTTTTACGAATTTCACTTATTATTTCTTCTTCTTCGGTTGTTAGATCGGCAAATAACGATGTCTGAATGCTTTTTTCGATATTGTTTTCGTTTGACTCCCAATTCATAAACCGAATTATATCATCCGCAGATTCTACAAGTGCCGCTTTATTTTCTTTGATAAGTTTGTTGCATCCTGTCGAATATTCATCTCCTATTCTTCCAGGTATCGCAAATACGTCTCTATTATAGTCATTGCCTAGTTCTGCTGTGATTAATGCTCCCCCTCTGACACCCGATTCAACAACTAAAACCGCATCACACATCCCTGCAATGATGCGGTTTCGTTTCACAAAATTTTGCTTTTCGGGATTTGTTTTGCTCATAAACTCAGAGAGCAATCCGCCATTTTCGAGCATTTTTATTGCCGTAGCCCTGTGTAGCGAGGGGTAGATTCTGTCTAATCCATGTCCCACAACGGCGATAGTAGTAACATTGTTTTCTATTGCCGTTTTGTGCGCACAAATGTCAATACCATAAGCCAGACCACTTACAATTACGACATTAGGCAGTTTTTTTCCTAAGTCAGAGATAAAATTCTTACAAATTTCCTTTCCGTAGTCAGTTGCCTTTCGTGTACCCACCACCCCTATAAATTTGGTGTCGTTCAGATTTTTGTTCCCTTTGTAGTAGAGCATTACGGGAGCATCAGGAAAATCTTTCAGTCTGAAAGGATAGCTCTTGTCTCCAAAAAAAAAAGGAATGATTTTGTTTTTTTCTATAAATTCGATTTCTTCTTCTGCCCTTGCCAGTACATTTTGCGAAACTATTTCGTTTGACAGCGCCTTGCCTATGCCGGGAATTTTGGACAGATTTTCTCTTTTTTCCTTGAAAATATTCTCCACGCCACCCAAGTATGCCACTAAGTTTCTTGCCAGAGTGGGACCAACGCCCTCAATAAGTGTCAGTCCTATCTTATATTTGAGTAACTCATCCATTTGTTTTTGTCTTTTTTAAGAGGAAATGGGCACAAACCCCTCCCAATAAGATACCGGCAATATCTGCCACCCAATCCATCCACTCTGCCGTTCGGGGAGGGAAAAATACTTGCTGAACAATTTCGATAATACCTCCAAACAAAAAAGGAAATAGCAATATCACAAGATGGAAATGTGCATGCTTGTGTTTGAAATTTATGTCGTTTGCATAATCATACATCAGCGTAAAGCCTAAAGCCGCATACATTGCAATGTGTACCAGTTTGTCGCTATATTTGAATTTTACTATCTCTTGAGTTGTGGAAAAATTTATGGTTGAAAGTAAAAATATGATGCCGGTGATAACGATAGACTTCCAATAGTTTTGAATAAAATTAACCATTTAGTTAAGGTTTTGTAATTATCGAATAAAATGTCCCGTTTTTTCTATTTTTGACACGCTATTTGTGGAATAGTGCAAAGATAAATAAAATAGACATTATACAGATTAGTTTGTTATAATTTTTATTATCAGTAAAATATTACAATTTTTCTTATCCCTCTTCCAGAAAATAGATTGTTTCAATCTCCCTTATCCTCTTTTCAAAAAGGGGGGCGTTTGTATTCTCAAGTTCCCTTTGGCAAAAGGGGATTTAGGGAAATTGAAATTTGTAACTTTCATTTTCGACTCCCCATAGGAAAAGGTGTGTCGATTTAAATTCCTGATAAACAAGAACATACCATTGTGGTTTATATAATCTCTAATAATCATTTTCTTAATTTTTTAATAAAAATGAAAAAAATAATCGCTTTGTTTTTTATCGCTGTGTTTGTGGCTGCTTGTTCTAGTGTAATGCTCACCGGGCGCAAACAATTAAACTTGGTTTCAGACAGCGAACTCAATCAAATGAGTTTTACTGAGTATAAGCAATTGATAGACTCTGTTCCCCTTTCGACCGACAAAACAAATACCGCTATGGTAAAAAGAGTTGGTGCTCGTATTGCAGCTGCTGTCGAAAGCTATATGAAAGCCAGCGGATACGAGAATCAAATTCAAAATTTTGCTTGGGAATACAACTTGCTTAAAGCTAATCAGGTAAATGCTTTTTGTATGCCGGGCGGAAAGGTCGCCGTTTACGATGGTATTTTGCCTGTAACGAAAACCGAAACCGGACTGGCTGTCGTTATGGGACACGAAATAGCCCATGCTATAGGCAGGCATAGCAGTGAGAGGCTTAGCCAAACAATGATAGCACAATATGGGGCAGCTTTTCTGGGTGCGGCTGTCGCAGGGAAGTCCACTGCCGTTCAGCAAGGATTAGGAGCATTGTATGGGATAGGCTCACAATTGGCAATACTCAAATATTCGCGCAGTCAAGAGTCGGAAGCCGATCATTTGGGATTGATTTTTATGGCAATGGCAGGATATAATCCCTCCGAAGCCATTCCATTCTGGCAAAGAATGGCGGCTTTGTCTGAAAGTTCGTCAAAGCCTATAGAATTTCTAAGCACTCACCCTGACGATGCAAGACGTATTTCCGATATTCAAAAACAGTTGCCGGAAGCTCTCCAGTATTATAAAAAGTAAAAGACTTCTCTCTTTTAGATAATTATAACAGAAAAATAGTGGGCGCAAAAAACGTTCACTATTTTCATTTTTGCCACTATTTGAAAATATTTTTGGCTATATTTGTCTGATAGGATACATTTGAGAAACAGTTAGAATAGACATTTTCGATTGAATGGTGGGTAATCAAGTTGTTTCTTAAAACTTTCTTTTTTTTTGTAAAAAAAATATACCATCCGAAAATGTATAGGACAAAATTGATACATTATTTTTACTTGCCACTCCTTGTTGTTCTGTTGGCAACTTGCAATAAAGCAACGGGAGATGATACGGATATACGACTTGCCCAAATGGATAGTTTGGTTTATAAATATCCGCAGTATGTTTATACCCATATAGATTCTATACCTAGGCATAAGCTTTCCGAGTACAATTTGGCATATCAAAGACTGATAAAGATTATTGCTACGGAAAAAACAGGAAACGCTTTTCATACGGACTCTGTTGTAAATGGTTTTGTGGAAGAATTTTCTCGTTTTTCCAAGCGTCTTTCCCAAAATTATTTGAGAGGCTTGCTGTATCAAGGTGTTGTACGTTTTCAGGCAGGGATATCAGACAGCAAAGCCTACGAACCGATAAAAAAAGCGTTGAGTTTGTCGGATGAGTCGGATGCAAGCAGGGGATTGAAACTCGACGACAAGCAAACCGCTTATTACTATCTGGGAGTGATACTCAACAAAAACAACGATGTGGGGCAGTCGCACAAATATTTGAAACAAGCTCTTTTTGTCGCTGAAATTTTAAAAGACAGCACGATTCTTTTCAAAACCTACAGAGAGTTATATTGGAATCGTATCAAAGCGCTTGACTTTTTTACCGCAAAATCAATTTTGGAAACATTGCAAAATTTTCGAACTATTTCTGACGAGCAAATTCGAGATGTTCGAAATGCCGAATCGGTTTACCATAACGCGAAAAAAAGATACCGCAACGCTTTGAAAATTGACTATGAGCTATTGGAAGCAGACACAAAGAAAGGCGACAAAGAATCAATTTTATCCGATTATTTTAGAATATCCGAAAATTACAAATTTCTTCACCGTTTGGATAGCGCCTTATATTACGGAGAACTGGCAATAACAAATATCGCAGATACCTCTTATTATCTGAATTACTACTACTATCTGAATGTAGCGGAAATAGCCTCGCAAATGAAAAACTATCAAAAAAGTAGCGAAGCTTATCGTCAGGTGTATTCTATTTTGTATAAGACTATTACGAATAGGCTAAATACGCATATATTGGAGCTGGAAAGAAAATATGATGTCTCAGAAACACAGCGAAAAGCAATGAAATGGAAAAGTGACAATATGTGGTTGCAGTTTACGATAATGATGCTGGTTTTTATATTTATTGTTACTGCGCTAATATATAGGAATATAGCAAGAGCAAGGAAAGATAATGAAAGGTATATGGCGCAGGAAAACAGAATCCTTGAACAGGAAATGAAAATAACGGAAGAGCATGAAAAGCAACTTGAATTGGAAAAGCAACTTGCAGAGAGAAAGCTTGTAGAAAAGCAGTTTGTGTTACCCATATTTCACCAAATATCAAGGAGAAACTTAGATGTAAAAAATCTTTTGTCGGATTTGAAAAACCACGCCTACATATCAAAAAATTCGTTGATGCTGGAGCGTATCGAGAGCGAATATAAAAACTATGTTCGGGCAATAAAAATTAACGATAATCAATTTTTGAACGATACTTTATTCTTAAATTTGACAGGAATAGAGCAAGAGCAGAGCAAACTGTTTAACGATAACGAAAAGATGATGCTGGCTTTTATAGCCACCGGATCGGATAACCAGCAAATGGCAATACTTTTCAATAGCTCAATAGAAAGTATCCGTGTGAGGAAATCTAAATTAAAGAAAAAAATGGAAGAAAACCGGATAGAAATACTGGATATTTTCAAAAGTGAAGGTGATTAACTACTTTTTTAGCATTAATGTGGTATTGTGTATTTATTTGTAATACAGGTGTTTATAGGTGTTTGTGCCGTTAATTTACAAAATAGCCCGTACAAGTTTGAGGTACGGGCTTTACTTTTGCGTTAGATAAGTAAAGCGAAAATAGTCGACAATTTTTCTGCTGATTTAAATTTATTAATCAATCAAAAAAGAAAAAAAATTATGGCACGAGAAATTAATTTGACATCTCAAGAATGGTGCAACATCATTTTTGAAGGGAAAAACAAAGAGTATGGAGCTTATGAAATCCGCAATAACTCTTCCAAACGGCATTTGATAGCTTATGTGGTAGTAGCGGTATTTGCTTTGTTTGCATTTTCAATCCCCAGACTGACCCATATGTTTGGGGTCCAAACTGATAGTACGGAGGCAAACGGCAGTGTTAAGTTATCTATCATTGATATGTCTAAGCCCAAAGTACCGGATGAAAATATCCAAAAAGTTTATCAAGCTCCAGAGCCTGAAGTAAAACTGAAAAACAGTATCAAATTTACAACTCCCAAAATAGAACCCGACGAGAAAGTAAAGGAAGAAGACGAACTGAAAGGGCAGGAAGAATTGATGAGAAATAAAGATGTAATATCGGTTGCAACAGTCAAAGATGGGAGTGAAGACGGAATCAACATTAAAGAGTTGGAAGGGAATAAATTGATTGTAGCCGACAATACCGTTGATGAATCTGTGAAAGAAATCGTAGAGATAATGCCCACCTTTCCTGGAGGCGAAACCGAACTGCTAAAATATCTCAAAGAACACATAGTGTATCCTGTGGTGGCGGCAGAGGTAGGCGTACAAGGTAAGGTTACCGTACAGTTTGTTGTTGGGAAGGATGGCTCTATTGAGAATGTCCACATAGCTCGGGGCGTAGATAAAAGTTTGGATGCCGAAGCTGTACGTGTAATCAAATCTATGCCAAAATGGATACCGGGGAAACAAGATGGAAGAGCTGTGAGAGTAAAATTTACGGTTCCTGTTAATTTTCAACTGAAATAGAGTGCGCTTACTATCAAAGCTGAGTTGAACTGTAGTGATTTGCAAAACAAATTCTAAAAATAACTAATTCAACACATCTCTGTAGAGATTGTATCTACCGGCATGTGGCGAAAAACACCGACAGGAGCATATTGCCCCTGTCGGTGTTTAAAAGGTAAATCGGGCAACAATGATAATATAATGATGGGATGTTTAATCGTCATATTTTAAAATAATTTCAAAAAACAACATTGATTTATAAAAATTATACATATCTTTGTCTGTAAAATAAATATTAATAAAAATATCTTTTGTGAAAATTTTGAAAAGAGTATATTGTGGCAGGCTGCAATTACTTGGTTTGTGAATTTTGTCCGAGAAAAATCAGAAAATAAAAAATAAGACATAATGAAAAAACTGTACCCATTTTTCTTTCTTTTCCTTTCTTTTTCGATTTGCTATGCAGGCAATATTGTTATCGATGGCAGATCGTATCGGATTGATACGGTGGCAAATTTTAAAGTAGGTCCCGGAACTTATTATACGGCAGTAGAACTTCGTGGGGCTAAACGGCTCAATGTTTTCTTTTTGAAATCCGATTTAACCAATCCTTATATTTCGTACAAATCAGCTTTGGGGGGAGATTCCATTTACTCTACAGAAAGACCAACCGATGTCGCTAAGCGTAAATCAAAAAAAGATTTAGTCTATTTTGCAGGTACAAACGGCGATTTTTACAACACGGCAGCCACCTATTACGGAATGCCTACGGGAGGCAGCATGGTGGAGAGTGAAATGGGGACGCGTGCCATAAGCTATCCTGTAATGGCAATAGACGAAAATAAAGTGCCGTATATCGGTATTATGGCATTCTCGGGGAGTGTATCGTTTAATGGAAATACTTACTCCATTGCCCATACCAATCATTTGAGAAACAAGGACGAATTGGTGCTTTACAATAAACTAAACGGAAAATATACCCACACCAACCCGTACGGTACAGAAGTTTTGATACAGTTGCAAGCCGGAGAAACGTGGGGAGTGAATAAGATGCTGAAGGGAAAAGTAATCAATATGGAAATCAACGTGGGCAATATGAAAATTCCCGAAGGATATGCGGTGCTGTCGGGACATGGTGTGGCTCAGACATTTTTGAATGCTTTGGCGGTAAACGATGAGGTGGACATTATACAAAACGTAACCATTGATGGAGCTTCCAATCCCTATTCGGAAGTCGTTGCCGGCGACCACCGAACAATGATGCTGAAGAACGGAGTACCCACTACCGATCAAGTGTGGGCAGACTTACATCCGCGTACCGGTTTTGGTTATTCAAAAGATAAAAAAACGGCATATCACTGTGTGGTGGACGGAAGAGGTGTATCTGCCGGAGCCTCTACCAAAGAGTTGGCAGAATTGATGTTGTCTGCCGGAGCTTACGAAGCTGTCAATTTGGATGGAGGAGGCTCAAGTTGTCTGTTTGTCAGAAATTTTGGGTCAATGAATACACCGAGCGATGGTAGCGAAAGAGCTGTTGCCAATGGAATTTACATTGTATCATCGGCTCCGTCCGACAACGAAATTTCCGAAATCTGCGCATACGAAACCGCCATCAAATTACCCCGATACGGTGTGTTCAAACCAAAGTTTCTGGGATACAACCAGTATGGAATGCTTGTCAATACCGACGTTCAGAGCGTAGCGTTGAGTTGCGATGAAAATGTAGGACTGATAAACGACAAAGGCGAGTTTGTCGCATCCGGAGGAGTCGATGGAATATTGACCGCCCATTACAACGGCATTGGTGCCACAGTACGAATTGAGATAGTAACCGATGCGGCGATAGCCATACGACTCGACTCTGTGCTGATAGATAGTAGAAAAGAATATCCTGTTGAAGTGCAAAGTATTATAGGGCTAAATACGATGCTTGTATATCCCGATGCGCTCACATGGAGTGTAAAAGACCCTGAAGTATGCAGTATGGCACAAGGAGTTCTTAGGGGATTGAAAAATGGCGAGACAATGATTACCGGAAGCTTAGGGACATATAAAGATAGTATGAAAGTCGTTGTAGAAATCCCTCAATCCGGTACAATTCTTTTTGATGATATCAGTATCGACAATTGGACATTGGAATCGTCGCCGGCTTTGAATGCCAAAATCAGCAACGATAATTTACCCACGGGGTGGAGTACGGGAGCTGTTGTGGACTATGTTTTTGCGGCAACGCGGGCTCCTTATTTGAAATTTATTCATAAAATTCCTTTTTACAGCCTTCCCGATACGATGAAAATAGGCTTAAACATGGGAGATGTAATGCTCTCCAAAATGGTGCTTTCGCTTAAGGCAAACAACGCAACGCAAAGCACAACAAAGGAATATGCAAATTTTCTTTCGAATACCGATACCGAAATTGTTTTGCCGTTGGATAATTTGTTTGATACTAAAGATATGGCAGTTTACCCTGTTTGGCTCGAATACCTCAATTTCTATTTGGCTGCTCAAACCTCCGGACACTCTTATCGGTTGGGTATAAAAAATATTACTTTATGCTATAACGGATATGATATTACCTACACCTCGCCCGAAAAAATGTCGGACTGGCAGATATATCCAAATCCTGTTAAAGAAGAAATTAATATTCATCTAAAAAATAGTTATTCAAATTTGATTAAAATAAAGTTGTATGACCTATCGGGGCAGATAATTAATGCATGGAATTTTTCAAATTATTCTACTAATATCCGTTTACCGATAAAAGAACTTAATAGAGGTGCCTATTTGATACAAATATCGGGACAGGACAATGTTTCGGAAACAATCAAAATAATAAAAAAATGAATACATTGAAATTAGAACTGACGGTTGTTGTATTTTGTTTGGCGGTAGCAACTTTTTCGGCGCAAACAATAAAGATAAAGAAACAGTCTGAGATTCAATTAAAAACGCAGGCGTTTTATCCCACGTTTAATTCGGATGGAGACAAGCTGCTTTTTTCTGCCGAAAGCTACAAAGGGCTTTGTATGTATGATTTTAATACAAAGCAGGTCAAAGAGATTTCCCATACTCAAAATGCAGGCTATTATCCCGTTTTTGGAGATGACGACACAAAGATATTTTATAGAAATACCAATTTTGAAAATAGAATAAGGTACGATGCGTTGGAGAGTTTTGATCTCGCTACCAACAGGAGTGTGCAAATGCTCCCGATGCAACGAAATATGCGGCAAGCACAAAGTTATCACAACGGAGTGTTGGTACTGACCGGCAAGTATTTGGTGAAATCTACCTTTGGCAAAACCACCAAAACGCTGCCAGTATATGCGAGTAGCGAAGATTTGAATATTTATGTGTACCGCAACGGAGAAAAAAAACAACTAAGACCGCTCTCCGGAGACAACTCTTATATATGGGTCTCACTCTCACCCGACAATAAAAAAATACTGTTTACGGCTGTGGGAAAAGGTACCTGTATTTGCGATTTAAACGGAAACATTATCGCTAAGTTAGGCTATCTCAACGCACCTGTTTGGTATAACGATGATTTTGTGGTGGGCATGCAGGATAAGGACAACGGACAATTTATTGTCTCATCTTCGATATTGATAAAGTCGATAGATGGAAAAACAACGAAACAAATTAGCCCCACCTCTCAGATAGCTATGTATCCTACCGCATCTTCCAAAGGTGGAAAAATTGCTTACAATACGGCAAAAGGGAAATTAATTCTTACAGAAATAGAAATTAGATAACATACCGATAGTATGAAAAATATAATATTTACTGCGCTCTTGCTCCTAACTGCCTGTTCTATTGTGGCACAAGATATGTCCGGTATCAGGATATATATCAATCCCGGGCATGGCGGTTACGACAGCGATGACAGAAATGTGGTGATTCCCCCTTTTGTTTCGGGAGACCACAACGGATTTTGGGAGTCGAAGAGTAATCTGGACAAGGGCTTGCAACTAAAAGCAATGTTAGATGCTGCCGGAGCAACCACCTTTATTTCGAGAACCACTAACACGACGACAGACGACTTGCCTTTGTCTCAAATTGTGGCTGCTGCCAACGCTTCCGGCGCAGATTTTATGATTTCTATCCACAGCAATGCCGGTGGAGGCACAGGCAATAGCGTGCTGATGCTTTATGCCGGAAAAGACCCAAACGACTCATATACCTATCCAACTCCCACACCGATGTCGGAAGAGAGTCGGGCAATCAGTACGGTTATTGCTCAAAATCTATATGAAAACCAGCTAACCAACTGGTCGTCGGGAATTGCCGTAAGAGGTGATAAAACCTTTGCCAGAACCGTGATGGGCTGGAGCAACGGTTATGGTGTGATGAGAGGATTGACTATTCCCGGGGTTATTTCCGAAGGTTCGATGCACGATTATATCCCCGAAACATATCGTTTGATGAACTCAGAGTACAGGCACTTGGAGGCATGGCATTTTTTAAAATCGTTTTGCACCTATTTCAAATCGGCACAAATACCCACAGGTGTCATTGCTGGGATTGTAAGGGATAAATACCTGCAAAATGAGGCGAACTACTACAAGAGGGGAACCGATGAATATTTGCCGATAAACGGAGCAACCGTTATATTGAATCCGGGAAATATTGTTTATACTACCGACAATCTGTTTAACGGTGTGTATGTTTTCAAAAATCTGACTCCCGGCAATTATACACTTATTGCCCAACATTCGGATTATCACAACGATACAACACACGTTTTGGTAGATTCTAATAATATTTCATACAACAATATAGGATTAAATCAAATAAGAAATACTCCTCCAAAAGTACTCGATTATTCACCCAAAGTGTTGGCGAGCGATACTGTTTTGGCGGGATCCACCATTTGGCTCAAATTCAATTGGGATATCGACCCTGCAAGTTTTCGGGAGGCATTCAGCATTTTTCCATCTGTAAGCGGACAATTTATTTTCAAAGATGCCCATTATGTAGCGGAGTTTGTACCTGACAAACCGTTGGACAAATCGACTGTATATACCGTAAGCCTGTCGAAACTACTCCGTCATTTTGACGGGATGAATATGGAAAATGATTTCTCATTTCAGTTCAAAACTGCATCGCGAAACGAATTAAAGATGTTGGCATCTTACCCGATGAAAAATGAAACACACATAGATTATAAATTACCGACCTTTACTTTCATGTTTGACAAAGAACTACAAACAGCGGAATTAATCAATGGAATTCAGGTGTATGACAAGCAAAGAAAAATTATCCCGAAAATTCCCCGTTCACTGTCTCATAACTTTGTGCAGCCGCCTTATGGATCTACCCGATTTACACTCTCCGAAGATCTTATACCCGGAGAAAAATATGTGGTAAAATTAGCCAAAGGAATTAAAGATGTGGACGGAGTATATCTGGCAGATACGCTGTTTGTTCCATTTACGGCATCTGATGAACGACAATCGGATAAACCGGTTGTCGAAAACTTTGAAACGACAGGCAAAATGTCGGTAAATACCGTTCAGAGTAAAGGAGTAGTATCGGCTAATGTATCAAGTTCTTCATCAACCAAGTTGTTTGATACGTACAGCTATAAGTTTACGTATAGTTTTTCAGAAAAATCGGGTGGTGAAGCGTTGTACGAGTTTAACAGCCCGGATATCATCGTACCCAAAGATTCTGTAGTGGGGATGCATATTTACGGAGATTTGTCAGGCAACGATATCTATCTTACTCTGAAGTTGCTCAATGGAGAAAACACATACGATGTGAAAATGGACAACATTCATTATGGAGGATGGAAATTTATAGAGAAATCCCTTACCAATTTAATACCTATGGGAGACTCCTTGATGCTGACCGGATTTAAAGTAATTCAGACTTCGGCTCCGCTGTCAAATACCGGAAGTTTTTTTGTTGATAATATATTGGTTTACGGCAATATTATTTCCAAAGCCGCAACGCCGAGCATACCCGATGTCAAAATATTTCCCAATCCGACAGTAGAGATTGTTTATGTAGAATCATCTCCTATACATAAAACAGGAAAAATAGAATTGTACAATTTGATGGGAATAAAGTTGAAAGAGACTCATAATACGTATTTGAATGTCTCCGATATTTCGCAGGGTACCTACATACTTCGGATAAAAATAGGCCATGAATTTGTCTCATTTCCTTTAATGATAAAAAACATGGATTAAAATAATTTGATAGATAAACTCTTGTTTACGATATTTGTTATTATATTTGTCGATAATTATTTTAAAACAAGCAAATTATGGAGGAGAAAAAGAAATTTCAACAACAAGTAGAATCCCAGGTGGACGAATGGAAAAACGATTTGGAAAATCTGAAAGCCAAAGCAAGCGATGCCACTGCCGATCTCAAAGCCAAATACGATGAGCAAATCAAAGAATTGGAACCCAAAATAGAGGAAGGCAAAGCCAAACTGAAAGAACTTGCCGACAGCGCCGACGATGCTTGGGACGATATAAAAGATGGAGCAGAATCTATTTGGGAGCAAATGAAAGAGACATTTAATAATGTAAAAAACAGATTTACCAAAGAAAGTGTCGAAAAAAAAGATGAAGATGCTTGAAAAAAGAGACATTAACTATCTGTAAAAAATATTTTGATAACAAATTCTTAAAAGAGGACACATATATTTTAGGCAGGAATGGATATATACGCTGTTTTTGTTTAACTTCAATTGAAATAAGTTAAGATATTTGTACGGATAATTGATTATCGAAAAATCCAGGGCTAACAATTGGGAGACTGTTAGTCCTTTCTGTCTTTATACACAAATTTATACATACTTTTCACCGCTAAATTTATGCGAAAACAATATTTTTTCTCAGGCATAAACACAGTATTGTTAATCTGTATTATGCTCATTTCAGGTATATCCAATATGTATGGCATAAAAGCCTATCCCGGTATAGTTACCATTGTACAGCCCGACGGTACAACCTTACAATTGCAAAAAAATGGTGATGAGCATTATCATTATACAACTACCGGCGACGGATACCTTGTAGCCAAAAACAATACTGGATATTATATGTATGCTACGATTGACGATCAAGGAAAGATACAAGCAACTTCTAAGGTTGCAAAAAACAGTAATCAACGGCAATCGTCAGACGTACCTTTTTTGATGAAAATGTCCGAAAAAAAGATTAATGGCAGCATCTCGAAATACAACAAGGTAAAATCGGCAGAGAGAAAAACACTTCGAAAAGCTACTCCCTACGTTGGGGCAAAACAAGCTTTGGTCATTCTGGTAAATTTTTCGGATAAGTCGTTTTCGGTACCCTCGCCTATTGCGGCATTTCATAGTTTGCTCAACGAGTCGGGGTACAGCGCCAATGGAGGTACCGGCTCTGCAAAAGACTACTTTATGGCAAGTTCGTATGGCAAATTTATACCACAGTTTGATGTGGTGGGCCCTTATATTCTTCCGCAAAATATGGCATACTATGGAGCAAATAACCCTAATGATAATGATAACGATGTCAATCCGGTACAAATGATAGTGGATGCGTGTACGTTAGCAAACAACAATGGGGTGGATTTTACGAAATATGATACCAATAACGACGGGTATGTCGATAACGTATTTGTATATTATGCCGGATACAATGAGGCGGAGTGGGGGGCTGAGAATACCATTTGGCCCCATCGGTGGGGAGTATATCCAGGCTACAATTACACGGGCAGCACAGCATCGGTTACTTTTGACGGAAAAGTTGTGGAAGATTATGCTTGCACCTCAGAACTGAAAGGAAGTTCGGGAATGAATATGTGCGGTATTGGCACCTTCTGTCACGAGTTTGGACATGTGTTGGGATTGCCGGACTATTATCACACCACAGAGGAAGACAAGACAACCTTAGACGACTGGAGTATAATGGACGTGGGCGCCTACCTCAATGAAGGCAGAACCCCTCCGGCTTACTCTGCTTACGACCGTTTCTATCTGGGATATTCTACTCCTACCGAAGTAAAGTCTCCTACCGAAGTAGTGTTGTATCCTCTTTCTCAAGAAAAAACAACACCTTCCAATTTCAACAATCAGGCGATATTGTTGGCGCCTTCCAATCATAATTTGGATGGAGAAAGCCCCTCTCCGGCACAGTTTTTTGTAGTAGAATATCGGAAAAAGACGGGTTGGGACGCTTACCTGCCTGCCGAAGGACTTTTGATATGGCACATTGATTATAACCAAACCGCTTGGGAAGATAATTCCCCCAATAATTATACGGGAACCTTGCAAACGTCGTCTAGTCATATGCGTGTGTATCTGCATCCGCTTTCAGGAACTTCCACAACTCCGGGAACGGCTTTTACCACAGGAGGGTTTACACCCGCTACATGGTCGGGAACAGACATCAACAGACAAATAACAGAGATTACAAAAACACCTGAATATATGTGGTTTAAGGTGATGGATAATGTGGCTACGGCTAAAATTAATTACGGTAAGGTTGAAAATAATTTAACATTTCCACTCACATCCACAGGAGCAACCCATTCAAAAAATCTATATATCAAAACATCAAGCATTACCGGCAATCTGAGTGTCGTCTTATCGGGCGCCGATGCCGGTATATTTGCAGTAAATACCAATACTATAACGCAGGCAGCAGCCAATGCGGGGTATGATTTGAATGTGTCATATTCACCGCAAGGAGGTGCGTCTCACCAAGCGATACTTACGATTTCGGGAGGAGGCTTGGATCCCGATAAAGTAATAAACCTATCGGGGAGTACAGAGTAAACTTATACAAGACACGCTGTTCCGATAGAATAAAATTAGATAGTATGTGTTCTTATATCTGCTTTCAAAAATTTTAAAAGTATAAGATCGGCAGGAGATTGTTTTTACTTTAATTCTACTGATTTTTAAATTCAGCAGATATGTTTACTGTGTATCTCCAGCCAAAAATATTGTTTTTTGCGGTAATACTTAGAATGAGTGAAATCGGCAAACTAAGGTTAATCCGAAAAGTGAGAAACTTTTTATTATTATCTTTGTTTCACCAATAAAGTATATAAAATATGACTATCGAACAGCTCAATATCTTGTGTAAAAATACGATGATAGAACATTTGGGGATAGAATATATCGAAATAGGTTCCGGAAAATTGATTGCCAAGATGGGGGTTAATCATCGTACAGTTCAACCGATGAAGCGCTTGCACGGTGGAGCATTGCTTGCATTGGCAGAGTCTGTGGGAAGCGCCGGCTCTATGGCCTTAGTCAATCCCGATGAGTTTATGGTGCTGGGTACGGAAATTAACGCCACCCATACCTCCTACACCGATGAGAAAGAGGTTTACGGAGTTGGTACATTGATTCATCAAGGCAAATCACAGCACATATGGCAAATCAGGGTGGAAGATAAAACCGGTAAACTTATTTCGATTTGCCGGATGACAAACCGAATTTTGCCCATTACAAAAAAATGATTGGAAACGGAGAATGTCAGAAAAATCACGAAATAAATTTGAAAAACTTTTTGATTTATTACTAAAACAGCAAATTCCGTTTGTTGCATGCAAATTCCAGCGGGGCACAGCAATTCAGGTGTTCATTCAAGCCGAATCTTTTCCCGAAAAATTAAGGTCGTTAGAAGATTTGGGTAATAAAAGAGGATTTGTCGTCTCTCCTTTTCATTTGTCCTCCCATCATCCAGTTGTTTTTATGCAACCCGATTTGATACTAACGGGAGAAAATATAAATAATGACATCTTTTCTTATTTATCTGGCAATAAGCGCTTTGTAAATATATCGCAGGAAAAAAATATATGTCAAACTACATCGCAAGAAGAATTTATTTCAAATATCGAAAAAATTATTTCGGGAATAGAGTTACATCAATTCCAAAAAGTGGTATTGTCCAAAATACAGGTAAACCCTATTCCCAAAAAATTTGACAAATCGGTATTTTTTTTGAAACTTTGTGAAAAATATCCGTCGGCAATGGTTTATTTGCTGCAAATACCCGAAGTTGGCTGTTGGGCAGGTGCTACGCCCGAATCGTTACTTATATCAACAGACAAATTTGCCAAAACCATGTCGATTGCAGGCACTCAAAAATCAACCGGAAAAGCAATAGACGCTTATCGTTGGGGAGAGAAAGAGATTGAGGAACAGAATTTTGTAACAGACTTTGTCGAAAATACTCTTAGAAAAGCAGGCATTCGGGACAATACTAAAGTGGGACCGGTTAATTTGCAAGCCGGAAATTTGATACACTTACAAACAAAGTTCAAATTTGAAGTTTTAGAATATCAAAACCGTGTTGGAAGTTTGGTATCGGCACTGCATCCTACTCCAGCCACAGGAGGAGTACCCAAAGAGAGGTCAATAGATTTTTTATTGAAAAACGAAAAGCATGACAGAAGTTACTATGCCGGATTTTTGGGAACGGTAGATATTAACAATGCGACAAATTTGTTTGTAAATTTACGATGTGTCCGTTTTTTTGAAGACGAATATGTTTTGTACAGCGGAGCAGGAATAACCTCATCCTCCATAGCAGACGACGAGTGGGAAGAGACCGAAAACAAAATGGAAACAATGAAAGCAGTAATTTTAGGTTGAAAATTACTCCTTTTTAACAAAGATAGAAGAACAATGACTTACCATTTGCGGCAAGGGATAAAGAATATACCTGAAATTTGCTCACGTTTCGGAATAGAAAAAGCGATAATCTCACCCGGCTCACGAAATGCACCTCTGATTTTTGCCTTTACGGAACATTCGCACATCGAATGTTTGAGTATCACCGACGAGCGTTCTGCGGGCTATTTTGCAATTGGTGTCATACAGCAAACCAACAGGCCGGTAGCGATTATCTGTACTTCGGGTACGGCGACGCTCAATTTTGCCCCAGCAATAGCCGAAGCATATTACCGCAATTTTCCTTTGGTTGTTTTTACTGCCGACCGCCCTCCCGAAATGATTGATCAAGCGGATGGACAAACATTAAGGCAAAACAATATTTATGCAAATTATATCAAAGCAGCTTTTGAAACTCCTGTGGAGACGGTAAGCAGAGTTGATTTGACTTTTTCAGACCGGCAGGTTTCGCAGGCAATAGATACCGCACTGAGCTTTCCTCAAGGTCCGGTGCAAATCAATATCCCGCTGCGTGAGCCTGTTTACGCACCTCTTCCCGAAAAACATTCAAATCCTAAGATTATAAAAACCATTACCTCCGAAATAAATACTACGGACGAAATGATACGAAAACTTCAGGAAAAATGGTTGATATGTAAGCGTAAACTTGTGATCTTCGGGATTCTACCCAAAGATGAAACTATGGCGGATTGGGCGCGGCAATTGGCAAAACAACCCGATGTGGTGGTAGTGTGCGAAAATTTGTCCAACATTGCCGGACAAAACATTATTTCGCAGCCTGAGTCTTTGTTTTCGAGAATCAATTCGAAAGAGGCAAACGACGAGTTTATCCCCGAATTACTCATCACGGTAGGGCATTCGGTCATCTGCAAACAGTTAAAAATATTCCTTCGGAAAAATCAGGCAGAAGAGCAATGGCAATCACAATCCTCTCTTCCCTATGTAGATACTTATGGCAGTTTAACTTCCATTGTGCCGTTTGAGGCTGTAAAAGTATTTGATAATATGCCTTTGGATAGGGTCAAAAGTGATTTTGCTAAAACTTATCATTTGGAGGCAAACATAGTTTCCAAACTTCACAATGAATTTGTTGCTGGTGCCTCGCTTTCTGATATGAGCGTTACCGCCGAATTGTTGCAGCAAATTCCCTCCGGGGCAACTTTGCAATTGGCAAATAGCACTTCCGTCCGTTGGGTACAACTTTTCTCCACACGCAACGATATTACTTATCTCTGCAATAGGGGAGTTTCGGGGATAGATGGGAGCTTGTCTACCGCAGCCGGTTATGCTTTTTGCTCTGAGAAAATGACCGTTTTACTCACAGGAGACTTATCATTTATTTACGACTCCAACGCACTTTGGAACAATTACATCGGCACAAATCTGAAAATTGTAGTGATGAATAACAACGGAGGAAATATATTCCGGTTTATTGGCGACAAAGAATTGATGAAAAACTCCATCGATTATTTCACTACTCCCCATAATGTTAAAATCGCGTCATTAGTTGAGGCTTACGGGCTACGGTATCTATCGTGCGATAAAACGGAAGATTTGAAATCCAAAATAGAAACGCTCTTGCTGTCGGAGCAGGCAACGGTGCTGGAAGTGTTTACAGATAGCAATTTGAATACCGAAAATTATACGGGATATTTTGAAAACATCAAAAGATAAAAATACACTTTTAATTAATCACACTCAATATTTCCTCTTAAATGAGATATTATAAAAAATTATATATTGTAACGATATGAGAAACTGGACAACAATAAAAAAATTTGAAGAGATAAAATTTGAATACTTCGAAGGGATAGCAAAAATAACCATCAACCGCCCTCGTTACCGCAATGCTTTTACCCCCGACACTATTAAAGAGATGATAGAAGCTATGATATATTGTAGAGAAAATCAGGAAATAGCTACTATTATTTTAACAGGTGAAGGCAATAAAGCCTTTTGTGCTGGCGGTGACCAAAATGTAAAAAACATTGCCGGATACATTGGGAAAGACGGAGTACCGCGGTTAAACGTACTCGATTTGCAAAAAATGATTCGGAGTATTCCCAAGCCTGTGGTGGCGATGGTAAACGGCTATGCCATTGGTGGCGGGCATGTTTTGCATGTAGTGTGCGACATATCCATAGCTTCCGAAAGCGCTATTTTTGGACAAACCGGACCGCGCGTGGGAAGTTTTGACGCCGGATTTGGTTCTTCGTATCTGGCACGAATTGTAGGACAGAAAAAAGCGCGTGAAATATGGTTTCTTTGTCGGCAGTATTCGGCACAAGAGGCGTTGGAAATGGGTTTGGTAAATACGGTTGTACCCTGTGAGAGCCTCGAAGACGAAACTGTAAAGTGGTGCAAAGAGATGATGAACCACAGTCCCTTGGCTCTCCGAATGATAAAAGCCGGATTGAATGCTGAACTAGACGGGCAAGCTGGCATCCAAGAACTGGCAGGCAATGCCACTATGCTTTATTATATGACTGAAGAAGCACACGAAGGCAAGCGAGCTTTTCTCGAAAAACGTAACCCCGATTTTGGTAAATACCCAAAACTTCCATAAGAAAAATTAATCAGACTACCTTTTCTTTGATGCTATGTTCAAAGCCAGATACAAACATATCGATTTCCGATTTAAAACTCCCGCTACAACATCAAGGGGGACACTGCTCTCCAAGCCATCCACTTTTATAGTATTAGAAAAAAACGGCATTTTTGGAGTAGGAGAATGTTCCACTATACCAAAACTGAGTATTGACCCGAGTGAAACGTATTTCGAAAAATTGAATGAAATTTGTAATTTGCTAAAGGGAAACGAATACCCCAACACCGATAACCTAAAAAACTATCCATCCATAGCATTTGGGATAGAAACAGCCTTGCAAGACCTACAACAGGGAGGCAAGCAGATTCTTTTTGCAAATGACTTTTCCGAAGGGAAAACTGGAATTTCCATCAACGGATTGGTTTGGATGGGAAATAAAGAGTTTATGCAAAGACAAATAAAGGAGAAAATAAACTCTGGATTTAATTGTATAAAACTCAAAGTGGGAGCGTTGGATTTTGATAGTGAACTTAACATCTTATCTGATATTAGAAGACATTATTCGGCAAATGACATTGAAATTCGCTTAGATGCAAACGGAGGTTTTTTGGCAACGGACGCACTCGAAAAATTGAGACGGTTGTCCGAATTTTCGATACACTCCATTGAGCAGCCTATAAAACCGGGGCAAACGGACGATATGGCTTATCTCTCTCTCCACTCGCCTATCCCTATTGTACTGGACGAGGAACTCATCGGTATGGAACCCGACGAAAATTGGCTAAAAAAAATCAAACCGGCGTATATTGTTCTGAAACCAAGTTTGATAGGAGGATTTAGTAAATGTGAACAATGGATTGAAATAGCTCAAAAAAACGATATAGGCTGGTGGATTACCTCAGCCTTGGAATCGAACATCGGACTCAATGCCATTGCTCAATGGACCTCTACGCTTAATGCCGACTTACCCCAAGGGTTGGGTACCGGGCAGCTTTTTTTCAACAATATTTCCTCTCCCTTAGAAATAAAAGAGGCAAAGTTACATTACAACATCAGTAAAAATTGGAATTTGAGCAGCCTTTTATGAATAGAGAATATATAATATTGAATGGAATTGAATATGATAAAAACAATATTGATTTGCTTGCAAGCAACAGTTTGAGCTGGCAAAACGAAATATATTTTTTCTTAAGATGTTGGTTCGACAAAAAAGATTCCACTACCCTCCGTACTTCAGGATCAACAGGCGTACCCAAAAAAATAGATCTTGCCAAAGAGCTTATGCGAAATTCGGCAAGGGCTACCAACGACTTTTTTGGATTAGACACTACAAAAACGGCATTACTTTGTCTTCCGGCATCATATATTGCTGGTAAAATGATGATTATAAGAGCTATGATGGGAGGTTGTAATCTTATCTCTGTCGAACCAAGTTCCAATCCTTTTGAGCATATTCAAAATGCAATTGACTTTACAGCCCTTACTCCATACCAACTCCAACATTCGTTAGAGAGTTTGAAAAAGATTGAAGTGAAACATATTATTGTAGGAGGAGGAGAAATAAATCTGGCTTTGGCTGAGAAAATAGACACATTACCATCGACTGTTTTTGAAACGTACGGTATGACCGAAACCGCTTCTCATATAGCTTTGCGGCAACTTAACGGCAATTCAAAATCATCTTACTTTGAAACACTTCAAGGTATTTATGTCAATCAAGATAAGCGCAACTGCCTTACAATAAAAGCTCCTCGTCTTTTTGATGGCATAATGAAAACAAACGATATGGTCGAAATCATAAGCGACAATAAATTTCGATGGCTGGGGAGAGCGGATAATATTATCAACTCGGGAGGAATAAAAATACTCCCCGAACAAATTGAAAGGAAGATTGCCGGATGTGTTAGTGAGAAATATTTTATATCTTCCCTGCCCGATGATTTTTTAGGACAGCAAGTGATTTTGGTTATCGAATCCGAGAAATACCCCCTACCAAAAGAGACAGCTTTGAAAACAAATCTAAAAAACTTGTTGCAAAAATACGAAATACCCAAAAATATCTTCTTCCTACCCAAATTCAGGTATTCTTCCACATACAAAATTCTTAAAAAAGATACTCTTCGAGAGATAGAAAGTAATCTCAAATCCAACTCATCATACAAACCAAAAAGCATCGTTTGAATCTTTCTTCTTCTCTCCCTTGTCGCTACAGTAAGGAAACATATCCCTATTATAATTTTCGGATACGGCCGAGCGGTAAGATAGTACGGGTTCTTTTCTGCTACGTGTTACAATAAAAGTGAGCGCTCAGTCAAAAACCAATATTCAATCCACGCAAAAAGTTTTATAAAGTAATGTATTGGTAACCCAATATGCCATTTGCATAACTAAAGTAAAATAAATATCAAAAATAGTAAAGTACAAATATGCCTATATTATTACTTTTGAATTGTTTTTATAAGTTACCAACAATTATTAATCCTTAAAACTATGACATAAACATTATTGTGCTGAAAATGAACAAAAAAAATAATACAGAAACCGATTCTTTATAATCTATTTTATATCGAAAATGAAATGAAAATATCCGACTTCAATCAGATATTATGATTCTGGAAGTAGAATGGTTGCTGTTTTAGGCAAAAATTACTTGATTTAGCAAAAAATATAACACCTAAAGGTTTCCATTTTCCATAATAACGACAAGAAACAGTAATTATTTTTTTAAGATTGGTTTTTTATTTCATTTGTACCATATATGATTAGAAAATTTATATCCGGTCATCTTCAGTCGATATAGGTTCGCTAAATATCAATTTTTTAACTAATACATTCTAATGCATGAGAATTACTAAAAAACGAAGCAAATGTAGAGTAGCTACATTTTTATTACTGATTATTTTCGTTTCGACATCTGTCTGGGCACAGACAGGAGAAACGGATACTATCCAAGTACATACCGGCAAGGCAATCCCCAATGCTTTGTTGGTGGGAGAACAAAATCCGATAACCTCATTGCAGTCAACATCTACAATTTCGGGAGACAGATTGCTGCACCGTCCCACATTTCAGATGGAACAATTTTTGGACGGGACATTACCCGGATTGTATGTAGATATGACGCAGGGCTATCCTACAGAGCGTGCCGGATTGAAAATGAGAGGACGCAACCTCTTAATAGTTGTTGACGGTATTCCGCGGGCCGACGCTAATATTCCGGCAAGCCAGATAGAATCTGTAACGCTGATAAAAGACGCGTTGGGATTGGCAGCTTGGGGTATGTCAAGTGGCGATGGCGTATTGTATATCAAAACAAGGCGTGGGAATGCATCAAAATTGAAAATAGATTTTACTGCCCAGTATGCCTCTGTCCAACAAATTTTTCGTCCAGAGTTTTTAGGTGCTTACGATTATGCTACGCTGCTCAACGAAGCGTTGGACAATGACGGCTCGCCGTTGCTTTATAGCAGTAAAGACTTAGAGTTGTACCGTACCGGTGCGAGTCCTTACACTCACCCCAATGTAGATTGGTATGATGTAATGATGAGAGATAAAGCACCCGTACAACAATATAACCTGAATATGACTGGCGGAAACAAACAGGCAGAATATTTCATAGACATTAATGTGTATGATCAACAAGGATTTTTGAAACAGGACAAAACACTCAATGCATACAATACCAGTGAAAATCTCAAAAAATACTCGTTGCGTACCAATGTTGATGTGAACCTGTCTCCAACAACTCTACTTCAGGTAAACGTATTCGGACAAATGTTCAGAGAAAATACCCCTGGTAAAACGATGATGGGTACCATTTATCCGACCCTATTCACTACCCCGAATAACGCGTATCCAATTCTCAATCCAAACGGGACATACGGTGGAAATCAAAAATACACTAATAATCTATACGCGCAAAGCATTGCGTCGGGATATATTATGTATCCCAAAACAGACTTTAACTTTGATGTAGCACTGGAGCACCAATTTACAGGAAAACTAAAAGGATTGTACGCTAAAGGGCTGTATTCATACAACTCTTCGTATCGCGAGTCGCTCAACCGCATCAAAGGATTTGAAGTATGGGAATATGTCCCCACTATGGATGCCGACGGGAATATTATTTCCGAAAACTATGTTAAGCACTTGTCGGCTACTGCTCCTTCAAGTTCAAGTTCGTACAGTCGCCAGTACCGTTTACTATATACGGACATTTCGCTTGGTTACAACCTGACAGCCGGATTGCATGCGTTGAATACAAAACTCACTTACTGGTCAAACAACTTCATTTTGCAGTCCGCAAGCTTACCAATGATGAAATACGGGTTTAACCTCCACTCTGAATATAACTTTGACAAAAGGTATATGGCAGAGATGAGCGTTTCTCGTATGCACTTCAATTACCTGAGTCAGGGTAACAGTTGGGGATTTTTCCCCACAGCCGGATTGGGATGGAACATTGACAGAGAAGATTTTTTCAACGTCGAAAAAATAGATGCGTTAAAATTGCGGACTACTTTTGGACTTAACGGGAACGATGGGACCGGATCCTTCTTTAGAACAGCAACCGGCAATATGTCTAATTACTACTTTGCTTATATCAAGCGATATACCAGTGGAGGAGGGGTAAATATCGGGCATGACAACTCCTCTATGTCCACTTTGGTAGAGTCGCCGGTACCATACGACCCCGAATGCGAAAAAAGTAGGCGTTTTACCTTGGGAGCAGACCTCTTAATGTTGGATAAATCGTTGAGCATTACGGCAGAATATTTCCACAACCACCACTACGATATTTTGATGACTCCCTCTGCCATAGCCAATTCAAGCTTACATGGTGGAGCTACATTACAAAATATTGGGGTGTACAATCAACAGGGATTGGAACTGGACGTGAATTATAACAAACAGTTTGGTGAAGTCAATGTTCAGACCAATATACAAGCAACACTCTACAAAACAAAATTACTGAACAACGGAGAGGCTGTTTACCCCGAATCCTATATGCAAAGAGTAGGCCAGCCATACGGGCAAATATTTGGCTACGTATCGGAAGGGTTTTTCCAATCGCCGGAGGAAATCGCCGAATATATGAATCCGAGTGACGGTAGTCAAGGATATACGATGGACGGTTATATCCCGTCTCCGGGTGATTTGAAATACAAGGACTTGAACGGTGACCACAATATTGACGATTTGGATGTAAAGGGCATCAGCACCGAAGCTCCACGCATCGAATATGGATTCTATCTTGGTGCCGAATGGAAAGGCATCGCTTTAAGTATGCAATGGAGCGGTTTGGCAAATTCGCAAAGCATTATCAGAGAGTTGCCATTTAGCATCAACTCGTCCAGTTCATACGGACAGGCTCTGGCAGAGCATTTAGATCGCTGGTCTATTAATAATCCCGATGCAAGCTATCCGAGAATCTCAGCGGCCGGAAACACATACAATGAAAAAACATCTACTTTCTGGCTGAAAAACACCAATTATCTGAGACTTAAAAATATAGAGTTATCGTATGCTTTGCCCGAATCGTGGCTCAAACCGATTCATCTGGCAGGAGTTAAACTCTTTGTCAATGCTTATAATCTAGTAACGATAAGTCCATTAAAAGATCGTGATCCCGAATTGCTCAATTATATGTCTGGCTCTACAGGGATTGTTCCCAACTTTATGGCATTTAACGCAGGAATAAATCTTCAATTTTAAAAAACGAAAATAGATATGAAAAATATAAATAAAATACTAATATTTTCCTGTTTCATACTTATCTTCTCTATTACGGCTTGTGAAGATTTTGAACCAAAACCTTTGGAATGGAATACAGAAGAGAAGGTGTTCAATCCTGCCGACTCAACGGAAAACAGTGCTATAAAGCAACTTTTTTATGCTTGTTATCTCGATTTACCCCTCTTACACACCCGCTTTTCGAGTTCTTATCTTGATGCGGCAACCGACGACGGAGTACCTACCCAAAATATTGCGGGCAGTAATGACTTGAACAACTATCGCAACGGATTGCTTACGCCGGGCAATATTACCAGCTTGGATGGAGACGCTTGGGCAAGAAACTACAGAGGCATTCGCCGTGTAAATCTTTTTTTGGAAAAACTCCCGATGTTTCCCCCTTCAACACAGGTACCCGAAGTAAGAATGAAACGTATGAAAGCCGAAGCAAGACTGATGAGGGCTTATTACTATTTTGAATTGATGAAACGGTGGGGCGGAGTACCAATGGTTGGCGACCAAGTATTGGACGCAACCGATGATGTCAATATACCAAAAAGTACCATTGACGAAGTAGCCAATTATATCATAGGCGAGATTAGTCCAGATAGTGTAAACTCCTGTTACGCCGGTCTGCATCCCGCACAATCAACCGCTGCATACGATCCCACCGAGATAGGACACGTTAATCAAGGAGTTGCCTTGGCGTTGATTTCCCGACTAAAACTCTACCTGGCGAGTCCATTGTACAATCCTACAAACGATATAGATAAGTGGAAAGCTGCTGCTACCGCTGCCGAAAGAGTGATGAAGCTGAATATATATTCACTATATCAGGGGAGTTCTGTAAGTATGTTCAAACTATTTGCGATGAACAACGACGATTTTCCCAATGCAGAAATGATAATGATCAAACAAATGGGGTCGAATACCTCTATTGAACAAACTAGCAGCCCCTGCGGCTACTCTTATGGTACCGGAACTTCCGGAACGGTAACTTCACAAGGAAGAACAAGTCCGAGCCAGAACTTAGTCGATGCTTTTCTTACCGCCGATGGAAAATCGATTTTTAGAAACTACAATCCTGCCGAAGGCATTGACCCCGAATCAGGCTACAGCGACCAAGACCCCTACACCAACCGCGACCCACGCTTGGAACGTACCGTATTTATCAACGGCTCCACCTGGTTGAAACGGAAAGTGGAAACATTTGAAGGAGGAAAAGACAGAGGCGCTATATCTGGCGGTATATATACACGCACCGGATATTATCTGAAAAAGTTTTTGGGAAATAACGAAAACGAAGAAACATACAAAAATTACAACCATCATTATCAAATATTCCGCTATGCCGAAATTTTGCTCAACTACGCCGAAGCCGTTAACGAGTCGGACCCCACAAACGATGCCGAAATCATATTTGGCTTGATTGAATTAAGAAAAAGAGCCGGTATAAAAGCAGGTAGTGATAGTCGTTTTGGTTTACCGGCAACCTACTCGCAGGAGCTGATGCGGAGAATTATCCACAACGAACGGAGAATAGAAATGGCTTACGAAGAACAGCGTTTTTGGGACATTAGGAGATGGAAAATATGCGACTCCGGCGATGCTGTGATGACTCAGCCTGTGAGAGGAGTACGCATAACCAAAAATATTGACGGAACGTATCAATATGCCTACGAAAACGTGGCTCAATCTTCTTTCGACAAACGAATGTATTGGTATCCAATACCACGTAATGAACTTTATGGAAACAATAAATTAGTGCAAAATGAAGGCTGGAACTATTAAGAACGGAATAAAAATCAATCACATGAAATACATAATTAGTATAGTATTATTTACGCTGATACCCTTTTGTTTGTCAGCTCAATTTAAGGTTAAAGGTGTGATAACGGACGATACCGGAGAGGGACTGCTTGGTGCGACTGTGTTGGAAACAGGAACACAAAACGGAACAACAGTCGATATAAACGGTAATTTCGCGCTTACGGTTAGCACCAAAAACTCAAAAATAACCGTACGTTACATTGGTTATAGAGAGAAAATACTGACAGTTTCCGCAGATATGAAAATTGTTATGGAAAACGATGAGAATATGCTCAAAGAAGTAACTGTAGTAAGGGTAGGGTTTGGAAGCAAGTCAAGGATTACCAATGCCGCTTCTGTCAGCCAAATTAATGCAGAGCAAATCAGGTCATTGCCCTCCACCTCCATTCAAAACTCTTTGGCAGGACGCTTGCCCGGTCTGTTCCAGTTGCAAGGCAGTGGTCAGCCGGGGTACGACGCAGCAACTATTTTCATTCGCGGTATGGGAACTTTTGCTAATGTAGAAAGTACACCACTGATTTTGATTGACGATGTAGAGTCTGACCAGACCACACTATCCCGCCTTTCATCCAACGATATCGAAGAAGTCAGTATTCTCAAAGATGCGGGGAGTACTTCCATTTTCGGGATAAAGGGAGCTAACGGTGTAATTTTGATTACGACCCGGCGTGGTAAATTGGGAAAGCCAAAACTTACTTTCCGTACCGATTTTGGACTCCAGTCGCCTACTTACAAAAATGAGTTTTTGAATTCGTATCAAAGTTTGTCGCTACTCAAAGAACTTCATCTGAACGATAATAACACCACAGCGCTTGCGCAAGAGCGCTACTTTAGTGATGAAGCTCTGGAACATTACCGCACGGGAGACAGCCCCTATCTCTATCCTGATGTGGACTGGTATGATTTGATATATAAAAAATCTTCGAGCCAACAGCAATATACTGCCGACATACAAGGCGGTACCGAAGCTGTTAAGTATTTCGTATCGCTGGCTTATCTGAATCAGGGCGGTCTGTTCAAAGAACTTCCCCGAGAGGAAGAATTCAATAACGATTATTATCAGAAACGATATAACGTAAGAGCAAATTTCGATGTTAAAATAACCAAAGATTTTAATGCTCGCTTAAATGCCAATGCCATCCTGACAGAGATAAACCAACCGAATCTCCCCTCAACACGTGGAACATCACAATCCATTTTCCAACGTTTGCTGGGAGCAGGTATCGCCCCCTACCACTATCCGGCTTACAATCCGAACGGAACTTTCGGCGGATACACCGGCACCTACATCAATCCATTAGCCTTGCTTACTTACGGGGGATACAGTCGTCAGTTTAGAAATAATGTAAACGGAAACATCACATTGGATTACGATTTACACAGCATAACTAAAGGATTGAAAGTAAAAGGAGTAATGGCGCTTACCAACACTTGGGGATTTGGACGCAGTCTGACTCGCAGCGAAGTATTGGACTATTACTATGAACCCGAAACAGAAGCTTATACTCCGGTAATTACCAATCAATACATCTTACCGCTTTTGAGCGTTTCAAGTTCAGGATATTCTCCTATGGTACAGATAAATACGAGATTTGACATGACGTATGGACGAAAATTCGGCGTACACAATATTAACGGTTTACTTCTGGGCAACTGGTATTCTGTCCGCACAGGCTCCGACAATCAGCGAAACTCGGTCAGCTATTCGGGACGTATCGGTTACGATTACGATTACCGCTACATTGCAGAATTGAGCGCTGCCTACAACGGCTCCGACGAGTTTGCCACCAACAATCGCTACGACCTCTTTCCGGCTTTCACACTTGGTTGGAATATAGCGCAAGAACCTTACTTGAAATCATTAATGGATAAATTCCGAATCGGAACTTTGAAATTGAGAGGTTCGTACGGATTGAGTGGCTCTGATAAAATACCCGGAGACGGATATGCCTATCAGGAAAGTTATGGTATCGTGATGAACTATTACTTCGGAGAAAACCCCACCAAAATGAGTGCACTTGGTCTGCGCCAATATGCCAATCCTGAAATGCGCTGGGAAACTGATGCAAAATTGGATATAGGAGTCGATTTACGCATGTTCGGAGATCGCCTGACAGCTACGGTAGATTATTTCAACAACAGACGAAAAGATATTTTGGCTACCCGTGCCGGAATTGTTTATTACGCAGGATTTTTGAATGTATTTGCCGATAACGGCTCTGGTGGCGCCAGCCTGATTACCATTTTACCCCCCTCCAATATCGGACGTACCGAAAACAAAGGATTTGACGGAGAAGTATCATGGCGGGACAAACTGACCGATAATCTCAACTATTTTGTAAGAGGAACTTTCAGTTCGGCAAAAAACAAGATACTGTTTATGGACGAAGCTCCGAGTGAATACAAACTCAGTATGCAGACAGGACGCCCCATAGGGACCATATTCGGTTACGTTGCCGATGGATTTTATGACTCTTGGGACGAAATTGACAACGGTCCGTATGATGGTTTGGCACGCGATATAGCTCCGGGAGACCTAAAATATAAAGATATTAGCGGTCCAAACGGAGCTCCCGACGGAATTATTAATGAATACGACCGCATTGCGATTGGCAACAGTATTCCCGATTTCACTTATGGAATTTCAGCCGGAGTTACCTATAAAAACTTTGATTTTTCGGTGATGTTTCAAGGAGCTACAGGTGCCAAAGTGAGTATAGAAAGTATGTTGCGATTGGCAGATGGAACAAATACTATCGTTGGGAGCAGCAATGGTAAGCCGATGCCTATTCACATGGGCAGGTGGACTTACTACGATACCGATGGCAACTATGTATCCGATCCGCAAACATTGATTGAAATGAACAAGGATGCTACATACCCGAGACTGTTGGCGCAGAACAATAAAAACAGCGCACAATCCACATTCTGGTTACGCTCCGCCGATTATCTGCGTTGGAAAAATATAGAAGTAGGATACAATTTTCCTGAAAAATGGATGAAATCTGCCGGTTTGGCAAGCGCGAGAGTATATTTTACGGCTCAAAACTTATATACGTGGTCTAATTTGAAAGAATATCAGATTGATCCGGAAAGTTCACAAACGGGTTTAACCACTTATCCGCAACAAAAAGTATTTAATGTAGGTTGTCAAATCTCTTTTTAAAAATCGATAGAATATGAAAAAAATAAAATACAGCGTTTATCCTTTACTGATTTTTGTTTTGCTGGCAGGTTTCAGTTGTACAGAAACATCAGAAGGGTTTTTGGATGCCAAAGAAGAAACGGAAACTTTGAGAACGATATTTTCGGACAGTTTGAAAACAATGCAGTTTCAGGCTTCCATTTATTGGAAAATTCCGGATGTGATTATGGGACCCCGTAATCCGGGTAACGGATACTATCTCCAAAGTTTCTACGATTACGATGCCGCTACAGATAATATGAAAGAAAAAAGTTCTGACCGCAAAAGTTTTGCCGTAGCATTCAGTAAAGGGGATTTTACACAAGATGGTATCAATGCCAATTTTAATAAATTCCTTAATTCGTGGACTGCCATGTACCAAAATATTCGCGTGTGTAATCAATTTCTCGAAAATTGCGAAATGTCTCCACTTTCCCGTGCTAAGAAAGACAAGATGATAGCCGAAACCCGTTATATGCGTGCTTTCTATTATTTTCATCTGATGCGTAATTTTGGAGGAATACCCTTGGTAGGCGATAAAATGTTAGACCCTTTTGAAGACCAGGGGATACCGCGTGCTACATTCGAAGTTACAGTTGATTTTATAGCGAACGAACTCGAAACTGCCGCCAATGCCTTACCGGATGAACAAAACGGAAACGATTACGGACGTCCTACCAAAGGAGCGGCTCTGGCAATGTTGGCAAAACTCTACCTCTATGCGGCAAGCCCGCTGTACAATGGAGGCAATATAGGCTCTGGAAACAATCGCCTGTTGATGGGTTACGACGATTATCAGTTGAATCGCTGGCAAAAAGTAAAAGATGCGTTGGATAATTTCTTCCAATACAATACAAGCCACAACAATTTGTTTGAACTGATAAAAAGCGATACCACCAATATAATTGATGCCAATGGAGATCCGGCAATAAAAGTGGTAAACGGTTACTACAAAGCTACTACCAGTCGTGTGAGCAAAGAACGCATTTGGTTTTGGATTGTATTTAACGGCTATCGCTGGCCCCAAGGAGAACTTTTGCCGGCTTCCAGAACCGGTAAAGCATCCGTACTCCCTTATCACGATTTGACAGAGGCCTTTCCAACCAAAGACGGCGTAGAGATAAGAACTATTGTAAACGGCGAATATGCCACTTCTCCAGGAAAATACAATGAAAACAACACCCTTTACAATCCGAACAACCCTTATGAAAACCGCGATCCGCGTTTCTATATCGCATTCCTTTACAACGAAGCGAAATGGGCTAAAGCGAAAGGAGAAGCTCCCCAACCTGTTTACACCTACCGTGGAGCTGCTTCCGATGGTATATTCACAGGCTCAACTTCTACCGGCTACTACTTTGTCAAACTATGTAAAGAAGGGGCTGTTGGTAACACCGACGATGGAGCATTCAACGGCACAGGAGTCGCCTTTATTCGCTATGCTGATATGTTGCTGATGGATGCCGAAGCTATGACAGAATTGGATTACGAGACCAATCGCATAGCAATCGAAGATAGATTAAAAACCATTCGGCAAAGAGCCGGTATCGAACCGGGTACAAATCTTCGCTATGGGATACCTGAAAATATGACAAAAGAACAAATGATAGCGTTCATTCTGAACGAGCGTCGTATTGAGTTTGTATTGGAGAGTGGAAATCGCTACTGGGACTTAAAAAGGCGCAAACTTTTTGAGAAACTCG
Organism: Paludibacteraceae bacterium; assembly: GCA_047974405.1. Taxonomy (GTDB): domain Bacteria; phylum Bacteroidota; class Bacteroidia; order Bacteroidales; family Paludibacteraceae; genus UPXZ01. Next base: position 11,341 of record JBKECI010000053.1, on the reverse strand, counting down.
ATAAGCAGTGGTCGCATGCCGCAATTTGGGAAAAAGCCGGAGATAATCCCGATGGCAGCATCATTTACTCGTGGTCAGTGCAAGCTGTGGAACAACACTTCTTTGATACGAGAATGTATCATTTTCCCATTCCGCTGAAAGAAGTGGAGGCTTCGCATGCTACTTTAATTCAAAATGAGGGATGGTAATCTAAAATAACGAACTAAAATCAAAACAACGATGAATACAAAAATATATAAATTGAGCAGCGTTCTCTTGTTGGGGATTATACTCATATTGACCGCCTGCAAGGATGAGCTCTATAAGATTGACCACACGTTTTATGACGACAAGCAGATTGTATTGAAAAATCCGTTGCAAAAAGGTCCCGTTTTTGACACATTGCGTATTGAACAATCCAATACGGATATGATTATGATGGAAGAACCCGACGACCCTAATTTGGTTTTGTTGCCGGAAGCATTCATCTATAAAGTGCAGTACGATAGTATTGTAACCGTAGGAAAAGACGGAATGCTGACACCGGTTTCCAGAGGAACCACGCAGCTGGATATAACCTTCAGAGCGGATGAAAAACACAAGACTACAATCATAGTACAGGTTTACAAACAATACCATGCCGTTGAAGCCATAGAAGCAGCATCGTTGGAAGGAACCGTAGTGGAAGTGAACGAACCGTATGACCTTTCCAAAGCAATTATTGTGTTGCCCGTAAATGCAGACAATAAAAAATTGCACTTTTCAATAGCAGAAGAATCAAAAGATTATGCAACGATTACAGACGAGGGGGTTATTACCGGAATAAAAGCAACCGGTAGAAACAAAGCAATCGTGCAGGTAATGTCTGACGAAGACAATTCCATTACCACCACTTTTGGAGTACAGGTTGTAAATGAAATTCTAATTACTGCCGTCAATATCTTACCGGCATTAGATGGTTTGGAAATTGGACTCGGAGAGACGATTGACTTAAACCTTTGTACATCGGTAAGCCCAGCAACCGTAAACATCAAAAACCAAAAACTGACTTTTGAATTGTTGGAAGGAACAGACGTGTTCAGTTTAGATGCGGATGGTATGATTAAAGCGATAGGTATCGGCACCGCAAAACTGCGAGCCACCAGCAAAAACGGCAAATTCAAAGAATTTACTATTTATGTGAAAACAGGACTTACCGACTTGACTCGCTTGCTATGGACGGCTGAAAGTTCTGTGGATTACGGCTATGTTCCCGACGGAACAACCGGAATGGTCAAAGATATGTTTGACAATAACGCTACAACTTACTTCGCCGTGGTAAAATCAGGCAAAACTTATAATGACAACCATACGCCCGCAAGCCATATCCCGTATTTTATTGTAGATATGAAGACCGCACAAAAATTCAATTACGTTCGTTGGAATCACCGTTCAAGTAATTCGAGCAACTATCTCCGCGTATGGGGTATCGACATCGCCGGCAGTAACGATGGCGAAACATTTACGGACATCCAAACCGAAATAGCAATTCCGATAGAAAGCAATACAACTACCTACCATCTTCCTATACCTACATCCGAATATCGATATGTGAAAGTATCACTTACCAAATGGAGCGACAATTCGGGGGGTGCTACCGATGGAAGTACTATGCAGGTTGCTGAATTTGGATTGGGACTTGAGCAATAATGAATTATTAACTAATAAATAACAGTTAAACATGAAAAAAATCAATTTACTATTCATATCGCTGATGCTTATAAGCATCACGATACAAAGTGCGTTTGCGCAAGATGCCGTTTACAACGACATCGACCGCACAGGCTGGGTAGCGAAAGCTCCTCCGCATTCTCCGAAAGACAATGCCGTCGGAATTGATGGAAAAATAGCCGGAGCTGAGTATATTTTGGATGAAAATGACAAAACGTTTCTCGCGCTTGTAAAGCCAGGGAAGAGTTATGACGGAGTTCCTGGTCCGGCAAACATTGATAGTCTCGGATTTATCGTTGATTTGGGCGCCGCTCACAAATTTAACTTTTTCAGGATTCATTTTCGATCAGACAACACGTACGATATTTTGAGACCGTTGAAAATCTCGATTTATGGAAGTAACGGTGTCGAAACTGATCCTTACGCCAGAACTTGGACTCTTATTACCGATATGTCTGGAAATGATCAGATTACACTTCCCAACGCGGAAGGAAACGGACTCAATAAAACTACCGGAAACGTAGAAATAGCCAACACGGTCGCTTACACTTCCGTAAAGGTTGTTTATACCGGAATGAGTCCTTCCTCCAGTGGGAGTACTATGCAGATAGGAGAATTTTTCTTAGGATCGGTTTCGTACGACAAAGTGATAGAAAAACCGGAAGACGTCTCTTTCGGCGACATCATTCAAGGTGCAACCGTTTCGAAAACACTGACCGTAACCGGCGCCAACTTGAGTAGTGAAATCACTTACACAAAAGGAGCTGAAGCAGACGCTGCCGCATTTACCATCACGCCCGGAGCGTGGACAAGTACCGGCGGAACCGCCACCGTTACCTTTGCACCTACAGCAAAAAAAGAATACAATGCAACTCTGACGATTAACAGCACCGGAATACTCGAAGCTCAAACCATCTCGCTGAAAGGGAATGCCAACTTTGATATGCCGGTACAGATAAGCAGTACCGATACTTCCAACGAACATTGGTACTATATCCAGTTCGCACGTCAGGCTACAGCAGGAAAAGTGCTGACCGTAGTCAATCCTGTAGAAGGAGATACCATCAAGCAAACAGCATTGGACACCGGAAACGCAAATCAATTGTGGAAAATCACCGGAACTTGGGATAATTATTCGTTGGTAAACAAATCGGGACTAACATTAAATTATACCTACGCTCCTGTGAGCGAAGATCCTTTAACCGGTTTGGCTATTCCTGAAATAAACAGCTACATTACAAAATCCGGTAGTGGCGATGTGTTTGGCTTTGTCCGTTATACGACTACCGACACGTGGCAGTTGAAAAATACTTCTACCTCCGTAGCACCTGCCGGTAAAATATATTTAAACGACCAATCCGGAGTGAGAGCCGGAGGATACCTGCTGAACAATACCGGCAATCAACTGAATTTCATTGACGCAAATGTTGCCCAAATCGTTGTACCCGGTGATACTGTTAAATTAGGATCCGTAAAACAATACTCCAAAGACACATTAAATGTATTGATAAAATCAGTAAAACTGTCAGCCGCCATTACCGCTGCTATTACCAAAGACGATGACCAAGTTTATTCGCTCAAAACTACTTCACTCCCAGCCGAAGGCGGTACACTCGAAGTACTATTTGAACCAACAGCTTACAAAAAGGTATCGTATGCAACCATCACGCTGACCAGTGGCGCAATTTCTAAATCATTCGTGGTAAGCGCTACTTCTGATGTGGGTATAAGCAAATACTACGTGGGCACAACCGGACAATGGGGAACTCCCGTTGATGGAGAGGTAGTAGCCTCTGTTCCTACGCTGAAAGCAAACGATGTAGTTTGGATTGCTGCCGGAGAATATACGACAGCTCAAATTAACGTGCCTACAAGTGTTGCGATATACGGAGGATTCTCAGGATCGGAAACTTCTGTAGGACAACGTGCCGTAGGCGCCAAACCTTGGGAATTTACAAATTCTTCCGTACTGAAAAATAGCGCCTCATTAGTATTGTCCATTATAGGAGCTAACACCGTTATTGACGGTATCACCTTTGAAGGAACAAGCACGGTAGGACGCGCTATTCAAAATGTCTCACCATCTTCGAAAGGCGGTATCATCCGCAATAGCATTATGAAAAACTTCAACTCCAACGCTGATGGTGGTTCTATGAATATTCGTTATCAGACTGAAATATACAATTGTTTGATAACAAACAACAAGGCTAATAAAGCTGGAGGCGCTTATTTTGACCAAGTTACCATTCACGATTGTGAAATTACCAACAACAGCGTACCCACAACCGGGTCAAGACCTGTTGGAAGTGTTAACGGTGGTGGTGGCGGTATATTACTGGCACCAGAAAATTGTCGCGCTTATAATCTGTACATAGCCGGAAACACGGCATCTTATGGCGGTGGTGTTTACATACGCGGTGGCAGTAAACTGTACAACAGTATTATAGTTGATAATACAGCTACATCGGGCAGCGGAATCGTATTTGACGAACGCGACAGCGATCTAACTGTATATAATGTTACCGTAGCAGATAACCACGCTACAGCAGCGGCTGGATCGGGTGTATGTTTCAGTGCTGATGGAAATGACAGAGTACAAAATCTTTACAACTCCATCCTTTGGAACAATACCGACCTTTACGGCGAAATATACAACATCGGCGTGAATGAATCGGGTGCAGGAAAAGCTAAGCCGAATATGAAGAGCTTGATTATTGACGATTTAGCTTACTATGTAGGAGAAAATCCCAATTTGGCTATTGTTGATGGTATTGCAGTAACGGAAAGTGCGGAGTTGTTCGATGCCGGATGGGTTACTACATCAACTTCTCCCGGTAGAGAAAAAGGATTTATTCAACTGACAGAAGAAATTACCGATCCCGACACACAAATAGTAACTCCCGCTACCTATCTTGAATTTGCAACCGGACTTGATTTTGCTGGAAACCAACGCGTTGCAGGTATTATCGACATAGGACCTTACGAAGACCAATCGAACACAGCGATAGGCGATAGACCCGAAATAACCGATGGCAATGTAATCAAAACAATATTTTACAATATCCACGGTGTCGAAATGAAATATCCTACTTCAACAGGTCTTTATATCAAAAAAGAGATAATGGATAACGGAAAAGTTCGTGCGTCGAAAATTATGTACCGCGAAAAAAATGCCAAATAAAAGAATGATTCATTAAAATTTTCAGGACAAAAGTGAGAGGTGAAACACCCTCTTCACTTTTGTGTCTGATTATTCTCGCAAAATCAACTGCAGTCTTAAATTAAGTTATTAGACGACAATTACAATAATCGAAAAATTAGATACGTATGAGAAAGATAATTTTTACAATATTAAGCCTTGTCATTTGTCTAACTCCCGCACTCAAAGCGGAAATCATTACCCCCTATCCGGAAACCATTGAACTCAAACAAATCAACGGTGCGGAAAAAGAACGGGTACGATTGTGCCAGGGACACAAAAAATACGACAAACAACCCACCGGATTTTATGTGGAGTCGGGTAAAAAAGTGGTTGTAAATGTTGAAATATTGACACCTGCCGATGCAGATGTGATGCCGGTACTTACCGTTGGAACGCTCGGATTTAACGTGGATGGTAGAAGTACAGGCATTGCCACTGCGCTTACAGCCGGTGAGAATGTAATTACAAATCATACAGGGGGATTAATCTGGCTAAGTTTTATTCAAAACGCTTCAAACGACCCCAAAGGCGTGGCGCGCGTTACCTTTACGGCGCAGAGCGAACACGTACGCGTACCCCGTTTTGTATATGGGGTTACTACTAATATGGAGTTCAAAGAAATGCTCACCACCTACACCACGCCCGATGTACTTTACCACTCGGACTATGCGGTAGTGGTCGCCACCAAAGAGGCTGCCAACAAATACTCCAAAGACAACAACAAAGTGGCGTGGTTAAATGCCATACACACATTATTAGAAAAAGAAGATGAAATCAGCGGACTTGACAACAACGACCCCAATCCGATTCATCATCGGTTTAAAGCGGGCGAAGTACGTTTTTTACTCACACAAAATAGTTCTGCGAGTCCCCACGCGAGTTCGGCAGGCTATACAGGCTATCCCAGCGGGAGCATCAGCCGATACTTAACAGAGATAGGCACTGCAAGCAACAACACTTGGATGCTCGGACACGAAATAGGACACCAACACCAACAGCCCGCTTACCTCATCAGTCAAGCAACAGAATCCACCGTAAATATTTACTCCTACGTGGTGGAACGCAATATTCAGGGAACGGATTACAATCGTACTACAGCCGCGCGTTGGGCAACTGCTCAAAGTACTTACCTGAAAATGCCGTTTTCCAAAAGAATTTACGATATGAACACCGATTTGTTGGAATCGATAATTGGTTTCAACAGGGATGAACTCCGCTTTATGGTTTGGGAGCAGATGTTTCTTATCTTTGGCGACCAGTTTTATAAAACATTGCACCGTGTGGTACGCGAAGAAGGTGTGATTGGTGGCGATGCCGAAGAAAGACGGTCTTACCTGATATGGAAAGCTTCGCAGGTTACCGGTTACGATCTTACCGAGTTTTACAACCAGTGGGGAATCCGCGTTACCGACAGCACGCTAAAAGCCAAATTGCGAGCCAAAATGGCAGATGCCAAATCAAAATCGGAAATTCTGGAACTTTCAGCCATTGGACGCACCCCCGAAGAATTGACTAAAGTTACCGGACAGGCTCCTCCTGCCTGGGCGCCTATCGCTATGCGTGGCATAACATCTTCTACTTCTACTGCCCCCAAAATGCTTGACCGTTCGGATTGGACTATTACCACATCGTATGCCGGCGTTGCCGATAAAGCTATCGGGGGCGACCAACCGGAATACATCATTGATGCAAGAACTGCTACCGCGTTTGCATTTATCAAGCCGGGCGTAACCTTTGCCGGTATAACCATTGATCCCAATACGGTACCATCGTTTACCGTAGATATGAAAACGGCAAAAGAATTCAATCACATAACCTACTTACACCGCTTAGTAGTATCTTCAGAATACATCAGAGTCAGACAGTTGTCTGTGTATGGTTCAAACGATGGAACACAGTTTACAGCCTTAAAAGAACATTACGTCATTGATTACGAGAAAAACGCCGACGAGATAACCATCGAATTTCCGACTGCCACTTACCGCTACATTCGCGTGGAGATAGAAGACTGGAACCGGTCTAACGGCAATACGGTACAAGTAGCCGACTTTAACGCCGGAATAAAGATAATAGAAGAAGTATTGCCCGTACCAGAATCATTAAAGTTCAAAGTAAATGTAACTGCCGATGCCGGTATCATAACTTCTCAATCGGGAGTAAATATGGAAGACGAAGACAGTGAATATACGGTTAATTTCACATTGGCACCGGGCAAAAAAATAGACCAGGTTACACTTGATGGCGATGTGGTAACACCCACTCTGAATGAGGGTACATACAGTCTGACTGTAACAGTAACCAATCACATAGACATTAATTTAATATCGGCTGATGCCACCGGAGTGGAGTCGCTTACGGAAGATTCGCCGGTAGAGATTTATCCTAATCCGGTAAAAGCCGGACAACCTTTTTCGATTCGTACAAAAGGAAAATTTGATGGTGCAAATGTAGCGGTATATTCCGTTTTGGGTGCCAAACTCTACGAAAGTGTTATTGCCGGAGAATCGGTAAAACAGACCATCAATACAAAGGGAATTTACGTCATTCGGATAACAAAAGCGAATGATGATTATACTGTAAAATTTGTAGTGAAATAAATACGGGCTTATTTATAAGCTGGATATAAATAACAGGAAAAATATGTTTTTATTGAATATCTCGGTAAAAACATATTTTCCAAAAAATCTATCAAGTATGCTGAAAAACCGAAACATTATTTTCTAAATATTTAGTGGAAGTTCGCTGTTCGGTTGTTTTTTCGTTTGTTACTTTTTTTAATAACCTCTTTGATTGTAGCCAATTATCAAAGAAAAGTTCGATTTTATCTTTTCGTTTTATTCATTGTTTTTTTAATACAAACGTGAAATGAGTTTTTCTTCAAAAAAAATAATCACAGCATTGTTCTTACTGCTGACTGTCTCTCTTACAACCTTTGCCGTAAAGGTAAACGTTCCGTTGACAGACAACGGCGCCTGGTCGTTAAACACACAACCGGCAGCGGTATATGCGCAGGATAATTTCTACTTTTCGTGGATTAATAAATCCGGCGATTTGATGATTTCGTCCTACAACCAGACCACCGATGTGGTAACCGTAGCAACCGTAGCAACCGGCTATGGTACCGAAGACTTCGCCTCGCCTGCTCTCTTGGTGCGCGCCAGCGGTCAGATTTTGATTTTTGCTTCAAAAAACACCACCGAATCGGGTTTTCAATGCTACCGCTCTACATCGACTACCGGCGATATAACGGCAGGGTTCAGCTCGCAGACAATGACCGGATACGGTATCAACGCCACTCTCCCCTTCGCGATGGGAGACCATATTGTAGTGCTTTGGCGTTCCAAAAATAATTTTGGATACACCTTCATTAAAGATGCCAACGCTGCGACTGCCACAGCGGCATTGGGAGCGGGAAGCCGTGCCGGATTCCTAAATACGACTATCGCGAACAGCTATCAGTTTAGAGACGAAGTACCTACCATAAGAGCGGTACAGGGTATTGACGGCATCCATATGGCTATTACACAATTGGGAACAGGCTTAAAGTACAGCAACAGTACTGTCCACTACGCGAAAATCGTACTCAAAACTGACAATACAGGCATTCAATTTCAGAAAGCCGATGGAACAACCACTACGCTTAATTACGACACACCGCCCGACGTGGTTTACACCACTACACAGGCTACCGATAAAACCATAGCATACGATATTACACTTATAGATAATAAGCCCGCTATACTTTACGATGCTTTTAACGGCGAAAATGTAAACGCGGCAACCAATCCCGGCTCAACTTCCAACCACACCTACAAACTCGCCAAATGGGACGGAACGCAATGGAACAGTTTTACGGTCGCCGATGCCGGAGATGGCTTGCCCATAACGAATTACACCGCCGTAGGTGGTAAAACTTTTCTTGCCAATTCGTATCAAGTGGGCGGTGGCAGCTTTGATTCCGCCAATCCCACTGTGCTGTAACTGTCTAAAAAAGTACCTTCGCGAACGCTCGAAATGTTCAACTACGAAAGCGCGGATGCCGGAGAAAGCTGGAGCGAAACAGAAACGATTACTTCCGGCACAGCATCGGGTTTGGTAAATATCAGACCCATACAGGTAATAAACTCTCCGATAACCAAACCGGTGGATGCGCTTTGGTTACAAGGAGAATACACCGCCCCAAACGCATATAATATGTCGATAATATGCCGTGGACAGGGCGTTCCGGCAACAGCAATCTCATTTGATACGCAAACTAATTACGTGGTCATCAATGGTATCATCGATTTGACCATCATATTTTCGCCACTATTTGTCGAAAATCGAAATGTAATTCTAACATCAAGCGATACTTCCGTAGCCATCATCACACCTGAAGGCAAAGTGAAGGGCGTGGGAGCGGGAAGCGCGACCATTACAGCCAAAGCAACATCAAACAATTCTCTCACGGCAACTTGCGAAGTGGTGGTTGAAGCCACGCCGGTATTTGACGTATTTATGGAACGGATTGTAAATGAAGCGTTCGCTACACGAATATCGAATGTTACGGCACTTGAAAGTAACGTAAGCGCTTACCTTGCTCAGTTGCAGTCCGATGGATCCTTTCCCGATGTGAATTACGCATCAACCGACCGTACAAGCTGGGAACCTTTGGTGCATTTGAACCGTATGATTGAAATGGCATTGGCTTATACCTATTCGTCGAGTTCGATGTACGGAGACGCAAATTTGAAATCGAAACTCGACCTGATGCTACAATACTGGCAGTCGGTAGCTCCAACTTCCGCCAACTGGTATCAAAACGAGATAGCCGAACCGCAGCGAATGGGATTGTTTCTGATTTTGATGAAATACGCCGGAGCACAAAACGTTTCGCAAACCCTGTCCGACAATGCCATTATCCGATTAAGAGAGAAAGGGGGAAATCCCGGTGCCCAAACCGGTGCGAATCGCGTGGATGTAGCGTTGCATTGGATGTACAGAGCGTGTCTTACTTCCGATAGAAACCTGCTACAAACCGCTATGGATTATATCTATTCTCCAATAGAATACACCACCGGTAGCGAAGGAATCCAGTACGACAATTCGTACACCCAGCACGGACGGCAACTTCACATCGGCTCCTATGGAGAAGTTTTTTTGAACGGGATTACCACTGCCACCACCTACGCGGTAGGCACACAATACGCGCTGCCTGCCGACAAATTGGCTATTTTGAGTAAACTTGCCAAAGATAGCTACCTGAGCGTATTCAGGGGCGATAATATCTTCTTCAATGTTATCGGTCGCGCATCCACGCGTCCGGATGCTACCGTAAAGCAGGGAGTCAATAAAATTGCCGAACGAATGGCAGCCATTGATGCTACCAATGTCGCTGTTTATAATGATGCCAACTTGAGGTTTACAGGCACACAACCGGCATCGTACAATGTGAACGCTACCAGCACACATTTTTACAATACAGATTACACCTTGCACAAACGCCCTGCTTACAGTGCCGATTTGCGTATGGTATCTACCCGTACTGTCCGAAACGAATATTTGTCCGATAACCTTGAAGGTAAAAAAAAATATTTATTGTCGGATGGCGCTATGGGATTGTATGTGGACGGAGACGAATATAAAAATATTTTCCCCGTATGGAATTGGGAAAAAATACCCGGAGTTACCTGTCCCGAAGTTACGGACATTCCACAAGCAAGCACCTACATAAAATCCGGACAATCCGATTTTGTAGGGGGAGTCTCGGACAGCACAAACACCGTGTCGGTCTATAAATCCACCGATACCGAGTTCAATATCAATACTTCCGCCAATAAGTCGTGGTTCTTCTTCGACAATGAAATAGTATGTCTTGGATCAAACGTTAAATCCACGGCGACTCAAAAAGTGAATACAACCCTGAACCAAACATTATTAAAGGGTAGCGTAACCGTATCGGTAAACGGCACTCCATCTACCATTGCAAACGGTAGCACCACTTATGACAAAACGGTAGATTGGGTTTATCACAACGGAATAGGCTATTATTTTCCCCAAAAAGCAAAAATTGATTTGGCGGCACAGTCACAATCCGGAAACTGGTACGACATTAACGGCAACAATACGTCGGATGTGCTATCAAAGGAAGTGATCAGCCTGTCTATCGACCACGGTGTGCAACCAACCAACGATAAATACGCCTACATCCTGGTTCCCGCCTTGCAAGACGCGACTCAGGCACAAGGCTACAATGTGGACAATATTGAGATTCTTTCAAATTCGGAGTCTGTACAGGCTGTACATACTAACAATACGGGCGTGTACTTATTTGTATTCTTAAAACCCAGCGGTTTCAAAGTGTATGAGTTGATTGTTGAGACAGATGCTCCGTGCGCCGTAATAGTAAAGAACATTGCCAAAGGATCAGCGGTGGTATCTGTCGCCGACCCTTCAAGTAGCGCTAACGCT
>JBKECI010000052.1:0-33481 GCA_047974405.1 Paludibacteraceae bacterium | reverse complement strand
TTATATTTTTTTTTTTTTTTTTTTTTTTTTTTTTTTTTTTTTTGTTATTTAATAATTAAATTTTTTTTATTTTTTTTTTATATTTCACTTTATTTTTTTTGAAATATTATATTTTTTTGTGGGTCATTTTTTTTATGGTTTTTTTCTTTTTGGGTGTGAATCTCGTCTTTTTGTTTTTTTTTTTTTTAAACGATTTTTTCTGATTCCGTTACGTATTTTTCCGCTTTGCGATTTTTCGGTTTCAATTCTTTTGGGGTTTCATACGAATGTTTATTTTCGGAGATTTCTTTTTGAACAGGTATCTCTGTAGGCGTGGTTTGCGATTGGCTCAAGCCCAATTCGTTCAAGTTTTCAATCTTCTTTTTGCGAAGAAAATCGTAGATTCCACCCATATGTTCGCGTACCTGTTTGTTACCAAATTCGTAGATTTTTGTTACCAGACCATCCAAAAATTCGCGGTCGTGCGAAACAACGATTGCCGTTCCGTCAAAGGCTTTGATGGCTTCTTTGAGAACGTCTTTGGAACGCATATCCAAGTGGTTGGTAGGCTCGTCAAGAATCAGAAGATTGACCGGTTCGAGCAATAGACGTATCATTGCCAACCGGCTTCTCTCACCGCCGGAAAGTACTTTTACCTTTTTGTCAGAAGCTTCTCCGCCCAACATAAACGCGCCCAGAATATCCCGAATCTTTGTTCGGATGTCGCCTACGGCAACGTTGTCTATCGTTTGGAAAACAGTCAGAGTCTCATCCAGAAGCGACGCCTGATTTTGAGCAAAATAGCCGATTTTTACATTGTGACCGAGTTTGAGTTTCCCTGTATAGCTTATTTCATCCAGGATGCATTTGACTAAGGTCGATTTTCCTTCGCCGTTTTTTCCTACGAAAGCTACTTTTTCGCCTCTGTTCACAATTAGCCCTATATTGTCCAATACAAGGTGGTCTCCATAGGCTTTGCTCAGATTTTCAACTTCAACCGAAATAGACCCCGAACGTGGCGAAGGCGGAAATTTCAGGCTCAATCGGGCATTGTCTTCCAAGTCCACTTCTAATCGTTCGATTTTTTCCAATTGCTTGATGCGCGACTGTACCTGTACGGCTTTGGTGGCTTTGTAGCGAAATCGTTCGATAAAATCTTCGGTGTCCTGAATTAACTTTTGCTGGTTTTCGTAAGCTCGAAGTTGCTGTTCGTGTCGCTCTTTTCGAAGCTCTACGTATTTGGAATAATTGGTATTGTAATCGTAAATTCGACCGAGCGAGATTTCAATGGTTCGATTGGTTACCGCGTCAATGAACGCTCTGTCGTGCGATACTAAGAGTAGCGCGCTCGCAGAATTTGTCAGAAAATTTTCCAACCATTGGATGCTCTCAATGTCCAAGTGATTGGTCGGTTCGTCAAGCAAAAGTACATCGGGATTTTGAAGCAGAATCTTTGCCAGCTCTATCCGCATACGCCAACCACCGCTGAATTCGGCACATTGCCGTTGAAAATCTTGCCGTAGAAAACCAAGTCCCAAGAGTGTTTTTTCGATTTCTGCCTGAAAGTTGCCGGGATTTATGATGTTGTAGTGCTCGCTGGCACGGCTGTGTTTTTCGATGATATTCAGGTATTCCGGGGTATCGTAATCGGTTCGGGTAGCCAATTCGCGGGCATATTTCTCAATGTCATCCTGAACTTTGGTAATGTGTTCAAACGCTTTTTCGGCTTCTTGCATCACAGTTGTCCCTTCGTTGTGAATCATATGCTGTGGCAGGTAGCCGATTGTCAAGTCAGCAGGTATGACAATATTCCCTTGTGTGGGCTTTTGCAGACCGGCAATAAGTTTAAGAAGCGTGGTTTTACCGGCACCGTTTTTACCTACAAGCGCGATTTTATCTTTGGGATTGATAAGAAAACCGATATTGTCAAAAAGCGGCGACCCGCCAAACTCTACGGTAAGTTGTTCGATTGAAATCATAGAGCTTTGTTTTCGGTATGCTGCTCTATTTTCTTTTTATTTATTTTGTTCCAAATAAATAGTGTGGACGATATGGCAAATATCAAATCGATAGATAGCAGTACAAAGGAAGGTAAGTTTCTGGCAATTAGTGCAAACAACATAAAAATAACAGTAAGTCCCATCAAAATTGAGGTTACTGTCTTGTGTCCCAATCCCAACCCCATTAACAGGTGATGAATATGATTTTTGTCGGCTGAAAATGGCGACTTCCTTTTTTTTATTCTCGTTATAGCCACCCTTATTACATCAAACAGAGGTACCAACAAAATGGTAAATGCCATTACAGGAGCATGAGATAGTTTGTATTTTTCGGGTATCGTTCCGTTGGCATTATATTCGCAAAAAGAATAGACGTACAGAAACATCATATAGCCTAACAAGAGCGAGCCGGAATCACCCATAAAAATCTTTCGGTGCTTGCCAAAAACATTGTAAAAAAAGAATACCGCCAGTGAGCCGACCATCGCAAACGCAGAAATGGATAGGTCTTTACTACCCGTAGCATAGAAATAAAATCCAAAAAATAGCGAATAGATTATCCCTAATCCTGAAGCCAATCCATCAATACCGTCAATTAAATTCAGGGCATTTACTATCAATATAAAAATAAAAAATGTAACAAGGTAACTTACCCATAACGACAGTTCACAAGTTCCAAAAATAACATCAATGGTGGTAAACCTCATATCTCCCATCACGATAAGGAAGAAACCGGACAAAAACTGTCCGAATAATTTCCAACTTACCTGCAATTCTATCAAGTCATCAATAAAGCCGACTATAAGAATAATGGCCAACCCCATAATGGCAAATTGCATTTCGGAAAACATACTAAAGGAGAAAAAGAAAACCGTTAGCAGAAAAGATACAAATATGTTTATGCCACCGATATTGGGGATATCACCATCATGCGAAGTCCTTTTATTCGGGCTTACAACAAAGTTATGCTTTTTGGCTACTTCGATAACAACCGGCATAAAAAGATAGCCAATTGCAAAAGATATAAATAAAACCAAATATGGATTTGTATCGAAAAAATTTAATACCTCACTCATTTACTCATACTGTTTTTTTCAATATCCAAACTTTCGTATTGAGAATTGTTGCTTACAAACTCGGGAACAATAGCTTTCATCTTAGATACCGTCAAATATATTTTTCCTAAAAAACTATATTTTATCAGTTCTTCTATATCTTTGGATATTTCATCATAGTCATACTCTCTAACGTTGGCAATCATAATCTTGGAATGATGCGTTTCTCTGGTTATCTCTTTTTTGTTCAATAATTCTTCGTAAAGTTTTTCGCCCGGTCTCAAGCCTGTAAATTTTATAGGAATATCTACATCGGGGATGAAACCTGCCAATCGGATCATTTTTCGGGCTAAATCTAATATCTTAACCGGCTGCCCCATATCGAAGATATAAATTTCTCCTCCCTTTCCCATCGTTCCTGCCTCCAAAACCAACAAACAGGCTTCGGGGATGGTCATAAAATATCGGATAATCTCCGGGTGGGTTACTGTTACAGGACCTCCTTTTTCAATCTGTTGCTTGAAATAGGGGATCACCGATCCATTGGAACCCAATACATTACCAAATCGGGTAGTAATAAAGCGAGGGCAATCAAGTCCCGAGTTCTCTACGCTTTTATTCAACGACTGTACATAAATTTCGGCAATTCTTTTGGATGCTCCCATTACGTTGGTTGGATTCACGGCTTTATCTGTAGAAACCATTACAAATCTCGACACTTTATATTTGACTGACAAATCGGCAAGATTTTTTGTTCCCAACACATTGGTTTGGATACTTTCCGTAGGATTATCTTCCATCAAAGGCACATGTTTATATGCTGCCGCATGAAAGACAATGTCTGGTCTGAAAACATCCATCATCGCATCCATCCTCTCTCTGTTACGAACATCACCAAGATACGAAATGAATTTTTGCTGCGGGTAGCTCTCTTTTAGTTTCAGGGTAAGCTCATGCATAGGTGTTTCGGCCTGATCTAACAACACAATCATATTGGGAGAAAATTCTATAGATTGACGAACAATTTCGCTCCCGATAGAACCGGTAGCTCCCGTTATCAGCACTACCTTGTCTTTTATCTCGGACGAAATGTTATCAGTAGAAATATCAATAGACGCTCTGTTCAATATATCTTCTATTTCAATTGATTTTATCTGTTTTATCGAAGGCATATCCCCTTTGTCCCATACGCTAACGGGAGGTACCATCAATACAGATAAGTTGTTGTAAATAAACACATCCAAATCTTTCTGAATATCTATCTTCTCTTTTATTAATGGAGAGACAATGATAGCTTTGGCTTTTTTGGCTATTATTTCTTTTACATTCTTATCTGTCAATTCATATACCCGTACGCCCATTAATACCCGCTGGGTAGTTGCCTTATTTTCATCTACAAATCCCACCAGTTTATATTTTACTTTGCTATCGGTTCTCAACATCTTGGCTATGGCAATACCTGCCGATTGTGATCCATATATCATTACTGGTGTAACATTACCGGTATTCATTGACATAAAATCGAAAAAGGTTTTCACAAACAAACGTACCAAAAACAACGAAAAAAAGGCAATAATTCCGTAAAACACAATAGATATGTAATAAAAAACAGCCGTACCGTAGATATAATCGATTATTAAATTTAGCACAAGTAATGTTGCCACATTTGCAAAAACGGCAAAAAACAATTTAACCGCATCTACAAAAGCCGAATAACGTAAAATACTGGAATATGTATGAAAAACCCAGAAGAAGAATAATTGTACTACTAGTATCAACAACAGTCTGTGCCAAATAGCATTGAGCAATATCGGATTGGTCAGTTCGGAATTAAGGCGACTTGCTATTGTATATGAAATAACGTAAGCAAAAACACAGATGATTATATCGCTTAACAATACTACCCATCTGGGAAGGTACGCTAAAGAGGTAAAATGAGAAAAAATATCGGACGTTTTAATCGTTTGCCAAAAATTTTTCATATTTTTTTCATTGAGTCAATATCAGTACAAAAGTAATACATTATGTAGATTTATGAACTTTTTTTCGTCTTTTTTTGCTCCAAATACACTTTCTCTCCACTTAGTGTCTCGGGAAAGGCAATACAATGACAAAAAAACAGTAACTTTGCGTATCCAATAAAAGAGGTAATATATGAAATTTACAAAAATGCACGGTACCGGCAACGATTATATTTACGTGAACGGTTTTATCGAAAAAATAGAGAGTCCATCGGAATTTGCTATACAATACAGCGACAGGCACAAAGGTGTCGGGTCAGATGGTTTGGTGATTATCCACCCCTCCAACACTTGTGACTTCCGTATGCAAATGTTTAATGCGGACGGTTCCGAAGCCGAGATGTGTGGCAATGCCTCTCGATGTATCGGAAAATATGTTTTTGACAATGGTTTGACGGCTAAAAAAGAGATTACCCTCGAAACACTTGCCGGTACTAAAATTCTCAAATTATTTACAGGAGACAACGGTAAAGTTGAAAAAGTAACCGTAGATATGGGCGAACCCGTATTGGATGCTAAACTTATACCTACCACCTTTGACATTTCTCCAGTGATAAAGCACTCCGTTTCGTTTGGGCAATACACCAATTACGAACTTACGTGCGTGTCTATGGGAAACCCCCATACTGTAATTTTTATCGATAACGTTTTAAGTCTTGACTTGCCCAGAATAGGACCAACTATTGAAAACGCCCAATATTTCCCCAACAAAACGAATACGGAATTTGTAGAAAAACTCTCAGACAATAGGTTGCGGATGCGTGTATGGGAAAGAGGTTCGGGTGAGACGATGGCTTGCGGAACCGGCGCTTGCGCCGCCGTGGTAGCTGCTGTACTCAACAATCTGTCTAACAGAAAAACTACCGTTGAGCTGCTGGGTGGAGAGTTGGAAATAGAATGGAACGTTGAAAATAACCATGTATATCTTACGGGAAATGCCGTTACGGTTTTTGAAGGAGAAATATAATCTGGACAAAGCCGTTGCAAACACTTCAAAACATTATATCATAACTTAATAATACACTTATCGAGTATAAAACTTACTGACAATATGATTACAATAAACGAAAATTTCATTAAAATTCCCGAGACTTACCTCTTTTCAGAGATTGCAAAAAGGGTCAATCAACACAAAATAGAAAATCCATCTGCGGAAATAATAAGAATGGGAATTGGAGATGTAACCCTACCCTTGCCCGAAACATCTGTACAAGCGATAATAAAAGCGGCAGAAGAACAAAGATACAGCAGCACATTCAGGGGTTACGGACCGGAACAAGGATACGACTTTTTGAGAAATACGATTGTAGAGAACGATTTTAAATCAAAGGGGATCGAAATCGCCTCCGACGAAATATTTGTAAGCGATGGTGCCAAAAGCGATACGGGAAACATTGGAGATATTTTTGACATAGATAATAAGGTAGCCATCACAGATCCCAGCTACCCTGTGTATATAGACACCAATGCAATGGCAGGACGTGCAGGCATACCTTCAAAAGAGGGTCTTTGGGAAAATATCGTATATCTGCCTTGCAACGAAAACAATAATTTTGTCCCCGAACTACCTAAAGAGAAAGTGGATATAATCTATCTCTGCTATCCAAACAACCCTACAGGTACCACGCTCAATAGAGAGCAACTGGCAGTATGGGTAAATTATGCCAAAGAAAATCAGGCAATAATACTATACGATGCCGCTTATGAAGCATACATTAGCGAGAGTAACGTGCCACACAGTATTTATGAAATTGAAGGAGCAAAAGAGGTTGCCATCGAGTTTCACAGTTTTTCAAAAACGGCAGGATTTACCGGAACCCGATGTGGCTACACAATTGTACCCAAAACGTTGAAAGCCTCTACCAAAACCGGTGAAAAGGTAGAACTCAATAAACTTTGGCTACGGCGTCAAACCACAAAGTTTAACGGTGTGCCATACGTAATACAACGGGCTGCCGAAGCCACCTACTCTATTGAGGGAAAGAAGGAGGTTAAAAAACTGATAGAATATTATATGGACAATGCGTCCATCATCAAAAAATCTCTCGAAAAAAACGGACTGAGAGTCTTTGGAGGAGTCAACGCCCCTTATATTTGGGCTAAAACACCACAGGGAGAGAGTAGTTGGGAGTATTTTGATTATTTACTGAAAAAGAAAAATATTGTATGTACTCCCGGAGCCGGATTTGGTCCGAGCGGCGAAGGATTTGTCCGTTTTTCGGCATTCGGGAATAAAGAAAAAACAATGGAAGCTATGCACAGATTGGAAAAATGATAATTGGTCGATTCTAATTTCACAAAAAACTGTCTTCAATTCAATTTTGAGACAGTTTTTTATGGCATTCTACCTACCTACTTATTACTAATTATTTTTACAAATAAAAAATATGAGCGTAATGTAATCATCCCAAATAGATTCTCTTTTCAACATTTACTGAATATGCGACCTTTGCTTCTTCAAAAAAAATGTATATTTTGTTTGAATAAAAGATTTGAATGAAAGATACGATTTTATGTAAAACAAAATGTATAAGTATTTGATTACTGACTGTTTCTATCACAACAGACTCTTGCTTGGGAAAAGGAGTATTTTTTTCTGTTTTTGCTGTATCAGATAAAATTGTGGATTACTTTTTTTGTCAAAACTATCTTAGAGCATTGTTTACCGCTTTTAATAAAGGTTGAGTAGAAAGTTGCTGTTTTACACCATTTTCCATCCATAACTGAGGGATAATTCTACCTTGTGTATAGATACGTTGGAACTCATCGGCAATATTTTTATCATGCATTTGATTTTCTAATTGATAATATATTAATTGTCCGATGGGATAATAGGAGAGATAGAGAGGGATTTCTATCATATGCGAGTAGATTGCAAGCAGCGGTTCGTTTTTACCACCCAGCACATCAGCATAGTAAGTATTCCAAATCTCTTTGGCTTTTCCGATTACGGCAGTTTGCAGGTCGGCAGCGTTGGCATTGGGGTGTGCATACATCCACTCCCAAACTCCAATATCGACCAAAGCTACCCCCATGATTTCGTAAGCCGACCAAAATGTGTCCAATGCCAGGTTTTTGTGAGATGTGTCTTCCTCTCTGAACCCGAGCAGCTTCAAGTCTCTTTTCTGAAAAAGGAAAGCTGCTGCTTCGGTAAAAGCATTATTGGGAACTCCATTCAGCATCCAATAATCTACATCGTTCATTGTGATGGTCTGCTCCACATTGTGTCCAAATTCGTGTATGGCAATGTTATATCCCTTGTAATTCATCCCGTTGGGGGTAATGCGTGTACGCAGGTGTGCATAGTCGCCTCTCATTTGCGCTCCCCAGGCGTGCCCCGAACCTTTTACGGCATCCACTTTTATCAGCGATGCTGTTCTTTTCGCTTTTTCGGCATTCCATCCCAATTTTGTCAATATATCGGGTAAATCGGATTCCAATGCTTTGCTATTCGGATACTTTTTTTGTGTAATCTTGTCTAATTCCAATTCAGTAATGTCTGATTTTGTCTTAAAGCCATTGTACCAGATGTCATACGGGCGCAGATCGCGACCCAAGCGTTTCTGGATAAGCGCCGCTACCCGCTTTACTTCCGGAGCGGTAAGCAACGACTCAAACAATGTTTTCACGTCTTGTAAGGGGATTTCTATGTTTCCTTCAAAGTTTCGCAGCAAAGCAGAGGGTAGATGAGGTGCAAAATCATCCATAGCCTCATTGGCTTTAAAATTGTCTGACAATACTTTGTAACGTTTACCATTTTCGGGAGTACCTTTGATTTTTTCTCCTTTTTCGTTGAACAGTTCGTTGGTAGAAGGATTCCACATAAAAGCTCCACTGTTAATTACTTCTGCGGGAATAGACTGGTCAATGATTCGTTTCATAACGCAGTAAACCATCTCTTGTTTTTCTTGCCCTTTCTCCTTGTCTTGATAGTTTGATTTCAGTTCGTCTCGTAACCCCCAATGCGTAATCAGAGTCATATCGGCAGGGAAAAGTTTTTCTTCTCTATCGTTGATTAAACTACCCATATAAATATTGTAATTGGCAATGTAGTTTTCGGCATTCATAGCTGTTTGCGACACGTGTAGCAATATGTCGGCAGGGATGCGCGAGGTAAATCGGTCGCCCATACGAGCAAATGCCCATTGCTTTCGGGTCCAGCCTTTGCCCAACTTCGTTTTTTCGCTCAGCGAATAATAGGGGAAATTAAGTGCCACCATAAAGGCAACTTTGTTGCCAAACAAGTCCTCGTCAAGGTGCGATGAAGGTTCATATCCGCCAAAGAGCAAATCTACTTCTGTCGAAGGGTAGCCTTGTAGCTGAATCGGCTCTTTTAATTCTAAACTGATTTGATTGTATCTGCCGGCAAGGATTTCCAAATTGCGTTGGATGGCGTCAAAAAGGGTATCGAGTTTTGTTGTGTCGCTTACGAAATGTTCATAACAAAATTTCGCAAAATCTTCTTCTGTACCGTCTTGCCGTTGCCAAAGGGAGGCAATTTGACTCACGCCACGCTGGATACGGAATTTGGAAACATTCTCCAATGAATCGGTCATATTTCCAACTACTTTTTTTATTTGGCTATCGGTAATATACGGCATAGTATCGGTATGTGATTTTTGAGTACAAGAAAAGAAAAAGACACTTGATGCAAAAAAATATAAAATTTTGGACAGTTTGCTTTTCATAGGTTTTTTTTATGAATGTTTTAACGTATTTCCAGTATCATCCGATTTGCAAAGATAGAATATTTTAATTATATATATGCAATATTGGGTTTACTTTCAATAGCGGACCGGTATGGTTTTATAGCTGAGTAGATAGAGATAACAAATGATATATTCATTCATTTTGTCAAATTTACATTTTATTTGCAACTTTATTGTAAATAGAAATAACATTTATGTAAAAATATGTCAGATATCTGCAGTGTATTATTATTTTTGCAACGCTATTTTCCCAAATGCATTAAAAGAAACTTGCCAATGAAAAAACTTTGTTTTGCATCTACGATATTGTTTCTTCTGTTTCTCTATTTTGTCTCTTGCACCAATGATGTGGACATATTTAATTTGTCAGATGAAATAAAGGTAGATCAGCCTCTTGTAATCCCTATTGGTAAGTCTTATGCCACTTCAGTAGATATTTTGAAACGGTTTAAGCATTCAGATATGTTGGTTATAGACTCAACAAGTAACGAACTCTATTTTGAAAAATACGACACCATTGTATATCGATACAGAAACCTGAATTTAGAGTCAAAAATATACCCGCTATCTGTCGAATATCCTCTAAACACCGGTTTGCTCCCTAAGATAGCCCCTGCAAACTCATCGGGAATTGTGAGCGGCAACAGCAGTTTTAGTTCTGGAATTAACGACAATGCCTCCGACGATCGTATTGACAGCCTTCATTGCCAATCGCTGACACTCAGTTGCAATCTTAGCCTGCTCAACATTTCTATACCAATATCAAAAATAAAGGTAAAAATTATCCCAAATGCTCATTTCAAATTTGGGGACTCTGATAATGATACCATTACGCTTACTCCAACGGCATATGATATGAACGAGGATATTGTTTTGGATAATGCTAAACTATATTTTCCAAACGGAAGTTCTTCTATCTCTCTGAACACAGAGATTTATTATAGCACAGGAGGTTCCGATTATATACTGTATCCCAATGCCAAAATAATTGCCACATATACAATAAAAAAGATAGATTATAGGGTGGCATTCGGATATTTTAATCCCGAAAATTATTCCAATCCTACCGAGACCAACACGTTGGATTATTTCGGTTTTCTTCCGCCAGGATATCTTCGCTTTGCCAATCCGCAATTGAGCATTACGGCATCAAACAACATAGGTACACACCTAATTTTCAGATTCGATTATGTAAGGGCTTATTTATCTTACGATTTGGATTTTTTACCTATTTATGCCTCTTTTGATGGACAACAGTCGTTTTCTCAACCCGTTAGAAAACCCGCCCCTCCAGGGAGTATTAGTTTGACCACGATGAGAACCATTGATAAAAATTTTGGACACACTTATTTGTTGTTTGACAGTTTGCAAAGACCAGACGTGTTTGAGTATCAATTCACATCTTTGCTTGACAAAGATAGGATAAATGAAGATAAAACTCCCAATTTTCTTATACCCGATTCCAAGATCAACCTGTATTTGCATTCCAAGCTATCGCTTTATTTCAATGAAGGGTCGTTTTACGAATCAAACGATACCTCAATAACTACTTCTCAAATTGATGCCACATTCAAAAATAAGCTAAGAATTGATACTTGCCAGATAGTACTAAAAGTGAAAAATGCCTTTCCTTGCCAGATAGCTACCAAGGTTCAGATGTTGGATTCGCTGAACAGACCTGTTTTGAATAGCCTGGCAAGAGAACATACGGTACTTTCCGCTTCTGTGGACGAAGACGGAACCGTAGTCGAAGGGAGAGAGACAAACCAGGTCATTAAAATATTGGTAGAACAGGAGCATTTGGACGAATTGAAATCGGTAAGGAAATTTATTACAAATGTCAAAATTACCGGTAAAGATGGAACCGATAGTAATAAAAAAATCCATTTAACACAAGATAATTTTGTGGATGTAAAAGTAGGCTTGTATGTGAAGTTTAATACTATAGTAACGATAAACGACTAATGAGTGGTAGCAGGATGAGAACAAGCAAGAAAATATTATTGACAGGGATATTTATCCTTTTTGTACAGTTTGTTTCTCGTTCGCAACCACCTAATACCCTTTATTTTATAGAAAACATGCCTTACAGGCACACTCTGAATCCATCTTTTCAGCCTACACAAGATTTTTATGTGAGTGTCCCGACACTGAGCTACATTCATTTAAATATCGGAAACAACTCGCTTACCCTAAAAAATATTTTTCAGAACAATACAGAAGGTAATACCGTTTATTTTCTCAATCCCGATGGCGACAAAGATTATTTTTACAATACGCTGCAACCGGTTACATTGTTGAATGTCGATACTAAAATAAGTTTACTGGGAGCCGGATTAAGGATGTATGACAGCTATTTCACTTTGGATATAAGTCAGCGTGTCTCTTCACAGCTATATTTGCCTAAAGATTTCTTCAGATTTGCTCTATATTTGACACCCGATATCGATAATAATATCTTTGACTTTCGGCATCTCGATTTCAGCGCACAAACCTATACAGATGTTAGCTTTGGTATATCATATACTTTTAACAGACGGTTAAATTTTGGCGGCAAGCTAAGATTGCTTGTGGGTAATAACAACAAATCGTTTTCCCATTCAAAATTTGATGTCAGTGCCAACATCGAAGAGTGGAACATATCGGGAAATGGAGAGTTGAAATCGTCGGGCGGCGATCATTTAGATGTATATGAAAATTTTGACAGCATAAGATACTCTTCTAACGGGATAAAGGGTTTTGCCACCATCGCAGGTATGGGAGCCGGACTTGATGCGGGGATGAGTTACCGGATTACTAAACATTTAACTTTTTCGACAGCAATAACCGATGTTGGTGCTATCAGATGGAAAAAAAATACAACCAACACAAAATACAACCTCGATTATACTTTTACCGGAGTAAATAAGAGTGTGAATGATAATTATTCGTTGGAAGAATTACTTGATTCGATAAAAACGGCTTTTATCAACTCGCAAGAGGTTTCGAATAATGCCGGAAAAAGATATACTACCACCTTGCTGCCCAAACTTTATATAGGATTACAGCAAGATTTTTTCGACAAACGGTTGAGTTTGGGATTACTCTCGAAAACACTACTGAATAGCCAAAAAACATACGGCGAACTTACTTTTTCTGTCAATGGAAAGCCTCTCGAGTGGCTCAACATTTCGCTTTCGCACTCGTTTTTTAATAAAAGTTTTAGTACTTTCGGAGCGGGAATAGGCATTCAAACCGGGTCTCTCTATTGGTTTACCGCACTAGATTACATCGCTTTTGACAATGTGCCTTTGCCAATAAAAAAAATAGACTCCTCGCTGCCGGATATAACGCTCGGCGCGCCTTACAATTCAAAAGCGTTTGACATAGCTATGGGAGTTGTTATAGCTCTTGATGATTTGAACTGGTTCAAATCGAAAAAAATCGACCCTTTTGAGGCAGAAGAGCGCGAAATCGAATTGTCCGGATTCAAAAATTGCCGAGTCAGGTAAAAATCGTTTCACTCTTTCAAGGTAGCCGCTATCTCATCTTCCATATCAGCAGGTTTCACATTGGGTGCAAATCGTTTGATGGGTTTTCCATTCCTGTCTATCAAAAATTTAGTAAAATTCCACTTGACACTATCACCAAAAGTTCCTCCAAGTGCATTTTTCAGATACTTGTAGAGCGGATGTGCGTTGCTACCGTTTACTTCAATTTTGGCAAACATTGGAAAGGTTACTCCGTAGTTCGCAGTACAAAACTCGCCAATTTCGGTATCGGTTCCGGGATCTTGCTTGCCAAACTGATTACAAGGAAAGCCCAAAACAACCAGCCCTTGCTCTTTGTATTTTTTGTACAATGTTTCCAGTCCTGCAAACTGCGGAGTAAAACCGCATTTACTCGCCGTGTTTACCACCAATACTACTTTGCCTTGATATGTTTTCATATCAACTTCTTTTCCGGCCAAATTGCTTGCTTTGAAATGATAGAAGTTTTCAGATGTGCTTGTCTGCTTCTTTGCAGCACAACACGAAAATAAAAGAGTTAGCATAAGTAAAATCGAAAAATGTTTCATTTTTTATTTTTTTGATATATTCGCGTCTATTGATAGGTTGAGTATCGTATTTCTGAAAATACGTATGAAAGTTTGCATATATTTTGGCAAAGTTACAACTTTTAGTCGTGGTTTTAGCATCCAACATTTCAGTTCTTGCCCAAATATTTACCCGTTGGTATGGTTACTTTTAAAATTTATACAACAAACCGACATGCCTAATAAAATAAAAATACACATTTTTCTTTAACGATTGATTCTCCGATAGTCTGTTTTTCGATTTTTGAAGAGTATTTCGGGCTGTTTTGTATCAAAAATCAAAACTATGATTCCACATTGAGCCAATTCTTTCAAAAAATATTATAATTTTGTAATCTGAAAACATCCATCAAATTTTGTATGAAAAATATTGCCGCTATCGTATTTTTTATGTTTTTGTTGATTGTTGGATTTGTCTCTTGCAGCAAAAAAAAAGAGATGAGTTTCCGTACAATTACCTTTTCAGACAGATTTTATCTAAGCCCCGATACAAACATCGGTTCGTTGAGCGTAGAAATAAATGTGGAAATACCGGAAAATTACTACAACAAGGAGGTGTTGGACAACTTGCGCCGTCAAATTGTAGCCAAAGTTTTCAGCGAGTCATATACAAATCTTCCTATAGACTCTGTTGTGCCTCGTTACGTACAAACCAAACGTGAAGGTTACAAAGAGGATTTTTCACCCGATTTTCAGGAACTGATAAAAAAAACGGGAGTTCCAAGAATGGACAACGAAATCAATATTGAAGGAGTAACTATGTTTTTGGACGATAAAATACTGTCGTACAGCCACGAGAGATACGCCTTTATGGGGGGCAACAATGGTAAAAGCAGTCGCTATCTATATAATTTTGAGTTGATAAATGCCCATGCTTTCAAAGAGGCAGATATCTTCATTCCCAATTATCAAGAGTTACTGTCTCTGCTTATAAAAGAAGAATTTATAAGGCAAAGCGCAGAAATCGAATCAACAGCCGATTTGAACGACTTCGACTTTTGGTCGGACCGATTGAGACCCAACGATAATTTTTATGTATCCGAAAGTGGACTGGTATATGTCTTTAACCCTTATGAAATATCACCGTACGGCATATCTCAAACAGAAGTCGAAGTCCCTTTTGCAAAACTTAAACCCATTTTACAACAAGGAAATATTATCGAATATTTATACGAACATAGTACAAACAACGGCAGATAAATTATGCCTTACAAAACTTTTGACTTATGAGTAAAGATAATCACCTGTCGTGGGGAGTTAGCCTACTGTTTTTTGGTATTTTATTTTTAATTAGACAATTAAATTTTTTGCCCGACGATATTTCGGCATTGGTATTCAACTTCAAGAATTATCCTATCATACTTGGAATTATATTTTTTCTTTTTCACAAAAATAAAAATATCGGATTGATACTTCTCCTTGTCGGCATACTTTTTCACATCGAAACCATTATCGGATGGACTAAGAACATTTCGCAATACATTTGGCCCCTTTTGCTTATTTTAGCCGGAATTATTTTGGTATTCGGAGTAAAAAAAGGGAAAAAATAGAAACAAAAAGAGACAGACGATAAAGAGATTTTTTCGACTTCTGCGTCTTCGTATTTTTTTCTATTCTTAAATACAAAATATAAAACAAGTATGATTTGCAAATCACACAAGGTTACTACTAACTTTGACATGCGAATTTCATCTGACATGTAAAAATAAATTTAAACTGATGAAAATAGTACTGTTGGGAGCAGGAAACGTTGCCACACATATAGGAAAGGCACTGTACCAAAAAGGATACAAAATAGTACAGGTTTTCAGCAAAACCGAAAAATCGGCAAAAGAACTTTCCGAACAATTGAACACGAAATATTGTTTTAACACTTTAGATGTTTTGCACGATGCCGATGTGTATATCTATTTGCTTAAAGACAGTGCTTTGGGCAAAATTATTGCAAAGCTAAACACTGTCCCCGATGCAATCCACATACATACGTCGGGGAGTGTTTCCATCAATATTTTTGAAAATCGCGTACTAAACTACGGAGTGCTTTATCCGCTTCAAACATTTTCAAAAGAAAAAAAAATAAATATAGAGGAAGTACCGTTTTTTATAGAAGCAAGCAACGAGTACACACAAGCAATGATAACACATATTGCCTGTTCATTGTCTGAGCGCTACACTTATTTGAACTCAGAACAGAGAATGATGATGCATTTAGCAGCTGTTTTTGCATGTAATTTTTCAAATTTTATGTATCTGCTTGCGTCCGATATAGTCTCGGAAGCGGGTATCAAGTTTGAATGGCTGCTCCCCTTGATAAGCGAAACAGCCGACAAAGTAAATCAGATATCGCCGGAAAAAGGACAAACAGGACCGGCGGTAAGAGGTGACAAGGAGATAATAAACAAGCATATAGAGTTGTTACACAAAAAAAAAGACGTTCAAGGGATTTACGCTTTAATAAGCGAATCTATCTATCAAAGATTAAAAATAAGATGAATCTGGTATGATTGAAATAATCATCAAGATTTCATCTGACAAATAAGATATCAATTATACACAGATGAAAATAGCCATCATATACGCTACTACTCACGGAACTACCGAGAAAATAGCAACATATATTGCCGAAAAACTCACCAACCATATTGCCGAAAAAAATGTTTCCTACCAAGTGGAGCTAATCAAATTAAAGAAAAATATTCGTATAAGTATTTTTTCTTACGACATGATTATATTGGGCGGTTCGGTATATTTGGGCGATATACAACAAAATATGACCAAATTTTGTAATGATAATTTGGACGAATTACTTACAAGAACTGTAGGACTTTTTGTCTGTGGCATGGAGCCCGAGCTTGTCCGCCAAGACTCTGAACTCGAAATGGCTTACCCTATTAAATTGTACAAGCATGCTTTGGCAACCGCATTTGTAGGAGGAGAAATAGTCTTTGAAAAATTGAATCCGACACAAAAATTCATAGTGAAAAACTTTTTACAAATAAAGCAACCAATAGACGTTATCCACTACGACATCATTGATATATTTGTAAACCAGATGCTTTCGGCATAATTTTTTTTTTGATTTATGGCAGCTTATATAGATATAATTCGTTGGAAAAATCTGCTTTTCATAGCATTCATCCAATGGCTGATAACTCACACCGTAGTTGCCCCCATACTTCAAACCTACGATTTCGACACCCTCCACTACACCTTTTGGGGATATTGGTTGATAGTCGCCACCGTACTCATATCAGCCGGAGGTTACGTTATCAACGACTACTACGATGTCAAAATCGATCGCATCAATAAACCCAACAAGATAATTGTCTCTGAAAAAATATCAAAAAAGTCGGCGATGCTGTACTATCAACTGCTGACAGGGCTGGGTGTTGCCTGCGGTATTATCCTCTCTCTCTTTGTACGCAGCATCTCATTAGGATTTATATTTGTATTGACACCCGGGTTATTGTGGTTTTATTCGGCATCGTACAAACGACAGTTTTTGGTCGGCAATCTGGTCGTTGCGCTGCTGTCTTCAGCAACCATATTCGTGGCAGGTTTGCTTGCGGTAGCCTTACTGAAAACAGAATACAACGAGCTAATTTACCAAACCACAATCCCCACCATTCTGTACGGATGGACAGGGGGATTTGCATTTTTTGCATTCACAGCCACTTGGATAAGAGAAATTATCAAAGATATAGAAGACGAGAAAGGAGACCGCGAAATGGAATGTCGCACAATGGTTATCAAATGGGGGACGCAAAAAACCAAATTATTTCTGTATGGCTTAATTTTGTTGGTAATATTGAGCCTATTTTTCGTTAATTATCGTTTTGTCTATTTCGAAGGTACGTTTACGCTCCGCTACCTATTTTTTGGATTAATATTGCCTTACATTGCGTTGAGCTATTCGATATTCAAAGCAAAAGTTTCTGCCGATTTTCACCAAGCCTCCACTTTTTCCAAATTTATTATGCTGGCAGGTATTCTTTATAGTCTGGTTTTTTATTATCTTCAAGCCAAAATGTACAATTTGAATTTTTTCGGACTCTTTATCATTCAATAATCAATAAGCATTTGTTTTTATGTTGGAAAATCTAAAAAAGTACCACATCATACTCGGCTCTGGCTCTCCGCGACGAAAAGAGCTGCTCGGCGGATTAAATATCAATTTTGACATAAAGGTAACCGGTGCCGATGAGCATTATCCCCCACATCTCACAGGGGTTGAAATACCAATGTATCTGGCAAAGAAAAAAGCCAATGATTACCCTCTCGAAGAAAACGATTTGCTTATAACTGCCGATACCATTGTTTGGTTCAAAGGAAAAGTGTACAACAAACCGCAAAATGAACCCGAAGCAAAAATGATGCTTCAAGACCTCTCGGGGCAAATGCATCAGGTAATTACCGGAGTATGCATCACATCCAAAGAGAAACAGAAAGTATTTCACGTAATATCCGATGTTTATTTTGCAAGGTTAAACGAGAACGAAATAGATTATTACCTGACAAACTACAAACCTTACGACAAAGCCGGCGCATACGGAGTACAGGAGTGGATTGGCTATGTCGGGGTAGAACGCATCGAAGGCTCATACTTTAATGTGATGGGATTGCCCATTCAACGTTTGTATGGCGAACTGAAACTGTGGAAATAAATAATTGCTGTTATCCCCCCTCCCATTGTTATGAAAAAAATAGAAATATGCTTCTCTCCCGCCCTATTCTCTTCTTATGATGCAAAAGATAGCGTGGTGATTATAGTTGATATTTTCAGAGCCACAACGAGTATCTGTGCCGGCTTTTACAATGGATTGATAGCGGTAAAAACCGTTACCGACATCGAAGAGGCAAAAAAATGGAAAGCCAAAGGATATTTGACCGCCGCGGAGCGAAATACACAAAAAGTTGATTTTGCAGATTTTGGCAACTCACCCTTTGACTTTACCAAAGAAAAAGTACAAGGGAAACAGCTTGTATTTACAACCACCAACGGAACCCAAGCGGTGGAAACGGCAAAAAACGCAGACGAAATAGTTGTTGGAGCATTTTCAAACATAGAAATATTGAAAGAATACTACCTGAAGTCGGAGAAAAACATACTTGTTCTCTGCTCTGGATGGAATAATAAATTTTGTATAGAAGACACCCTGTTTGCGGGAGCTTTAGCAGAAAAACTAATTGAGAGTAAAAAATATACACATCATTCCGACTCCGTAAAAATTTCGCTAGACATTTGGAATATTGCTAAAAAAAATTTACTTTCGTACGTAAAACAGACCGAGCATTACGAGCGGTTGATTAATAACGGATTGGAAAATTCCGTAGAATATTGTTTGACAAATAACACAGCTCCGGTAATACCTAAATACAACAAATTGACTGACAGTTTTGAATTATTTTAATGTTCAAAATCGCCATCTAACAAATAAAGAATCAATTATAAAAAGATGAAAATCAGGTTTGTTTTATTAGTGATTTTTTCTGCCATGATTTTTTCGTGCAAAACATCGCAACCCGAAAATATTACTGACGGCAACAAAGACTCTATTCCAAACAATACCGATATTACCTTTGCAAAAGGGGCGGATATCAGTTGGCTACCACAAATGGAAGCCTCAGGATACAAGTTTTACAATTCAAAAGGGATACAGGAAGATTGTATTAAAATACTGAAAGACAACGGAATCAATTCGATACGCCTCCGCACGTGGGTAACTCCGTCTGACCACAAACAGAACGGGCATTGTAGCAAAGAAGAGACTGTGGCTATGGCTATAAGGGCAAAAAACGCAGGATTGCGCATTATGATTGATTTTCATTACAGCGATAGCTGGGCAGACCCGTCAAAACAGGTAAAACCCAAAGCTTGGGAAGGACACAATTTTACACAATTACAACAAGACGTGTACGATTACACTGCTGATGTCATGAAGGCGTTAAAAAACAAAAACATCACTCCCGAATGGGTGCAGACAGGCAACGAAATTCCCTCGGGAATGATATACCCTGATGGATATTTGTTTAAAGAATCCGGAAAAGAAGACTGGCACTCGTTAGCCACTTTGATAAACAGAGGGTACGATGCAGTAAAAGCTGTAAGTTCGACCTCAAAAGTAATATTGCATATAGACCAAGGCAACGACAACGGGCGCTTTCGCTGGTGGTTTGACAACGCCGTGAAATACGGAATGAAATTTGACATTATCGGTATGAGCTACTATCCCTACTGGCTTGCCGGCACACATCCCGACTATACCCTTTCGATCAATGATTTGGGTAATAATTTGAAAGACATGGTCTCTCGCTACGGCAAAGAGGTAATGGTGGTTGAAACAGGCGGCGAAGATACAAAAACCCAAAACACCTACGATATGCTGAAAGCAGTTATCGAAAAAGTACAAGCCATACCAGACGGAAGGGGATTAGGCGTTTTTTATTGGGAGCCGGAAGGGGCGCGTTCGTGGAGCAACTATCCGTTGAGCGCTTGGGGAAATAACGGGAAACCAACAAAAGCTTTGGAGGCTTTCAAATAAGTGAATATAGTTGCTTATAAACAATTATACCAAAGAAAAATATTTAAAATACTAAAATACACAGGAGGATAAAATTATGTTAAACTCAAAAATTGCTCAATTACTCAACGATCAAATAAACAGAGAGTTTTACTCATCGTATCTCTATTTGGATATGGCAAATTACTACCACGACAACAATCTGAAAGGATTCGGAAACTGGTTTGACATTCAAACCCAAGAAGAATATGCGCACGCCATGTTATTTTTGAAATATATGATTAACAACGGCGAAAAAGTTACCTTAGACACCATTGCCGCACCTGACACTAAATTTAACAACTTTAAAGAGCCTTTGAACGCTGCCTTGGAACATGAGTACTTTATCACAAAATCTATCAACGACATATATGCCGAAGCATTTGCCGTTAAAGATTTTCGAACAATGCAATTTCTCGACTGGTTTGTAAAGGAACAAGGGGAAGAAGAACAAAATACCGATGAACTCGTAAAACGATTTGAACTGTTTGGAAACGACCCTAAAAGTTTGTATCTATTGGACAACGAACTGAGCCAAAGAACCTATTCTCCCCCTTCGTTGGTTTTATAAAAAGAAAATTGATTTTTCTCGATATTTTCATTCTTTGCCACACAATTTTACAATTGTGTGGCAAGTTGTTTTTATCTACACAATATCCAACTATCCCCCGTTGAGATCATCTATCGAAGTTTTACAAAATATTGTTGATTTTACAACAATATTGATTTTTTCAAAAGTAATAAACTTTTAACGAAAAAGTTATTCTGCCATTTTTGTCTCGATTTGTTTAAAAATGTGTAATATTGCACTCTGATTTAGAACGAATACTCGAAAAATGAGAACGAACAATATCAAAAAAGCAATTTTACTTGCGACTTTATTTGCCGTATTTGAGTTATATGCACAAGAAAGCACCCAAATATTGAAAGAAAATATCAAAACTCTTCGTGCTATCACAAACGGAGACCCTTTGCAATTGCCCGTTATCAGATTGAATACCGACGATGCAATACAGGTAAGTTTTGATGAACTCTCGCATGAAATTCACACCTACTCGTATAATATATACCATTGCAACGCAGACTGGACACTTTCAAACCTTACCACAAATGAGTACTTGGAGGGCTTTACCACTGGCCAAATCAACGAATACAGCACCTCAGTAAGTACCACCGTCCTTTATACCCATTACCGCTTTACCGTTCCAAACGATATGATAAAATTTAAAATATCAGGAAATTATGTTCTCAATATTTTTGAAGATAACAATTCGAACAATCCCATAGCCAAATTTTGTTTCTCGGTAGTCGACCCCAAGGTAGAAGTGAAAGCAAGCATGCGTGGAAATACCGATACCGAACTGAACGGAACTTTGCAGCAACTTGATTTAGACGTATTGCTCAAAGGATATTTTGTTCAAGACCCGACCTCTGATATTAAAATCGTTGTCCGTCAAAATAATAGAACAGATAATCAGGTTATTGATATTCGTCCTACATTTTTTAACTCTACCAAACTCTCGTACAACAACAACCGCCGCCTCATATTCGACGGAGGCAGCGAATATCATCGGTTCGACATATCATCTGTGTACAATTATAGCGAAAAAATAAATACCATAAAGTTTGAACAACCAAATTATCAGGTGTATTTATTTGACGACGATATAAATACAAATAAAAATTATGTAAATGATTTTGATGTAAACGGACGATTTGTTATCAATTATCAAAATTATTCCAACGATGATATTACGGCAGACTATTTATATGTAAATTTTTATCTGAAAGCATCTCCGTTTTGGGATGGAAATATTTACATCGGTGGCGAATACAATTACAACCAATTGAATAACAATAGCCGCATGGAGTATGATGCGAACGAAAAAGTCTATTTCAAAAAAGTACTATTGAAACAGGGAGGATACAACTACCAATATTGGTTGCAACCACAAGGACAAACCAAAGCGTCAGCCAAAGCCATTGACGGTAGTTTTTGGCAAACACAAAACGAATACACCATATACGTCTATCATCGCGGTTTTGGCGACAGATACGACAAACTGATAGGGGTTGAAATATTGAAATAAGAAACGATTCTGGGCATTAAAAGAAAATTTTTCAATGATAGTTTATAAATTTGGGGGAGCATCGGTAAAATCACCGGACGGGATACGCCACATAGCAGAAATTGTTTCGGATGTAAAAGAAAATCTTTTTGTAGTGGTCTCGGCAATGGGAAAAACAACCAATGCCTTGGAAGTTGTTCTCGATTGCTTTATGAAAGCAGACAAAAAAGGAGCTATACAAAAGTTGGAAGAGATAGAAAAGTATCATTATAATACCATCAACAACATATTCCAAAATAAAGAAACGGGAATGAATACCGTAAAACTTTCATTTTCCGAACTGTACAATTACATTAACTTGGAGGTTGGCGACGATTACGACCGTTGGTACGACCAGTTGGTATCATACGGTGAAATTATCTCTACAAAAATTGTTTCGGCATACCTTTCCGAATCGGGAATTGTCAAT
Organism: Paludibacteraceae bacterium; assembly: GCA_047974405.1. GTDB lineage: Bacteria > Bacteroidota > Bacteroidia > Bacteroidales > Paludibacteraceae > UPXZ01. The sequence continues at coordinate 10,544 of JBKECI010000052.1, read as the reverse complement.
CAGTGGCTCGATATGAGACAGTTGTTGATAACAGACAGTAACTTTCGTGAAGCTAATGTGAATATATCTGAATCGGGAAAACGTATGAAAAAATCGGTTGATTTCAGTCAGAATCAAATATATATAGGGCAAGGATTTATCGGGGCAAATATACAAGGTAAACCTACCACACTCGGTAGAGAAGGCTCGGACTATACAGCAGCAGTTGTCGGATATTTGCTTGATGCCGAAAGCGTTTCTATTTGGAAAGACGTTCCCGGTGTATTAAATGCCGACCCAAGAATTTTTGCCAACACAGTACATATCCCTCAGTTGACTTACAAAGATGCTGTGGAACTGGCTTTTAGCGGAGCCCAGATTATTCATCCCAAAACGATTAAACCTCTTGAAAACAAACAGATACCTCTGTTTGTGAGACCCTTTGAACATCCCGAAGAGAAAGGCTCAATCATCAAATCGCATATCGACCAGCCAATTAACGTTCCGGTTTTGATTTTGCGTAAAAATCAGGTACTGGTTACTTTGCGTCCGATGGACTTTTCGTTTGTACTGGAAGAGAGTCTAAGCCGGATTTTTACGGCAGTAGAAAAGCACCGGCTGAAAGTATCGCTAATACAAAGCTCTGCTGTGAGTATATCTATATGCGTGGATGATACCCGCTACTTGCCGGCAGCGTTGGACGAACTTGCCGGCGGCTTTCAGGTAAACTACAACAAAAATCTCGAATTGCTTACCATTCGGGGCATCAATAATGACATAATCAACGAGACCACCAAAGACAGAGAAATCATTTTACAGCAACGAACCCGCCGCATTGCACGTTTTGTTTTGAGGAATAACGATTAATCGCTATCCTTCTTCGCTGAGTAGTATCTCTTTGGCTCTTTTCAATTCTTCTTTCGATTCTGGTTCAGGATATTTTAATTTCAGTTTTTCGAGTTTTTCCACAATAATTTTACCTATAGCTACCCGTGCAAAATATTTTTTGTCGGCAGGGATAATAAACCATGGGGCATAATCCGTAGAAGTATTTTCGAGCATATCTTCGTATGCTTTTTGATAATCATCCCAGCAAGCCCTTGCTTTCAAATCGTCTGAGCTAAACTTCCAATTTTTATCCGGTTCTTCCAGTCTGGCAAGCAACCGAACCTTTTGTTCCTCTTTAGATATATTCAGAAAAAACTTTATAACAAGAATTCCGTTTTCAAACAGATATTTTTCAAAGTCATTGATTTGTTGGTAACGCCTCTCCCAAAATTTATCGTCAATATCTTTTACCTCATTTATGTCGGGGATATGCTCATTGAGTACTAGTCGAGGATTAACTTTGGTTACCAGCACATTTTCGTAATGCGAACGATTGAAAATACCTATCATCCCCCGCTCCGGAAGATCTCTGAAATGCCGCCAAAGGTATCCGTGGTCCAACTCTTGGGGCGATGGAGCTTTGTAGCTGTACACTCGGCAACTTTGAGGATTAAGTCCCGACATAACGTGGCGGATGGCGCCGTCTTTTCCTGCCGCGTCGGGGGCTTGCAGTACCACAAGCAAAGCATAGCTATTGTCCGCCCAAAAAAGCCGCTGAATGGAAGCCAATTCTTCAACATTTCTTTCCAGCAACTTTTTTCCCTCACTTTTTTTCATTCCACCGGTATAGGCTGTGTCGTAGGCTTTAAGTTTGACTTTTTTGTTAGATTGTACGATAAATTTTTCGGTCATTGATTTTGCTTCCATACTATTTTTTTTAGGTATCTCATATTTTTTACAAAAATACGAAAATCATCTAAAAATAAATCGAATTTTATTAATTAATGAGAAGAGGATAATCCCCAATAATCAATCATGTGTTTTACCAATAGTATAAAATGCAATAATAAATAAGAGCAAAACTGTATGAGTGATAAAAAAAAAGTATATTTGCAGTAAAATATACTAATGATTCACAATAAAAAAATAGTCGTGGTGATGCCTGCCTATAATGCAGAGCAGACACTTGAAAAAACGTATAAAGAAATCCCTTTTGATATTGTAGATGAAGTGATACTGACTGATGATAAGAGTAAAGACCAAACTATAGAAAAGGCAAAGCAACTTGGGATCAAAGAGATACATATCCATCAAGAGAATAAAGGATACGGCGGAAACCAGAAAACCTGCTACAACCGCGCATTAGAGCTGAATGCAGACATTGTCATTATGCTCCATCCCGATTATCAATACACTCCCAAACTTATTCAATCGATGGCATATATGATTGCAAACAATCTGTATCCAGTAGTGTTTGCTTCACGTATATTGGGAAAAGGGGCTTTGAAAGGGGGCATGCCAATGGTAAAATATGTTGCTAACCGGCTTTTGACTTTCACGCAAAATATACTGTTGCATCAAAAGTTGTCGGAATATCATACAGGGTATCGGGCGTTTTCGGCAGAAGTGTTGCGAAACATCAACTTTAATACAAACTCAGACGATTTTGTTTTTGATAACGAAATGATTGCACAGATTTTTTTTGCCGGATACGAGATAGGTGAAGTAACCTGCCCTACAAAGTATTTTGATGAAGCCTCGTCAATCAATATGAAACGGAGTATCCAATACGGTTTGGGGGTATTAAAAGTATCTTTTTTCTATCCATTTTATAAATTAGGTATATTAAAATCAAATATTTATAAAAGTCCAAAAATATGAAACAACATGGAATATATTTATTGGTATTTACTGTAATATTCGCTATTTCATATCAAATGATATTTGATTCAAAACTCGATTTGAACGGAGATAACTGTAATTATATAAGTTTGGCAAAAAATATCTCTAACGGATTGGGGTACTCTATTATTACACCCGATGGCAATGTCCCCGCCAGTCATTATCCCCCCGGATATTCAGCATTTTTGTCTATTTTTATGTTTTTAGGGATAAATAATCTGATATTTTTTAAAATACTGAATGGTTTATTTTTATATCTTAGCATAATAGGGCTTTATTATTTGACTGACAAGATTACCGGAAACAGAAACTTGGCATTGGTTACGGTAGTGTTGGCGGCTTTGTCGCCACAGGTATTACACTTTTCCAATATAGTCATGTCCGAGATGCTGTTTTTATTTACCTCCGTACTTTGTTTGATAGCATTGTATCAATATAGTCGCAATACAAAAAATAAGAAGTTTTGGCTCTCTCCCTGGTTTTATATGGTTGTTGTAAGTGTTGCCTTTGCCTATTACCTCCGTACCGTAGGAGTGGCACTATTGTTTGCAATACTTGTATTTTATCTTTTCAGAAAGGAGTGGATGCAGGCGATTGGTTCATTTACAGGTTTTATTTTGCTTATTTTGCCATGGATTATTCGCGATAAAATAAATGGAATAGAATCGCGCTATTTTGGTACTATTATGACGGTCAATCCTTGGAGGCCTGAGGAGGGCACTATCTCTACTTTTGGAGAATTAATAAAAAAAATGATAACCAATTTTGACGAAACTGTTATCAAAGGATTCAAAGAGATATTGTTTCCTTTTATTGAAATCAATTATCAAGAGCCATCCAATATATTGCAGGTAATTTTTGGTTTCATTATTTTGGCGCTCATATTTTATGGAGCTTGGAGCCTGAAACCGCTCCGATGGGCTATAATAGCTTATTTGGTAGGACAAATAGGACTTTTTATGCTGTGGCACGGTGGAAACGGGAGTCGCTACGTGGTTCCAATTGCGCCGCTTATTACAGTTTGCTTTTATGTTGGTATCTACAGTCTTGCATCACTCAAAATCAAAAGTAGTTCAAAATCCACCGTATATTTACCTTATTCGTTTTTAATAATTGGATTGTTAATATTCCCGAAAATAAAGGCACAATCTGAAGAGGTAAAAAAGCCATTCCCCCCTCCGTATGAAAATTATTTTACCATTGCCAAAGAAATGGAAAAACAAGTACCCAAGGGTACGGTATGTTGCTGTCGTAAGCCGGAGCTTTTTAATTACTTTGCTCCGGATGTATTTACTGTAGGTTATTTGTACACTACGGAATCGGACAAACTTATTCAAGATTTGATAAATAAAAAGGTAGATTATGTAGTGTTGGAACAGTTGGGATTTAGTTCTACCGGAAGATATTTGTATCCTGCGTTGATGGCAAATCAAGACTTGTTTGTTGTAACATGGCAGTTGGACAATCCAGACACCTATTTACTAAAGTTTAACAGAGAAAAAGCAATTGAAAAACTGAATGCTAAGTAATTGGTTAAAAAAGCGTACCGGCAATATTTATATACAAATGTTCAGATATTTTGTTTCGGGAGGAATAGCGTTTGTTGTCGATTTTTTGTTACTGTATCTCCTTACCGAAAAAATTGGATTGCATTATATTGTTTCCACTATAATAAGCTTTCTTGCTGGTTTGACAATCACTTATTTGCTTAGCATTTATTGGGTGTATGACAACCGGCGGTTTGATAATCGAAAAATAGAATTGATAATATTTATCTTGTTGGGGGCGGTGGGATTGGCTCTTACTTCTTTCCTCATGTGGCTATTTACCGATATATTTCATATTTACTACATGATTTCAAAAATATTTACTACCATCGTTGTCTCTTTATGGAATTTTATAGCCAAAAAGATTTTGCTGTTCCCCGGCAAAACTCGCAAAACACAATATGGTAAGAAACATACTAAACGTTACATAGAGGACAGTATGAAATAATTGTAGTGTAGCATCAATCTTGAAATTTTATCCCCGTAACCTCTTTCATCCGTTCATCTTTGATTTGCAGTACTCTACCTTCAAACATATTGAGCCAAAGCAGATTGTGGGTGGCAACAATAACGGTAGTTCCGCCGTTGCAGATGGCGTAAAGCAAATCCATAATATCCTTTCCGATAGTTGGGTCAAGGTTTCCGGTAGGTTCGTCTGCCAAAATAATGGAAGGGGAGTTGAGCAAGGCTCGTGCGATTACAATACGCTGTTGTTCGCCTCCGGATAGTTGATGCGGCATTTTGTAACCTTTGTTTTGCATACCCACTTGCAACAATACGTTTTCTATTTGTTCTGCAATCTGTTTCTTATCTTTCCAGCCTGTAGCACGCAGCACAAACTCCAAATTCTTATGTATGTTTCGGTCTGTCAACAGCTGAAAGTCTTGAAATACAATACCTGTTTTACGACGCAAAAAAGGAATTTCTTTTGCTTTTACCTTCTGTAAGTTATAGTCAAATATGCTTGCTTCGCCTGTTTCAATGGGGACTTCATGGTAGAGCGATTTCAAAAAAGTGCTTTTACCACTCCCTACGCTCCCTATCAAGTAGATAAATTCTCCTTTGCCAATTTCGATATTCACCTCTTTCAGTACAACCAATTCTTGTTGGCAGAGTTCTACATCTTTGTATTTTATCAATAAGTCTGACATAATTAATCAAATCGTCTGTTTTATTAAAAACTATCGAATATTTTTTACTTCTTGCCGTCTGCTACTAGTGTCTTTTTTCCAATTCTTTTGCCAAATCGGTCAGCGAATACCCCTTTGCAGTAAGCAATACGATAAGATGATACACCAAATCGGAAGCCTCGTACAAAAAACCTTCATCGGTACCGTTTACTGCCTCAATTACAGTTTCAACCGCTTCTTCGCCTACTTTTTGAGCCATACGGTTTATCCCTTTCCGAAAAAGGGAAGTAGTGTAGGAGTTTTCGGGCATCTCTTTATGTCTTTTTTGAATAAATTCCGATAGATATTGCAAAAAGGCAATGTCGGTTTTGTTTTCCTCATTCCAGCAGGTGTCATTTCCTGTATGGCAAACGGGACCTTCCGGGGTTACTTTTATCAGCAAAGTGTCGTTGTCACAATCCGGAGTGATGGAGACCACATTCAAGAAGTTACCACTCTCTTCTCCTTTGGTCCAAAGTCTATTTTTGGTACGGCTGAAAAAAGTAACTCGACCTGTTTGTTCTGTTAATTTCAAAGCCTCTTCATTCATAAACCCAAGCATCAACACCTTTAACGTATTGTTATCTTGAATAATAGCTGGTACCAAACCGTTTTGTTTTTGAAAATTTATATTCATTGGTTCGTTTTGGATATCCTGTTTCTTATTATAATATCTATATCCTAATTTACAACAAAAAAAGTCTCTTGTTGCAAAGAGTTGCGAAAGTACAAAAAAACAGTGAAAAAAGAAAATGGAAACCGAAAGATTTGGCTAAAATCAAAAAATCCCCGATAGCGGATAGGCTACCAGGGATTATAGTTGTAAATTTTTGATGCTCTATATCAATGAGATATTGAATGCCTCACACTCTTTACGCATTTCGTCAGACCATATACTTGCCTGTATTTCACCAATATGCGCTTTTCTTAAAAAAAACATACATATTCTAGATTGTCCAATACCGCCACCGATAGAAAGAGGGAGAGTATTTTCCATCAAACGTTTGTGGAAGTAGAGCTCCAGCCGTTTTTCTTCACCTTCTATTCTCAACTGCTCAAGCAACGCTTTTCTATCCACTCGGATGCCCATTGACGATACCTCGACAGGCACTCCCAAGATAGGATTCCAAAGAATAATATCCCCGTTCAGTCCGGCAATTCCAGATTCGCCCGTTGTTGTCCAATCGTCGTAATCCGGTGCACGCCCATCGTGTTTTTTTCCGTCGCTCAGTATCCCGCCAATACCCATAATAAATACTGCTTTGTGTTCTTTTACTATTTCTCTTTCACGTTCTTTAGGGGTAAGTTGAGGATATTTTTTTGCTAACTCTTCGGCATATATAAATTTAATTTTAGCAGGCAAAACTGGTTTAATCTCCGGAAAACTTTCGCTGACCAAATACTCGGTACTAAGCAAAGTATCGTAAATTTTAATAACGATGGATTTTAAAAAATCAATATTTCGCTCTTCGGCAGACATTACTCGCTCCCAATCCCACTGATCTACATAGAGCGAATGCAAATTGCCCAATTCTTCATCGGCTCTGATTGCGTTCATATCGGTGTAAATACCGTATCCGTGAGGAATATTGTAATCGGCAAGTGTCATTCTTTTCCATTTTGCCAACGAGTGAACCACTTCGGCACGGGCATCTTGCATATCTTTTATAGGAAAAGTTACCGCACGTTCTATCCCGTTCAGGTCATCGTTTATGCCTGTACCTTGGAGTACAAAAAGAGGAGCGGTAACACGCCTCAGCCTTAACTCGGCAGATAAGTTTTGTTGGAAAAAATCTTTTATTTTCTGGATGCCCAATTCGGTTTGTTGCAAATTGAGTATAGGGTTGTAGTTTTTGGGCTTGATCAGATAACTCATAATGATTTCGATTATTATTTAACAAAAATGTTTACAAAAGTAAATCATTTAATTTTAATATTAAAGCAAAATGTAAATAAAATCACAAAATTATATTTTTTTAGTTATTACCAAAAAGTAGAGACAAAATAATGATTTTCTTGTAAATAGATTCTCGGTTGTCGTATAAATATAGAGTATTTTATCATATTTTCTGTTTAAGAAGAGGTAGTATTTCCTTTCTGTAAGAAAAAAGTCTTGTTTTCCATTCAAAAGCAAATCGGCTTAAATCAACAACGGCTGATAGATTTATTCTTCAAATAGAAAGTAGATAGTTCTTATGTTGTAATTTTTTCACAATATTTTCTGGATTTTAAATGTTTGCTGTGTCGATTTTATTGTTAGAAAATCGACAATTTCGGCACGGCAAAAGACATTATATCTAAAATTTAGTCAGCCAAAACAGACGATATTTCGAAAAAAAGGGTAATTTTGTTTATAAAAAATACTTTTTGAATTTGCAAGATAGGATTACACCTTTTGATTGAAACCGCTAAAATATTTAATCTATTTTTCAGCAAATAGGAGAATATTTACAATTTTGTTGCGAATTTTAAAGTAATAATTAAAGCTCTAAAACAACATACAAACTATGACACAAAAACTATTCTTACTTCTTTCATTTATCTCTACCGGATTACTTCTTTCCGCGCAAAATCCGCTTTGGATGCGTTATCCGACTATTTCTCCGGACGGTACTCAGATCGCATTTGCTTACAAAGGCGATATTTACAAAGTAAACAGCGAAGGTGGAAGCGCGGTGCGACTGACCACGCATGATGCTTTTGAAAGCAATCCCATCTGGTCGCCCGACGGGAAAAAAATCGCGTTTACGAGCGACCGTGACGGCGGTACCCGAGATATTTACACAATGACTGCCGGTGGTGGCACCGCTACCCGACTGACGAACCATTCGTCCAACGAAACGCCACATACATTTACCCCCGACTCCAAATTCATCGTATTTTCGGCGCATTATCAAGATCCGGCAATGAGTGCGATTTTTCCTACTTCCCGCCTGTCGGAACTCTACAAAATCCCTGCCGATGGTGGACGGGAAGAGATGATACTCGCTTTTCCGGCGGAAAAAGTATCCTTTGACAAAAGCAGACATAAATTTCTTTTTCAAGACCTGAAAGGCTTTGAAAATACGTGGCGCAAAAAGCACACATCGTCGGTTACCCGCGATATTTTGGAATTCGACCTGAAAACCGGCGAGCAAACGAGATTAATCGACCGAGCCGGCGAAGATACCGAGCCGGTTTACAGTCCCGATGGAAACTCGTTCTATTTTTTAAGTGAAAAGGGCGGTACTTTCAACCTATTCTCCGCTCCGCTAAATAACCCTTCGGCGATGAAACAAGTTACCCATTTCAAAGAACATCCGGTTCGCTTTCTTTCCATCGCCGATAACGGAACGCTCTGTTTCGGTTACGACGGGGAAATTTACACGATCGCCAAAGGTTCTACAACGCCAACGAAAGTTAAAATTGAAATTGGAAACGATTTGGACGACAACCAACCAAAGAAATTAACACTCACTTCGGGAGCCACTTCCGCATCCAATTCTCCGGATGGGAAACAGGTGGCTTTTACCGTTCGCGGCGAGGTTTTCGTAACGTCAACCGGTTACAACACAACCAAGCAAATCACGCAAACTACGGCGGAAGAAACGGATGTAGATTTTGGCGCCGATAACCGGTCGTTGGTTTATTCCAGTTACCGAGACGGGTATTGGAATGTTTACTTAGCCAAAATCTCCCGCAAAGAAGATCCCAATTTTCCCAATGCTACGCTGATTGATGAAGAACCATTGATGAAAGGAGATAAATCCGAGAAACAGATACCTAAATTTTCGCCGGACGGAAAAGAAGTGGCATTTGTGATGAACCGCAAAAAATTGATGGTTTATAACTTAGACACCAAAAAACTACGTGAAATAACAGACGGACGGTATCAACACGAAGCAAATGGCAGAATGACTTACGAATGGTCGCCCGATGCGAAATGGTTCGCATTGGAATACGTCTCCAACAACCATTCGCCCTACTCCAATATTGGCATAGTAAGCGCCAAAGGCGATGGTTCGGATGTGTTTGACGTAACCCGAAGCGGGTATTTCAACAGCAATCCGCGCTGGGTAATGGACGGAAATGCCATCCTTTTCGGTAGCGAACGGTACGGAATGCGCAACCACGCTTCGTGGGGTTCTATGCAAGACGCGATGATTGTGTTTATGAATCGTGAAGCCTACAACAAGTTCAAAATGAACAAAGAAGAGTACGAACTGTTTACCGATGCCGAGAAAGAAGCTAAAAAAGCGGAAGAAAAGGCGAAGAAAAAGGAAGAAGAAAAATCAAAAGACAAAGATTCGGATAAAAAGGAAAAAGACGAAAAAATCAAAGATATCGTCATCGAATTTGCCAATATGGATGAACGCGTCGAAAGGCTGACTCCCAACTCGTCACGATTAGGAAGCGCCATTATCGACAAGGACGCGACGAAACTCTACTATTTGTCGGCGTTTGAAGACGACTACGATATGTGGGTGTACGATTTACGAGAGAAAAGCACCAAACTTCTGAGCAAATTGAAAGGCGGCAATTCATCGCTGAGTATGGACAAAGAGCAAAAAAATCTTTTCGTTCTCAGTAGTAAAAAAATGCAGAAAATGGAACTCTCCAACGACAAGTTTACCAACATCGACTACAAGGCGGAGATGAAAATCGACTTACCGGAAGAGCGCAAAATGATGTTCGACAACGTGTATCACGAAGAAAAAGAACGTTTTTACCACGTGGATATGCAAGGCGTTGATTGGGAAAAACTAACTGCGCATTACCGCAAATTCCTGCCACACATCAACAACAATTACGATTTCTCCGAAATGCTTTCCGAAATGCTCGGCGAAATAAACTTATCGCACACCGGATCGGGTTATCGCGCTCCGGATACCGTCGAAAAAACAGCGGAATTATGGCTTTTCGTAAGTTTTCCGGACGTAAAAAAGGGACTACGAATTGATGAAATACTGATTAATGGTACTTTTTACAACTTTAAATCAAAAGCCAAATCCGGCGATTTTATCGAAAAAATTGATTGACATGAAATTACATCGGAAAGCGGATATTATCATTTGCTGGTATAAAAATAAGGGAAAAACACGCTGATCTCGCTCTATTCTCCAGCAAGTGGGAAACGTTG
>JBKECI010000002.1:0-2008 GCA_047974405.1 Paludibacteraceae bacterium | reverse complement strand
GTTCAATTTATCTTAAACAGTGCTGGTTCTCATCTCATTTTTACCCCCGCAATCGTAATATTGGAGTTTCCGCCTTGTTTGAGTTCTACCGGTTTTTCTAATTCTCTCGGATAAGTGAAATTTTCTGATTGAAAATTTTCCACCTCTTTCAAAATCAATGCAGACCCTTTTCGTGGAACTATATGTACATTTTTAAATACTATATCTGTCGAGTTATTTACTTCTGCTCCATATTCTGCGGTGATGTGTACGTTTTCCACATGGATGTTGCTTATTTTCATCTCGGGCAATCCGTTAAAAAACATTGCCCTGCGTGCATTGCGGGAAACAATATTTTTTACAAAAATATTTCTGAATACAGGTGTTTGTTCGTTTACTTCGTATTTTTTTACATCCACATTATTATCTTCGCTCTCTTCCAACGCTTCGGATGCCGATTTTCCTCCATAAAACAGGTCGAAAAGATAAGAGTCGGTGGCAATATTATACATATAAATGTCCGATATATATATATTTTCGACAATACCTCCCCTACCCCTTGTACTCTTGAAACGCAACCCGACATCGGTTCCAAGAAATTGGCAATTTTTGACCGAGATATTTTTCACACCACCTGACATTTCACTACCCACCACAAAACCTCCGTGTCCTTGAAAAACTTTACAATTCTCTACAATTACATTTTCAGTGGGTATGCCGCGCCGTCTCCCGTCCTCATCTTTGCCCGATTTGATACAGATGCCATCATCGCCTACATCAAAAAGCGAATTAACGATGATGGTATTTTTGCAAGATTCCAAGTCCAGTCCATCTCCATTTTGTGCATATCCGGGATTGCGTGCAAAGATTCCGTCTAATATTACGTTTTCGCACATCAGCGGGTGGAGATTCCAACTGGGTGAGTTTTCAAATAATACCCCTTCTAAATAAAGATTTTTGCAGCGGATAAAACTAACCATCACCGGGCGGAGAAAGTCTTTGATTTCATTCCATTGTTCATGTGTCAAATCATCTTTAGGCACATTCATATCGCTTATTTCTGCACCTTTGAAAGAGCCTTCAGAAGGGTACCAAGCATCGTTCTTAACTATTCCTCCTGAGGCAACCTTGTTTTTCCATTCGGATGCGGTTACTTTATTTTTTTTCAGCGGGCGCCAAGCATCGCCGTATCCATTGATTGTTCCTTCTCCGGTAATGGCTACATTTATCAAATCCCTCCCCGAAATGGGAGATTGGCATCTACGGGTATCTAATCCTTCGAAAACAGTTTCTACAATCGGATACAAATTGAAATTGGGCGAAAAGAGTATGAGCGCCCCTTTTTTCAGATGAAGATTGATATTAGACTGAAATACGATAGGACCTGTAAACCAAACCCCTTCGGGGACAACAAGCGTACCGCCTCCGCTCGAAGAGAGCGCTTTCATCGCTTTGGCAAATGCTTCGGTATTCAACGTTTGTCCATCTCCAACACCTCCAAATTCGGTAATTTTAACTGCTTTTTCAGGGAATATCGGTACTTTTACCCTTTCCATTTTAAAAGGAAGATCCTTGTACAAATAATCGTATTTATATTCCTTGTGTTTTATTGCAAACAGGCAAGAATAGGCAAAGGAAAGGACTAAAGCGATATAAATTTTCTTCATCATCATATTATATTCGATATTATTTTTATTTTAGCTAAAAACGGGCAAACATTTTGTTTTCTTTTTTGAATAAGTTATTTCGGATTTTATTGCTTTCAACTATAAAAAGGCTTCATCTTTCCAACTTTTGAAAAGATAAAACCGTAAGTCAAGACTACCACCAACGTGGATCTCCTGCTTTTTTTGCTCCGGCAAAGTTCAAATCAGCCAACTTAAAAGTTCCGTTTGCAGGATCGACCCATAGCGATGTAGATACTCCGGAATACGATGTCATCGTCGATTTGATTGATGAACTTGTTGCCCCCGGAGGTATGGGATCGTCTGTATAATCGGAGGTATAATAGGTGCCACTTATATTGGGT
>JBKECI010000051.1:0-47885 GCA_047974405.1 Paludibacteraceae bacterium | reverse complement strand
TTAACTTTCTCATTTTAATTTAATTAAATAGTTTATAAATTCAATGAGAGAGCCAAAAATTACGGTAGAAAGTGAGAAATGACAGGTTCTTTTTCCCTTCCCGGAATTACCCGCGCAGGTTCAAAGGGTATGATCTCAGCCCGAAATATTAAGGCACCCCAAAAAATATTTATGTAGCAAAAAGTAAAAAACCAGTTTTATCCGGTTTTCGGATGCAAAGGTATATTTTTTTGCCGAAACAAAAAAGATATGATCAATATTTTTGTTTGAAAAGGTATTTGGTAGGTATTTGAAAACTTGTAGAACGTTTTTTCAATTATACTTTACGAACCAAATCAAGAGGTTGTATAGATTTGTTAGATAACAACACAAAAAAAAACGGTGTTTTCAATTGAGAAAATACCGTTTCCTTTATTTGTGTTTATACCATTATGATTTTGAGAATGGCATTATTCAAAAGTTATGCTTGTATTTTTTCTTCTTTTGGCGGACGTGGTTTTAGCACCTTGTGTGAAAGTTTGAATTTGCCGGTTTTTTGATCAACATCCAATAGTTTTACATCAATTATTTCTCCTTCTTTTAAGCCGGCTTGCTCCATAGTTTCAATTCGTTTCCAGTCGAGTTCGGAGATATGTAGCAATCCTTCTTTTCCGGGCATAAATTCGACAAAAGCGCCGTAGGGCATAATGGATTTTACTTTAGCTTGGTAAACTTCTCCTACTTCGGGTACTGCCACTATCCCTTTGATTTTTGTTACAGCAGCATCAAGCGAAGTTTTGTTAGCAGATGCTATTTCGATGCGTCCCTGCTCTCCGATTTCTTCAATGGCAATGGAGGCGCCTGTTTCTGCCTGTATGTTTTGGATTATTTTTCCGCCGGGTCCTATTACGGCACCAATTAAATCTTTGGGGATAAACATTACCACAATGCGGGGAGCGTGCGGTTTCAGGTCGTTGCGAGGCTCGGCAAGGGTATCTGTAATTTTATCTAAAATGTGCATGCGTCCTTCTTTGGCTTGGCGAAGGGCAGTTTCGAGAATTTCATAAGAGAGTCCGTCCACCTTAATGTCCATTTGTGTAGCAGTGATACCATCTTTTGTGCCAGTTACCTTAAAGTCCATATCTCCCAAGTGATCTTCGTCTCCCAAAATATCGGAAAGAACTGCAAAATTTTGTCCTTTATTTTCCGATATCAATCCCATAGCAATTCCGGATACCGGCTTTTTTATCTCGACTCCGGCATCCATCAATGCAAGGGTGCCTGCACATACGGTTGCCATAGACGAAGAGCCGTTGGATTCCAAAATGTCGGAAACCACGCGAACCACGTAAGGATAGTCTTCGGGCATCATTGGTTTCAGGGCGCGAAACGCCAAATTGCCGTGTCCTATTTCGCGGCGTCCCACGCCTCTTTGCGGACGTGCCTCACCGGTAGAAAACGGAGGGAAATTATAGTGTAGTAAGAAGCGCTCTCTTCCTTGTGTCAAAGCGTCGTCGATAATTTTTTCGTCCATTTTGGTACCTAAGGTAACGGTAGTCAATGATTGGGTTTCACCACGTGTAAATACTGCTGAACCGTGTGCTCCGGGAAGATAATCCACTTCGCACCAAATAGGGCGGATTTCGGTAGTTTTTCGTCCGTCGAGCCGTTTGCCCTCGTCCAATATTGAGCGGCGCATAGCTTCTTTTTCAACGCTATGGTAGTAACGGTCTATCAACGATTTTTTCTCTTCGGCAATATCGGGAGCCAATCCTGCAATGTATTCGGCTTTTACTGTCTCAAAATTTTCAATACGTGAGTGTTTATCGGCATTGCAAGCGGTGGCTAAGACGTATGCTTTGTCGTATGTCTTTTCCCAAATATCTTTTTTCAGTTCTTCGTCATTTTCTTCGTGATTGTATTCGCGTTTAACGGCTTTTCCTACAGCTTCCGTCAATTCTAACTGCGTTTGACAATGAGCTTTAATTGCTTCGTGAGCTATTTTTAAGGCTCCCAGCAAGTCGTCTTCGCTTACTTCTTTCATCTCGCCCTCCACCATCATAATGTTGTCGAGGGTTGCGGCTACCATCAAATCCATATCGGCATTTTTTAACGCCTCAAAAGTGGGATTAATAACAAATGTGCCATTGATACGTGCTACACGTACTTCAGAAATTGGACCATTAAAAGGTATGTCTGAAACCGACAGAGCTGCCGAAGCTGCCAAACCTGCCAAAGCGTCGGGCATATCAACTCCGTCGGAAGATATCAATATTACGTTTACGAATACTTCTGCATGAAAATTATCGGGAAAGAGGGGGCGCAAAGCGCGATCGACTAAGCGTGATACAAGAACCTCGTAATCGGATGATTTCCCTTCGCGGCGGGTAAAACCACCTGGGAAACGACCGGTGGAGGCAAATTTTTCTTTATAATCAACCGAAAGAGGCATAAAATCGGTACCTGGTACGGCATCTTTTGCAGCCGTAACGGTGGCCAACAGCATAGTTTTTCCCATTTTGATTACTACGGAACCATCGGCTTGTTTTGCCAATTTGCCGGTTTCGATGGTAATTTCGCGCCCATCACCGAGCGTGATGGTTTTTGTAACTACATTCATAAAAATTACATTAAATTGTTTTAGACTTTGATTTTCGGGTGCAAAGGTACGAATTTATTTTGGGTTAATGTCCAAAATGCCAAGGAAAACGCATTGGTATTCAGAAAAACCTTTTGGAGATTTATAGGGTGAATAACTCATAAATATTTGAAATGTGCTCTCTTGTTCAGATAGCATTAGATAATGATTTCATTTTTGATATGTTTTTTCAAAATGTCAAATTTAGTATATATAAACCTGTTTTATGCTCTTTGTTCTGAAAATAGGACGGCGTTTGTAAGAAAAGATGTAATTTTGTACTGTGTATTAACCAACCATTAGAGATGTATAAAAAAACAGATGTTGTCATAAAAAATAAGAGAGCCACGTTTGACTACGAGATACTTGATCGTTTTACTGCGGGTATCCAACTTTTTGGTACCGAAATCAAATCAATTCGCGATGGTAAGGCATCGCTGACGGATACATATTGTACTTTTGTGAAAGATGAACTTTGGGTGAAGAATATGAATATTTCGACCTATTTTTTTGGTACATACAATAATCATGAACCTCGCAGAGACCGGAAATTATTGCTCACCAAGCGAGAACTTCATAAGTTGCTTCGGGGTACCAAGGAGACTGGATATACTATTGTTCCTATCAAAATGTTTATTAACGAAAAAGGGTTGGCAAAATTGGAAATAGGGCTTGCAAAAGGGAAAAAATCTTACGACAAACGGCAATCGCTCAAAGAAAAAGACGATAAACGTGAGATGGACAGAGCCTTTAAAAAATAGCTGCTATATATTTAAAATATCGTCTTAGAGCTGAAGGTTTATTTTCTAGCGTTCTGTAGCCTATTCTGTCTGCGGTTTTTATTTGCTGTCTATTGCCCGTAAATCGTCTTTTGTAGTAGTTCCATTTGCTTATTTCAAATATATATCCGAGTGAAATCAGGTCGTCTATAAATTCAGATTCTTTGGCAAAACGAATTTTTGCATTTTCCTGTCGAAATTTCCAAAAAGCATATACATGCATATAATCGCTGTTGTCACTTTTGCTATTCCATTCACACTCCCGCATAAATGTAACGATATCCTCTTTTTTATCAACGGAAAATGCTTGATTTATTTTGGTAACGTAGTAGATTTTTCTCATAAAAGTATCCATTTTATTAGGTAATAATAAAACAACACTTAGGTTGAATAGGTTTTCACAGGGTTTAGTTAATTAGGAATTTAAAGCAATAATTATTCCATTTTTTATAAATATGGAAATTTGATGAAAGAAAAAACTTAATTTTTATTATTATTACATTTGATATCGACAACTTTAACCGTAGTATTCGGTGTTGGGGTAGATATTCTTGACTTTATTCATCCCAAATACCTGAATATACAACCGGTAGCTCTAGTAATATACTGTTGAGTATCATAAGTAAAGAAGGTATTTTGAAATAGAATATTGTCAAAGATGCACATTTTTATTACTTTTGTGCTGAAAAAACAGGAGGCAAATTGAACTTTTTTGAAAAAAAACAGTTTTATCAAAGTAGAAACAAAAAACAAAGATTATGGCTTATAATTTATTAAAAGGTAAAAGAGGAATTATTTTTGGTGCATTGAACGATATGTCCATTGCTTGGAAAGCAGCAGAGCGCGTAGTGGAAGAGGGTGCAATCATTACTTTGTCAAACACTCCGCTGGCGGTTCGGATGGGAACTACTCAAGAGCTTGCCGATAAATTGAATGCTAAACTGATTCCGGCCGATGCAACTTCGGTGGAGGATTTGGAAACGGTTTTTAAAGAATCGATGGAAGCGTTGGGGGGAAAAATCGATTTTGTATTGCACTCTATTGGTATGTCGCCCAATGTGAGAAAAAAACGCACTTACGATGACCTCGATTACGAAATGTTGGCAACAACGCTTGATGTGTCGGCAATTTCATTTCACAAGACGATGCAGGTTGCCAAAAAAATGGATGCCATCAGCGAATGGGGGTCGGTGGTAGCTCTTTCGTATATGGCTGCTCAGCGTACTATTTATGGGTACAACGATATGGCAGACGCTAAAGCAATGCTGGAGAGCATAGCGCGCAGCTTTGGCTATATTTATGGACGTGAGCACAACGTACGTGTCAATACTATTTCGCAATCGCCTACGCCTACAACAGCGGGGAGTGGCGTAAAAGGTTTTGATAGTTTGGTAGATTTTTCTGAAAGAGTTGCTCCGCTGGGTAATGCGACTGCCGATGATTGTGCCGATTACTGCGTAGTGATGTTTAGTGATCTGACTCGTAAAGTAACTATGCAAAATCTTTTTCATGACGGTGGATTTTCCAGTATGGGTATGAGTTATCGAGCAATGGAGCAATATCTAAAAAGTTTTGACTGTACTGATTCGGACGATAAGTTCAAAGAATTTAAGGATGAATCGGGAAAGATTATTTACGGATAAGCACCGATTAGCAATATAGTAGAATTAACAACGCCGCTTTTGCAAGAAAGAGTGGCGTTTTTTTTTATATGATAGTCTGAATCTACGACTAACGAATGGAATAGGTAAATTTTAAGGGGGTAGGTATTGTAAAAACCAGAAGAAAATAGAAAATTTTTTAGGTGATTACAACGGCGTGAGTTATTTGGATAGTACCTAACTTATAGCAATAAATATGACGATATTCTTTGGAAAATTGTCATTAAAAATGTCTGAAAAATTGCTTAAAAAAAGAAAAATCCACTTTTTTTTGTCTATTGTAAAATTAATTACAAAAAATCACAACAAAAATAGAACTTTAATTGTTATTAAAAAAATTAACAAACTTAGAGTTGCTTTATGAAACAAATTACTTAATTAACTGTTTTGATGAAATCAAGAAAGTTATTTATTTTTTAGACAAAATAAAAATACTATCTTCGTAGTTAATTAAATAATATCGAAAACAGTTTAAATGTAGATAAAAATACACAAAATTCGTAAAATTGGTCAATAAACTTGTTTTCACATAGAAACATGAATAAAAGGACAATTTGGATATTAATTATTTTAATGATTATCGCTTTTGGCGCTCTTGTTTTTATCCAGTCGAGGTACCTAAAAACTACCTCCAATATGGCTGAAGAGAGATTTGATGATGCTGTAAAAGGGGGGATGCTGCAAGCTGTAACCCTATTGGAAGAGAATGAAGCATTGCAATATTTGGCTCAAACACTGGATGAAAATGACTACCATTATAGCGCTAAAAGCCGAAAACCTGTAACGGGTAGCAATGATTACGAATTGGCTAAACCCGGCGGGGTGAAGCTTTCGACAAAGCACGGTAAAGCTACTATTGAGGAGACATCAAAATACTTGCAGGAAAAGTTTCAAAAGAATTTTTCGCGTTCCAAAACAATTTTGGATCAAGCGGTTTTCAGATGGTTGCGAGATAAAGAGAGTAAAGATATCACAGAGCGTGTAGATTTTGTAGAGTTGGACGAGATTCTTGGAACAATATTTAAAAATAACAATATCGATTTACCTTTTTATTATTCCGTAACCGATAAAAAAGGGAGGGTTATATACCAATGTGGCAAGACAATTATGACGCAAGGTAAACCCAATACCGATATTTATACACAAGAGCTATTTCCTAACGAGGAAAAGCATGAGGTGTTTTTGAACGTAGTTTTTCCTACAAAACAGGACAGCATTCGTGAATCGCTCAATTTACTGTTTCCGTCCGTAGTAAGCATCTTGCTTACTTTGGCGATATTCATTTATGCTATTTTCATCATTTTCAGGCAAAAGCAATTGAACAACATGAAGAATGATTTTGTTAATAATATGACACATGAATTTAAAACTCCTATATCAACCATTTCGTTGGCATCACAAATGCTACAAGACCCAAGCGTGGGAAAATCACCAGAAACACTGAAACATATCTCTAATGTGGTACGCGACGAGACAAAACGGCTCAGTTTACAGGTAGAAAAAGTATTGCAAATGTCTATGTTTGACCGTGATCAAACATCGTTAAAACTGACAGAGATTCATATCAACGATTTGATAAAAGATATTATCGGTAATTTTTCTCTAAAAGTAACCAGCAAAGGGGGTAAAATTATTTCTGAACTTAAAGCACCAAACGATTTGGGGTATATTGATGAAATTCACTTTACCAATGTTATTTTCAACTTGATGGATAACGCCTTGAAGTATTGCGACAAAACGCCTATTCTTACACTTGAGACGTGGAATGAGAAAGAAAATATACTTATAAGCGTGGAAGATAACGGAATAGGGATAAAGAAAGATGATCTGAAAAAAATATTTGAAAAGTTCTATCGCGTATCTACCGGAAATTTGCACAATGTAAAAGGATTTGGCTTAGGATTGGCTTACGTAAAAAAAATAGTAGAGCAGCACCATGGAGCAATAAAGGCAGAAAGCGAACTTGAAGTAGGCACAAAATTTATTATAACAATACCAACACTTAAAAAATTCTGATTATGAACGAAGAAAAAGTAAAAATTCTACTCTGCGAAGACGACGAAAATTTAGGAATGTTATTGCGGGAATACCTGCAAACAAAGGGCTATGATGCAGACCTGCAACCCGACGGGGAAGCCGGTTATAGAGCATTTACCCGCAGCAAATACGACCTTTGCGTATTAGACGTAATGATGCCCAAAAAAGATGGTTTTGCACTTGCAGCCGATATTAGAGCTATGAATGCTGATGTTCCCATTATATTTCTTACAGCCAAATCAATGAAAGAAGATATTCTTCAGGGATTTAAGCTGGGGGCAGACGATTATCTTTCAAAGCCTTTTAGTATGGAAGAGTTGCTGTATCGCATCGAATCTATTTTGAGACGCGTAAGAGGCAAGAGGCATAAAGACGTGATTTCTTATCAGATTGGAAATTACCTGTTTGATAACCAAAAACAAACGTTGGAACTCAACGGTGAAGTTAAAAAACTTACCACCAAAGAGTCTGAATTGCTTAGCCTGCTGGCTGCAAACGGAAACAACATTTTAGAACGGAATTATGCCCTGAAAACTATTTGGGTGGACGACAATTATTTTAACGCCCGCAGTATGGACGTATATATTACCAAATTGCGCAAATTGCTCAAAGACGATTCCAATGTAGCCATCATTAATATTCATGGTAAAGGTTACAAGTTAATTATGCCACAAATAAAAGAAGACTAAATACTGTTTAGCCAACAGAGAGTACTACAGCGCATAATCAAAAAACCAACAGAGGGGGGAGGTTTCATTTTTTTTGAAATCTCCCTCTTTCTGTTGATAAAACTCTCGAAAATCTATTTTATTTGAAAGGGAATAATATTTTTTCTTGACTTTCTCTAAAGTTATCTTTATTGCTTGAGCCGTTTCATGAAATCGATTTTGTTTACTGTAGCGCGTTTGTGGGTTGCGGTTCCTACCATTTCATTGTTTGAGTTGGTTACTTCAATATAAAATTCGTAAATTTTCCCTTTTTTTTCGATAATTTCAGCTTTGCAATTCAGAATTTCTCCCACTTGCGATGCTTTGAGATGTTTGGTATCGATTTCGATACCCACTGTAGTGAAATCACCATCCAAATCGTTTATAGCTTTGGTAGAGGTGTTTTCCATCAGAGCTATCATGGCTGGAGTAGCATATACAGGGAGGCTTCCCGAGAGTAGTTTGTTGGCCGTGTCGCTATTTTTTACAGTATAAGACTGAGTAAAAATTTTCATAAAAAGTTTGATTATAAAACAAAGGCTGCCCACAGATTGTAAGCAGTCTTTATTTTTTGATTAATATTTATTTCCATTTGACTCTTTCGACAAAATCGAATTTTCCCTTTTCTACACATTTGTATTTGTAGGTCCAATACCATCTACTGCCATCATATAGCTGCACATTTAGTTTTACGAATTGAGTCAAACCTTTTGTTTCGGGTTCCAAATCGGGATATTTTAAGAAGAGTATCAGTGCCAGTCCTTGTTTTACTCGTTTTTCCATAAACGCAGTTTTTACCTCTTTTTTCTGGTCTGAACTCAAACTATCGTTGCTATCTACTGTTGAAAAATATTCCATCAACTCTTTATCTGTATTGTAAGTTCTGGATATGATTCTCACGTCTATATTTGCATAATACCAAGATGTACCGAAGAAAAATTCGGTTCTTACATTATTAAAATCTTGATTGCTTGCCGGAGGATATGCGGGATTTATCACAAATCTTATCACATCATTTTCTGTCCATTCATTCAATCCAGTCATTTCCGGTAATGTTTTTCCATCATTAGCGTAAATGTAAGGCATCAACAGCAGAAAGTCTTCTTTGGCAGGCGTTAGCCAGATAGTTGGATCAAAAACCCACTCGTGTGATTCGGCAAAAAGATATTGCTCTGTTTTGGAATAGGGAATCCACATACTGCCGTCAAATGTATAGATACCGGTACGTTGTACTGCTGGAGCCGAAACGTAAAACATATAACGAATAAGTCTTAAATCGCCTTTTTGTGCCAACGGGTATTTTACTGTAAGTAGTTTTGGAATAAAAGTATCGGGATCAATTGTTGCCGAAAAGTTGTCGTATTGACCAGGTTGATTGGGCGCTTCGCCTAATGAATTGTAATCATCTACAGTCATTGTATAGCGGTCTTTGAGTACGATAGAAGTCGTGTCGTTAAGATTTACATATTTGTATGTAAATTGTACCGTAGATGATTGGTCTGCATATTTATATTTTGTGTTTAAAAATAAAGGGGCGTAATCGGATGCCGGATAGTTGTCGTCAAAATACTTATTGGTTTTCAGGTACATGCCAGTTGCGTAGGCAGAGTCGAGTTTTAGCTCTGCAATTTTCTTATCCACAATTATCTTTAGCTCATTATATTCATTGTTTATACGGGCGCTGTCTTCGGCGTTGGTTGCAGTTTTCAATTCGTTTTTCTTTGTTGTTAATTTGGTTTGCTCTTTCGATATAGCAGTTTCCACATCTTTCTTAATCATATCGCCCAATGTGGAGAAATCGGCAGAAGTCATCGTATAGTTATAGTTTACCAGATTTTTTGGGCGGGTTAAGTCTTCGTAGCCGGAGAAATTCTTTTTGTTAAAATCTTCGCAAGAAGTAAAAATACCGGTAATGATTACCGATAGTATGATTAAATTAATTGGTTTCATAATTTTGTGATAAATTGAAAATTAAAAATCAAGTTTAAATCCAATGGACCAAGTACGTCCAAATCCGTAATAGAACTGTGAAGATTTGCTATCGTGTGCGGAGCCGTCTTGGGCATCGCTTATATAAGTTGTGTCAAACAGATTGTTGATATTGCCGATAACGGTTGCATCCAAATTGTCGATTTTGAAACGATAGCTGGCGTTGAAATCGGCAACACCGGCATCGGGGATTCTCCATGGCTGGGCAAAATTATTTATTCCCCAATTGTTGATAACAACGCTAAAATTGGCGTAGTTTCTGGCATAGTAAGTATAGTCCATCCCGGCTTTAAATCCTTTTAATAGTTCGTAATCTACTCCAATATTGGCTGTTGTTTGTGCAGAGTTTCCCACTTTTATCCCATCAAGATTGAGCTGGACGTATGCATGGCTTGGGCTTAGCATATCCACTACGTTTTCCGAAATGTCGATAGGTTGTCCTAATGCATTGTATAAATATCCAATGGCATTGTTTTTCCATCGCCAGTTTCCGATAGATACCATTCCTTTGATTTGAAGATTTTTTACGGGTTTCGATTTAAAGTCCAATTCAATACCTTGATGTAGTGCATCTACACCAGTCAGATTAATAGTTCCTTTTTCAGGATTTGTGGGGTCGATGGATTTTACCATTGTTTTGTCCATCCATCCTGTATTATAGATGTTTACGTTTGCCGAAAGATATTTGGAGCGGTATCCATAACCTATTTCGGCAGAAAATACTTTTTCGTTTTTCGCTTCCAAGTTTTGAGCGTTACTCGTAGTAGATTGAAGAAAAATACCTCCCGAAAAATAGGGAGTGCGTGAGAAATATCCTATATTAGCAAAAACATTGTGATTGTCGGTCAGGTTATAGTTTGCTCCCCCTTTTATGCTGTAACCCAGTTTGTTGGCGATGTCAGAGCGAATGTTGTCATAATAAAATCTGTCCACTCGCCAGTAGGTCGAGTTGTTGACGGCGCCTGCAACAAACGAACTCAATTTACCTTCGTTGTATTCGAGTTGTCCAAACACCCCTTCTTGAGCTACAAACCCATCATAATCTCTGTAGGTAATATCTCCTGTGGTCAAAGTTTGATTTACCCATGTCGGATCGTCTTTAAATTTTCCGGTTTCACGTGCCGGATCTATGAGAAATTTTCCTCCCAATAAATCAACAGCAAAAGCTTTATGAATTCCTTTGTAATATCTCATATCAATCCCTCCTTGAAAATCTATTTTTTGGGTGATGGAGGTGGAGTATGTGGAAAGCAACCCATACCACAGGTGGTCGTTAGTACTGTTCTGAACAGCCAAGAGAGCGCCTGTTTCGCTCTCGGCATTTTCATTTTGCAATTTGGCAAAATCGAATGTATTGTCTATTTTGCGGTATTTGGTATTGACGTATCCACCTGTGGAGCCATAGTAATCGCTACGATTTTTCCCTACGGCACCATATCCACCACCTTTTCCGATAGACATATATAACGCAGTTGAGAGATTTGAATTATCGTTGATGCTCCAGAGATGATTTAACGACAGTTGAGGTTTATTGTAGTAGTTGTAATTAAATGTTTTGCGTTGTCCGTTGATGTCAAATCCGTATCCGGCATTGTATTTGGCACCGTATTGCGCCCATTCCGAGACTAAAAGTTGGTCTTTGCGCTGGTTGTGCCATTGAAGATTTCCAAAGCCTGTAAACGACAGTTGATGGTTGTTGTTGATTATTTTTGAGATGTTTAAGAAATAGGAGTACGTTTCAAATTCGGTTCCTTGAATATATCCGTTGCCGACACTTTTTGAGCCTAATAAGGTAACTGCCCATCCGTTGATTAAACCGGAGGAGACAGACAATGAAATTTTTTGCATACCATCGTTCCC
The DNA here is from genome assembly GCA_047974405.1 of Paludibacteraceae bacterium. Lineage (GTDB taxonomy): Bacteria > Bacteroidota > Bacteroidia > Bacteroidales > Paludibacteraceae > UPXZ01. Next base: position 36,235 of record JBKECI010000051.1, on the reverse strand, counting down.
GACACCATAATATATAGCTCCCCCCTTTTTTGCTTCGGTAGATTTTGTTACTATGTTTATTGAACCGCCCACAGAAGGAGCTGCCACCTTGGAAGCACCCAGTCCTCGCTGTACTTGCATAGAACGGGTTACATCACGCAGCCCTGTCCAGTTTGACCAATAAACTCCTCCCCATTCCATATCGTTCATTGGAACACCATTGATCATGACGGCAATATTCTCGGAAGAAAAGCCGCGAATATTGACACGCGAGTCTCCGTATCCACCGCCTGTTTTTGTGGCATATACTCCGGGTGTTGATTTCAGAATTTCGGGGAACTCTTGAGTGCCGAGTTTCTCTTCAATTTCGAGTGGCTCGATAACCGAAATGGCTACGGGCGTTTTGCGTCTGATGGCAATGGATGAGGTGATTACGACATCGTTTAGCCCAATGGCTTCGCTTTTCAGGGTTACAACATCTAAGTTTGCTGAAGTGGCATTTACGGTAATTTTTTTTGATTGATAGCCAATGTACGATAATTCCAACTCATCAATTTTTGTTGCAGTTTTTAGTAAAAAACTACCGTCAAAAGAGGTCGTAACGCCATTGCTTGTTTTGGGATTAAATATGCTAACTCCTACTAAAGGTTCACCTGTACTCTCATCGATAATTTTTCCTTGAATCTGAGAAAAAATAGGAATGTTGAAACATAGAAGAAAGAAAATTCCAATTTTTTTTTTCATACCATTTGACTGTTTAAGTTGCTTATAAAATTAAAAATTTATACAAATATAAATCATTGAAATGTTAAATCTTTTTGTATTTTAAAATAGTTATCAACAGATACTAGTCGCTGTTTAGACACCTTTGCATTGCTTTGTTATGATTTGGCTGTAAAATGACCTACTTTGTTTTATTTATCTGCTTTTTTCTTGTGAAAAAATATCATTTTGCAATAAAAAAGAATATTCTTTTCATAATATTAAAGAATGCATTTGGGATGCGTTATTAAAATTTTGTTTCAAAGAAAGAAACACCGATGAGAATATTTTTCTACCTTACTTTCGTTGGGAAACCTGACCCGCAATAGTTTGGGCTATTTTGAATTTTATACTAAAGTAGGGTATGACAATATTGTGGTTAATAGAGACTAAAAAGATATAAAAAAAAAGTTTTCTGTAAGTCTTCTTATGTTTCGTGTATATTAATAAATAGATACTAAGAGGTGCTGAAGTTAAATGTTTAAGAAAGAAATGTCGGTCAAGTATTGTGTGGTTGCACTACTGATTGTTTTTTTTATACAGTATTTATGTTTAGCGTTTATAAATTGTTTTGACTACGTTTGATTATAACAGACTGTAAATGGCAATTAACCGAGAAGAAAATACAGATAGATTATTGGTAGCACGTTTAAAAAAAAGTGATAAAAGGGCTTTTGAGGCTATTTATAATAAATATTTTTCACAAATATATCGTTTTGTATCTTCCATTTTATTTGATGATTTTCTGTCGGAAGATATTACACAGTCTATTTTTCTTACCTTATGGGAAAATAGAACAACTTTAGAGCCTGAAAAAAACTTCAACAATTATCTTTTTACAATTGCCCGCAATAGGGTTTACAGGCATATTGAACGACTTGTATTGAAAAATAAGCTTGATTTGCATCTCAGTATAAATTCTAAAACTTACATTGAGATTGACGATGAAATCAATAAGGATTTTTTGGAGAAAATATTAAACGAAATAATCGAAGAACTTCCTCCGGCGCGTAAAAAAATATTCATTTTAAGTAGATTTAAGAACTTATCAAACAAAGAAATTGCATCTCGTCTCAGAATTTCAGAAAAAACGGTTTCTGTTCAAATAAGTCGCTCAGTTGTAGCTGTAAAGGAGAAGATGCGATACTTTTTATCTGTCTTGTTCTGAAAATTATTCAATAAAATAATTGATAAAAAGGATAAGTGTTTTGTAAGTGTTTTCTGATTTTACGTGTACTCTTTAATATACCTCGAACATTATGGACGAATTATCAACATTAATAGACAAACTTATTTCAAAAAAAATTTCTTTGAAAGAGAAGATACGCTTGAACGAATTGTATGAAAAATATCGGATAGAAGAGGGTTGGTTAGAGTCTTATTGTTTCAAAAAATGGAGAGAATCAATAGGAGAATGTGTTGAAGAAGATACGAAGCAAAAAGAAAAAGTTTGGCAGTCTATCAAAGATGAAATATTTCCGCAAAATTTATTTTCAATTCGCCATAGAACTTTCAATCGGCTACGTGGTGTAGCGGCAATTTTACTCTTGATGTTATTGATGGGGATGGGCGTTTATCTGTCTAGCTTGGATAACTCGAAGAAAGAATTTGTTGTTGTAACAGATATTGGAGAGCGAGCAAAGGTTGTATTGCCGGATGGTAGTTTAATATGTTTAAATTCAAAAAGTGAGATAAGTTATAATACAGATTACGATAGAAGAAACAGAACTATTTATTTGAGAGGAGAGGCTTATTTTGAAGTTGAAAAAGATATTAATAAACCGTTTGTCGTTGAAACTGTAGATAGAGTAAAAATAAAAGCATTGGGTACTAAATTTAATGTGAAATCTTACGATAATGAAGATGTAATATCAAGCGCCTTAATAGAGGGAAGTATATCTGTAACCAATAGTTTGCACACTGCAATAATGGAACCGAATAACGAAATAATTATTAATAAAAAAAACGGATCATTTAGAAAACAATCATTTGAAAGAAAAGAAGAAAAAATATCATGGATAGATAATGACCTGTACTTTAAGGAAATATTATTAGTCGATATTGTGAAAATATTGGAGAGGATGTACGATGTTAGATTTCATTTCAAAAAATCGGATTTGTCTGATATAAAATATACAGGAGAAATAAAAGAAGTGGAGTTGAAAAGTATTTTAAGTCTCATCTCCACAGTTTCGCCGGTGGTATTTGAAGTAAATGATTCGGATATATTAATAGAAATAAAAAAATAAAAATATACTTCAGACAATAATTACAAAACTCTAATAAATGAAAAACTTTGCAAAACCTAAAATGTATCTTTTGCTGTTTTTGCTTTTTGTGAACAGTTACCATCTCTTTTCACAGCTAAGTATTAATCTCAGTAATGTTACGGTCGCTAGAGCGCTAAAAGAAATCGAAACCAAAAGCGATTATCGCTTTTTTTATATCGATAAGTTGGTTGATTTGAATAAAAAAATAAGCGTCAGAGCAGAAAACCAACAGATAGAACAAATCTTGAAATTGCTCTTTGATAAAACCAATATTGATTATGTAATAAATAAACGGCAAATAGCTCTAAAAGAAAAAAGAACGACCATTACACCGGCATCGCAGAAAAAAGAAAATTCTTTTCAACAACAAGGAAAAATAATAACAGGTAAAGTAACCGATTCGGAAGGAGAGCCGCTAATAGGGGTAAATATCCGTGAGAAAGGAACAGCCAATGGGGCAATTACCGATATAAATGGTAGCTATTTAATAAATGTTTCTACTCCCGAGGGAGAATTAATATTTTCTTACATCGGATTTAGCGAAAAGAAAGTAGAAATAGCAAACCAAGAGGCTATCAATATAATTATGGATAATACTGCAACGGTTTTGGATGAATTGGTTGTAGTGGGTTATGGTGTGCAGAAACGAAGTGATGTAACGGGAGCTATTTCTTCTGTTTCATCAGAAAAAATAAATTCAACCCCCACTACAAGCGTTGGAGAGATGATAAGAGGTGCGGCGCCGGGGATTCAAGTATCGTTAGGAAGCGCTGCTCCGGGAGGAAGTTCAAGCATATTGATAAGAGGCAGAAGATCCTTATCGGGCGACAATTCTCCCCTGTTTATTGTTGACGGTGTGCCTATGAGCAGTATCGACGATATAAATTCAAACGATATATCTTCCATCGAGATTCTTAAAGACGCTTCGGCACAGTCTATTTACGGAGCGCGCGCTGCCAATGGGGTAGTGTTGGTTACAACCAAAAGAGGGCAAAGCGGAAAACCAAAGATAACGTACAATACATACATTGCATCACAGAACTTGTATCGTAATTTTAATTTCTATAACGGCGAACAATTTGCTGCACTCAGAAAAGAGGCTTATTATAATGCCAATGGGTATTATGATGAAGAAGACACGTTTAGAGGCCTAATGTTGGAAATTTTAGAATCTGGAGAGTCGGTAGATTGGGAAAAATTGATGATAAAACCGGCTTTTCAACAAAAGCACGACGTTTCAATACAGTCGGGAGGCGATAAAACCAAAATGGCTTTAAGTTTTGGATTTTACGATCAAAACGGGATGGTACAAAAATCCGGTTTTCAAAAGCTAACCGGCAGGTTGAATATTGATCATAAACTATTCAGAGATTTTTCTGTTGGCACCAATATCTCATATACAAAATCTTGGAGACAAATAGCAGACGGTTCATTCAACAATTATATAACTGCCCCACCTCTTGCAAAAGTATATAACGATGACGGAACATTGAGAGAAGATGTAACCGAAGCCGGCGAATCTCACTACAATCCACTGTGGAATATTGACAATTCGGATGCAAAAGTAGAGTCGGACAGATATCTTATAAATCTATTTGCAAATTGGAATATAACTAAAAACTTGAATTATAGAGTAAACGGTAGTATGAGTAAAAGAATTAACGACTCATACTCTTATTATGGGATAAATCATACAACCGGTAAAAATACAAATGGTAGTGCAGAGATTAGCAATAGTGTAGCAGACGATTATTTGATTGAAAATATTTTTAACTATAACGAAGATTTCAATAAAAAACATCATTTTGACGCAACATTCATGCAGAGCATTAATCTTATAAAATGGAAAAGAATAGGAATTAACGGAACAGAGTTTCCCAACGACGATTTGTTTTATTACGGAATAAGCAATGCAAATACAAATGGAAAACCGACGTGGGAGCTGTCAGAAAGAAAAATTATTTCATTTTTGGGGCGTGTACGATATAATTATCTGAGCAAGTATCTTTTTACTCTTTCGCTCAGAGTCGATGGTTCATCGGTATTTGGTACCAACAATAAGTATGGTTACTTTCCTGCAAGTGCATTTGCCTGGCGGCTTTCAGAAGAAAATTTTATAAAAAAAATCAATTGGGTATCTAATCTAAAAATAAGGTTGAGTTACGGACAGGTTGGAAACCAAGGAATATCGCCTTATAAAACATTAGGGCTTTCACAACAATATCTTACCGAATTTGGCAATACTTTGAAAATTGGTTATTTACCGGGTAGTGAGTTGTGGAATCCTAATCTGAAATGGGAAACCTCGTCATCCGGAAACATAGGGCTTGATTATGGATTCTTAAAAGGAAAAATCAATGGAAGTCTCGAATATTACAACACACAAACAACCGATTTGCTGGTAAATCGATCGATCAGCCAAACACTTGGATATTCTACCCAGATGGTTAACTTGGGGCACGTTCAAAATCGTGGTTTTGAGGCAATACTAAACACAATACTGATTACTAATCCTGATTTTTTATGGGATATGACCTTCACATATTCTATCAACAGAAATAAAATTTTGAAAATAGATGAAACCATAGATAATAATGGCAAGCCCAAAGACGATATAAACAATCGCTGGTTTATAAATAAACCTATGAATGTTTACTACGATTATGTATTTGACGGTATATGGCAACTAAACGACGATATAAAAAACTCATCTATGCCACAGGCAAAACCGGGTAGTATCAAAGTGAAAGACACCAATGACGACAATCAAATAACTGAAGACGACAGGGTAGTAATGAAAAGAGACCCTGATTGGATTGGTAATGTCGGTACTTCACTGAAATATAAAAATTTTGACTTTTCAGCAGACGTATATATTTCCTATGGTGGCATTTTAAGTAATCCGTATTTGTACAGTTTCAATTTGGGAGGTGACCTCTCCGGAAAAAGAAATGGAATACAAAGAAACTATTGGACTGTAAACAACCCGTCTAACGATACGCCTGCACCTAATATGACCCAAGCACCGGCATACATCAATATCTTGAGCTATCAGGATGCTTCATACGTAAGATTGAGAAATATAACCTTGGGATACAACTTTCCCAAATCCATTACATCTAAACTCCATAGCTCGGATGTAAGGCTGTATACTACACTGACAAACCTTTGGACGTGGACCGAAGTATTGTCCTACGGACCGGAACAAACCCCGGGAGCATATCCAGAACCAAGAACTTATTTATTAGGATTAAACATTTCATTTTAAAAAAAGCTATGAAAAAAAAGAATTATTATATCGTAATATTGATAGCAGTTTTAAGTTTTTCCTGCTCCGATTTTTTACTTGAAGATAATAAAACACAGTATTCCGCAGAATACATATACACCACCCCTGAAGGGTTACAACTGGCTGTAAATGCTTTATATGCTTTACAACGATATTATGCAAATGATACGGAAAGCTCAACTATGATTTGTTTTGAAAGAGGGACAGATTTAGCCGTAACAAATGGAGGAACAGGAAATTTTTATGGAATTTATGACCCAAATTATTTAAAACCTTCAGCCAACCAAGTTGCATTTATGTGGAAAACGATGTACGAAATAATCGGCAAGTGTAACGATATTATTGCATACGGCGAAGAAATGGAAGATTCTTCTCAATTAAGACAAATTATTGCAGAGGCAAAATGTTTTAGAGCCCAATCCTATTTTTTACTGTACAGAACTTACGATAGAATTTGGCTTAATACACTCCCTACAACACCAGAAAACGTAAACGACGATAGAGATTTTAGACCAGCTACACAAAAAGAAGTTTTTAATCTCCTGTATAATGATTTAGAGTATGCAATCAATAATTTGAACTGGACATCTTACGAGCCGGGCAGATTTAATCAGGCAGCCGCGAGGCACCTCAAAGCTAAAGTTGCACTTTGGACAAAAGATTGGGATACTGCATTAAATCAAATAGATTCTATTGACGTTTCCGGTTTTTATAAGTTAGTTAATATCTCTGAAGTATTCAATGCCGCAGATTTGAACCACGAAGAAGCTCTGTTTACACAACAGTGGAGTAATACTCCTGGAGGAAATCTTTCTGTCGAAGTTCCCAAAGGAAATTATTTAGCGGCGCTTTTTATCGCACCTTATAGATTTGAAATAGGTGGAACCGCAGCATATTCCTGTTCATACGAAAATTGGGGATATACCTATGGAAGATGCTATCCAAGCCCTTATTTATTTTCTTTGTACGATAAAGGCATAGATAAAAGATATGCAGAATATTATGTACACCAGTATAAAAATACGACAGATAAAAGTATTGCATATGGAACTGTTACAGTTAAACCAGATGAGTATTTTCCACTATTAAAAAATGGGAATATAAATAAAAATGTTTATCCTGGATGTATAAAATATGGTGACAAATGGACCAGAAATCCCGACGAACCAAGAGGATTTAAAGATATAATCGTATATCGGTTGGCAGAGTCGTATATAATTGGAGCAGAAGCGGCATTAATGAAAGGAGATCAAACGAAAGCAAATTATTACTTTAACAAGACTTGGGAAAGAGCCGGAAACGCAAAATATATAGGAATGTTAGGGATGAAAGATATAATGGACGAGCAAGCGCGCGAACTTGCTTTTGAGGGAGATAGATGGTACTTTCTAAAACGATTAGGAATTTTGATAGAGCAAGTTGAAAATTATGCAGGTGATCCTCAAATACCAAATTCGATATTAGGAAGAAGTAATTTACCTGCCAACCCTTATTTTGTAAGGTGGCCTATCCCTGAAAATGAGGTAATTGCTATGGGAGAGCAGAACTTTCCCCAAAATATTGGGTACAAATAAACTATTTTAATTATTAATATTTTAAAATTTTTATAATGAAAAGAATTAACGTATTCATAATCATATCATTGTTTTGTAATAGTAGTTTAATCACAGCACAAGAGAAAGATATTACTTACGATATATGTGTTTATGGAGAATCGGCATCTGGGGTAGTAAGTTCGATACAGGCTGCCCGTATGGGGAAAAAAACCCTTCTTATTTCTAAAAATAACCATGTAGGCGGATTGGTTACTTCAGGATTAACCGCTACCGATATGAATAAAAACGGAGTGGTAGGCGGAATTACCGAAGAATTTTACAGAAATATATATGATTATTACTTACATCCACATGCTTGGAAAAATCAAGACCGTGAAACATATATGGAATCTACCAAACGAAGGACATATAGCGGCAAAAATGACTTGAGAAAAATGCAATGGGTGTATGAATCGAGCGTAGGCGAAAAGATTATGCTCGATATGTTAAAAAGTGCGGGAGTTGAAGTTCTTTTTAATAGCAGACTTGACTTGACAAAAAATGTTCAAAAGGATGGAAATCGTATTCAGACAATATATTTAGAAACAGGACGGTCTATTAAAGCCCGAATTTTTATCGATGCGAGTTACGAAGGCGATTTGATGGCAAAAGCGGGAGTTTCGTATGCGACAGGTAGAGAATCCAACCTTCAATATGGTGAGACCTTAAATGGGATTCGGGTAAATTATGAACAAGGGAAAGATTTGTCTGCAATAGATCCTTACATAAAAAAAGGAAAACCGACATCCGGCACTCTACCATATATTGATAAAATACTGTGGGGCAAGCAGGGAGAAGAAGACAACCGGGCACAAGCCTATTGCTATCGGGTTACCCTAACTAATGACCCTAAAAATAAAATAGAAATAACGAAACCCAGAAACTACAAGGTTGAACTCTATGAGCTATTGGCAAGACAATTAGAGATAGAGCCCGACACTCGATTAGAACAAATTATCACACTCACTCCGATGCCTAATAAAAAAACAGATACCAACCATTTGGATTTTTTCGGAGCAAGTTATAATTATACCAAGGCTGATTATAAAGAAAGAAGCAATATTGAACAAAGCCATAAAGATTACGCATTGGGAATGTTGTGGTTTTTGGGGAATGACAAAAGGGTTCCTGTGCAGATTCGGCAACAAATGAAAGATTGGGGTTTACCAAAAGATGAATTCAAAGATTCCGACAACTTTCCCTATCAAATTTATGTAAGAGAAGCGCGCAGAATGGTGGGTAAATTTGTTATGACCGAAAAGAATATTCGAAAAGAAAACAGAAAACCGGCATTACATTCGATAGGCTTAGGCTCTTATGCACTTGATTGTCACTATGTATCAAGAGTAATCGTAGATGGAAAATTAATGAACGAAGGAACTATTTTTGCTCCTACCGTACCTTATCCTATCAGCTACTATTCACTAACACCCAAAAAAGAAGAATGTGATAATCTTTTGGTAACTGTTTGCGTATCTGCATCCCATGTGGCATATTCAACTATTCGTATGGAGCCGGTTTACATGATTATGGGACAATCGGCAGCTTTAGCAGCTTGTATTGCCCTTGATAATTTACAACCGGTACAAGATATCTCTTATGATGTATTAAAATATTTACTATTAAAAAATAATCAAATAATTGATAATATATGAAAAAAGTAGTAATATCTGTATTCTTGATAAATTTATTCATCTTGGTTTCCTGTTTGCCAAAAGATGATTATGTTATCCCTTTAAGTTCTTTCGACGTAAAGCCGACAGATAAAGCAGCTGTGGTAAAATTGAGCCAAGTGAATGATAAATGGCATATAACTGTGGATGGAAAAGATTTTTATATCAAAGGTGTTGCTGCAAATAATTTTTACGAAAGAGCGATAGATTATGGCGCCAATGTTGTTAGAACCTACGGACTCAATGATTCTACACAGCAAATATTGGATGATGCGGCCAAAAATGGACTGTATGTCAATTTTGGATTGTATGTTAAAAGAGAGAGAGACGGGTTTGATTACAATAATGCGGAAAAAGTGAAAGAGCAATTTGACGAAATGAAAGCTATCGTTAAAAGATTTAAAGATCATCCGGCATTGTTGATCTGGTCCATTGGCAACGAAGCAGAGTCGGCTTACTCAAACCTTAAACTCTGGGATGCAATACAAGATATTGCAAAAATGATACATGAAATAGACCCTAATCATCCTACAACAACCGCTTTGGCCTCGTCCAATGTTGATAATATAAAGAGTATTATCGCTAAAGCTCCGGATATCGATATCCTTTCTATCAACACCTATGCGCCAAACTTACCGGGAGTATTGGCAAACTTAACTACCGCAGGGTGGGTTAAGCCCTATATGATTACCGAGTTTGGACCCAGGGGTACTTGGCAAATGGGACCCGAACCAACAAGAATCTTACCTTGGGGTGGACTCGTTGAACAAACAAGTACCGAGAAAGCTGCTGATTATCTGAATGCTTACCAAAACAATATCATCAGTAACAAAGATAAAGGGTGCATTGGCTCATTCGTTTTTTTATGGGGCTATCAAAAGCATGGCGAAGTGTTGAACTGGTATGGCTTATTTGATAAGCAAGGGTGTACTTATGCTGCCGTAGATGAGATGCAATTTGTTTGGACAGGAAAATATCCAGCAAACAAGGCTCCCACAATTGCATCGAGAAAGGATATGAAAATGAACGGTAAAATAGCCGAAGATGCAATAATAGTTTCGATAGGCTCAAACAATTCGGCATCGGTTGCAGCGTCTGATCCAGATAATGACCCTTTAACATATAATTGGCTGATAATAGAGGAGGGTGGTGCATCTACCGATGGAAGTTTACCTTCTGGCATTGACGGACTTATTCAAGATAGTACAAAAAGCAGCATAACATTTACTGCACCCAACAAGGCAGGCAAGTATAGATTGTACGTTTTTGTAAAAGACGATAACAACAAAAAAGTAGCTAGCGCGGCAATTCCATTTCTTGTTCAGTAAACAAAAATAATTTCAAATATCATGAAAAAGCTAAATGAATGCTATTATAGTTTCATATTTATATCAATTATTACCCTGGTCTCAGGCTGTAAAGAAGATGTATATGCACCAATACAAAATTTTCCAATTCAATTTGAGATAATTGATGAGGCCTCTTTATTGGCATACCCAAAGGATACGTTATATTTCTCATTAAGATTAAGTTCGGGAAATGATATTAAAAGCGTAAGTACGAGCCTTGATGGAATAATGCTATCAAATTCGGAAAAAACATATCCAGATAATATTAAGGAAACAGGCTATAGTTTTTCATACGTGGTCAAAGAAAATGAAGTTGGAACAACATTAAATTTCACGGTTCAGGCATACGATAAGGATGAGAAATTATCAACTAAGGAGTTGCTCGTTTATGTACAATCGCCAAAGGCAAATATCGAAATTGTTCTACCCAATAATTTACCGGACTCGGTAATATATAATAATAAAATGCAGTTTGATATCAGTATTAATTCAGTATCATCGCTGAAGAGCATAAAAACATATTTGAATAATGTAATACTTACCGAATTGACCAAAGAAACTTTCGACAGTTCCCATAGCGATGTTTATCAATTTAACTATACACCAAGTGTCAATGATATTGGACATGAATTGGTTTTTACGTTCGAAACAATGGACTCTTTCGGTAAAACGAAATCGGTTAATTATGTTGTAAAAGTGATAAGAGGAGATATTATACTTGACATAAACGAATTTTACAATATAAATTTGGGCGCTCAAAATTGCACTTCGGCAGGTTCGTTTATAAATTCTGCAACAGGAGAAGTGCATTTCTATACCGGAGTATCTGCCTATTGCGAATCTATTGATTTGGTAAATTTTTATAGCAACAACTCGTATGCGTTTAACATAACTTCGCCCTCAAAGCAGAGTGTGGCAGATTTTATATACAAAACCGGAGACGATGCAATGAATAATTGGAGTGTGAGAAACACTACTATAATTAAAATGAGTACTACTACAGCCAGTGATTTTGCCAGCATAGACAATTATTCACAGATACAAACATTGTTTGATAATTCCGGAGCCGAATCCGACACTTCCACTAAATTAAATGACGGTAGTACGTTGGTATTTAAAACTGCTAAAGACAAATACGGTATCGTTCTCGTAAAATCCAGATTTGCTAATTCTACTTCAGGATATTTGGTATTGGATATGAAAGTACAAAAATGACAATTGTCAAATTATTTACTAAAGAAGATTACTTATGATTATTCTCAACAATAAATGGATAATAATAATTTTTATTATTTTTCAAAATATACTTTTTACCTATAGCATTAATAAGCAAGGGAAAGAGCCTTTTTACTTAAATCCAAAAGTAGATATTAAATCACGAGTTAATGATTTAATGTCAAGAATGACTTTAGAAGAAAAAATATATCAAATGTGCCAGTATGTAGGACTTCAACATATGAAAGACGCTGAAAAAAACATATCGGAAGAAGAATTATTAATAGGGCATGCGCGTGGGTTTTATAAAGGATTGCACTCCAAAGGGGTAGAGCGAATGGTTGAAGAGGGGAAAATTAGTTCATTCCTTCATGTACTTAGTATTGACGAAGCTAATTATTTGCAAAATTTAGCCGAAAAAAGCAGATTGAAAATCCCTTTACTCATCGGGATAGACGCTATACATGGCAATGGCTTGGTACGAGGGGCAACCATTTATCCGTCACCCATTACTATGGCCTCCTCCTTTTCTCCACAGCTTGTCGAAAAAGCGAGCAGGCAAACAGCAGTTGAAATGAGAGCCACAGGTTCGCAATGGGCATTTACTCCCAATATTGAAATAGCACGCGATCCCAGATGGGGAAGAGTAGGAGAAACATTTGGAGAAGACCCCTATTTGGTCAGTGAAATGGGAATTGCGACAGTAAAAGGCTTACAAACGGAAGATTATTCCGGAGGAGATAAGGTAATTGCCTGTGTAAAACATTTATTGGGAGGAGGCGCATCAAATAACGGCACAAATGGAGCCCCTATTGAAATAGGGGAATCGGAACTGCGAAATATTTACCTGTATCCATTTGAAAAAGTGATAAAGAAGTCACGTCCCTTTACCTTAATGCCAGCACACAATGAGGTAAACGGAATCCCATCCCACGCAAACGGTCGCTTGATGAACGATATTGTTAGAGGTGAATATGGATTTGATGGCTTTATTGTAAGTGATTGGATGGATATGGAGGCTTTGTATAGAACGCACAAAATAGCCGAAACAAATAGAGAGGCTTTTAGACTATCTGTATTAGGAGGAGTGGATATGCACATGCACGGTCCACAGTTTTCAGAAGAAATACTCACACTTGTAAAAGAAAATAAAATATCAGAAGAACGGATAAACAACGCTTGTTCAAAAATTTTGGAATCAAAGTTTAAGTTAGGTTTATTTGAAAATAGATATGTGGATAACAACAAAGCACCGAATATCATCTTTTCAAAAGAACACAGGCAAACTTCGTTAGAGTTGGCTCGTAAAGGGATAGTATTGCTTAAAAACGAGAATGATTTATTACCCATTGGTTGTACAAATTACAAAAAAATATTGGTTGTCGGTCCCAATGCCAATAATCAATCCATAATGGGCGATTGGGTTTTTGAACAGCCCGATGAAAATGTCATAACAATATTTGAAGGTATCAGAGACTTGGCAAAAGATTCTAAAGTACATTTGGTAGATGTTGGTTGGAATTTAAGAGAAATTAATGATGAAAAAATAGAAGAAGCTGTCTCTGAATCAAAAAAATCAGATTTGGCAATTGTAGTGGTAGGAGAAGATTCTTTTCGAGAACATTGGACAGAGAAGACCTGCGGTGAAAACAGAGACCGGATGGATATCAATTTATGGGGAAAGCAAAACATATTAGTAGAAAAAATTTATAATACAGGAACTCCCGTTATAGTTATTTTAGTCAATGGGCGCCCTCTTTCGACAAAATGGATTGCAGACAATATCCCTGTCGTAATTGAGGCTTGGGAACCAGGTTCAATGGGCGGACAGGCTTTGGCCGAAATCATTTTTGGAAAAATCAATCCGAGCGGGAAATTACCCATTACAATACCCAAACATGTAGGTCAAATACCAATCATATACAATCACAAACCAACACAGTTTTGGCACAAATACATCGACGGTGGAGTCGAACCGCTGTATCCTTTTGGATACGGGTTGAGCTATACAAAATACAATTACAGTAATCTGCAAGTAAGAAAAAACGGCAATAACGTAGATGTAACCTTTAATGTGGAAAATAGCGGGCCAAAAGACGGTGAAGAGATAATCCAGCTTTATGTGGCAGCCAATGGCAGTTCTGTTACTAGACCGGTAAAAGAGTTGAAACGGTTCAAAAGAGTGTTTTTAAAGTCAGGAGAAACAAAAAGTACCTCCTTTGCTTTATCAAAAGATGATTTTTCTTTTTATAATTCCGAAGGTCGTTTTGTGTTTGAACCAGGCAATTTTACCATTATGACAGGAGGTAGCTCTTTAGATAAAAATTTGATAAAATCTACAATTAATTTACAATAACGGTTATGAAGAATTTCATAATATTCATATTGATTCTCACCTACTCTAGCTGCCATTCAATTAATGGACAGACCTATGATATTTGTGTGTATGGTGGAACATCGGCAGGAGTCATTGCTGCCTATTCGGCAAAAATGTTAAATAAAAGAGTAATACTTATTGAACCGACAGAACGATTGGGTGGGCTAACTACGGGCGGATTGGGATATACGGATATTGGCAACAAGCAGGTTGTAACCGGCTTGTCAAAAGATTTTTACAGAAAAGTTGGAACCCATTATGGAAAATTGGAACAATGGGTCTTCGAACCAAGTGTTGCCAAGAAAATATTTGACGACTATATCAAAAAGGCCGATGTAGAGGTGCTATTTAATTATACCATCATAAAAGCTAATCAAAAAGACAAGTCTATTAAGAGCATATTACTTCGGAATACAAAAAACAAGAATAAGAAACAAATATTTGCAAAAATATTTATAGACTGCTCGTATGAAGGAGACTTAATGGCAATGGCAAAAGTTACATATACCATTGGGCGAGAAAGCAATGTACAGTATGGAGAATCATACAACGGAGTACAACTGCGAAACAAACATCAATTCCCCGATTTTATTGATCCATTTAAAATAAAAGGAGATACCGCAAGCGGATTGCTCTGGGGTATAAGCAATAGAAACATAGCCGAAAATGGAACGGGGGACAGATTGTTGCAAGCTTACAATTATCGGATTTGTCTGACAAATAATCCTAAAAATAGGAAAGAAATAACCAAACCAAATAGCTACGATGCCTCAAGATACGAACTGTTATTGCGATTATTTGACGCACAACCCGAAAAACGAAAGCTAAACGATTACTTTATCTGGAGCAAAATGCCAAATGCTAAAACGGATATAAATAATCGTGGAGGCTTTTCAACCGATATGATAGGTATGAACTACAATTATCCAGAAGCCTCGTACAAAGAACGAAAAGAAATAATTGAAAACCATAAAAATTATACTCAAGGATTGCTGTATTTTATAAAAACAGACCCTCGTATCCCTCGCGAACTGCAAAATGAAATTCAGGAGTGGGGCTATCCTTTGGATGAATATATCGAAGACAGTAATTGGTCACCACAGTTGTATGTTAGAGAAACAAGGAGAATGGTTGGCGAATACGTAATGACCCAAGCACATTGCGAACACAAAGTAGTTGTGCCGGATGGGATTGGGATGGCGGCTTATACTATGGATTCCCATAACTGCCAGCGAATTGCAATAAAAAAAGATGGAAAGTATATGGTAAAAAACGAAGGAAATGTCGAAATTGGCGGCGGACTGCCTTATCCTATTTCATACAAAGCTATTATTCCCCAAAGAGATGAATGTAAAAATTTATTAGTTCCCGTCTGTTTATCCGCAAGCCATATTGCTTATGGTTCTATCAGAATGGAACCCGTATTTATGGTTTTGGCTCAGTCAGCTGCCGTAGCCGCTGCGGAAGCTCTAAATACAGGTGATGTACATAAAGTGGATGTAAGTAAAATTCAGAAGATATTACAAGAAAATCCATTACTAGATAATTCAAAACCCGAAATATTACTCGATGATGATTCATTTGCAATTCCTGTCGGTTGGAACAAAGTAAAAAAAACGGGCGGCTATGGAGCAACATATGTTGAATCGAAAGTTGGAGATACCATCCCTTTTATTGTAAAATTGGATAATGTAACTGCTGGTAATTACAGCATGTTTGTCTATTACCAAAATACAGGTGATTTGGTCGATACTATGCACTACAAAGTTTATAACGGAAAAGAGTCTGTTATTTCAACAATAAACAAAGATGATGTGAACATCGAAGGGCAGACCTCAGGAGCATGGATATTCATTGGGAATTATGAAATTTATAAAAACCATAAAAACTATATCGAAGTTTTCTCCGATAACAAACAGGGAAAGATGATTGTAGATGCTTTTCTATTAATCCCGCTCTAATACAATTAATATTTTAATAACCACTAAAATTGAGAAAATGAAAAAGACTTACATTATTGTGCCAATGGTTTTATTACTGTCAGTAAAACTTTTTGCTGTTTCAGAAACCATAAATCTCGGAACAAATCCAGGTACTTTATCAACCGCTCTTGTAAATGCACCTGCAACTGTAACCGATTTAATCATTACCGGTCAAATGGATTACCGCGATTTTACATTTATGAAAACAAGTATGACCAACTTGGCTAATCTGGATATGAGCGCAGCTACAATTGTAAGATATACCGACACCTCTGTATCGCCTTCGGTCACTTTTGGAGCAGATTCGATTCCGGCTGTATTCAAATCCAACAAGAGCATAAAGTCCGTTAAGTTACCTTCCAGCACCGTGTATGTGAGCTACGAAGCATTCAGGGAATGCTCAAACCTGACAAATATTGACTTTGGCATATCTTTAAAAGTACTGGCAGGCTACACATTTTACAAATCAGGACTCACCGGAGCATTAGTTCTTCCAGAAGGATTGACTTATATAGGAGAAGGAGCTTTTCACTCAAATCAAAATCTGACTGAGATAACGATTCCATCGACTGCAACAACCATTATGCAGGGTGCGTTTGCAGGGCTGTCAGGTACAACATCCAATGTGTTGGTATATAATATCTATGCAACCACACCACCGTTATTGGGTGCTAATGTATTTCTGAGAAAAAATGTGAACAGCGTGTTACATGTGTCGGTTGGTTATAAGAGTACGTACGAAACTGCCGGCTCACAATGGGCTGTTTTCTCCATACAGGAAGATTTAATGACCAATACTTCACAGATTTCCCAAACGGGAGATTTCAATGCTTTTGTTTCGGAAAATATTCTGTCGGTAAAATCGGATAAGGAATTTTCTCAAATTAAAATATACAGTATAGCAGGGAAAATGATTCAATCGACTTATGTCAATTCTAATAATTACAGTACTAAAATGCCGACAAAAGGTATTTACCTTGTCAATATCGTGTTCAACAACGGCGCTACCAAAGTAATTAAAGTAATAAATTAAAAAAATAATACTCCAATTGAATATCTCAATTTGAATAGAATTAATACAAAATTCTAACTATTACTTGTTTTGTTGGTTTTTGCAATACGAAAACAGATAGCGATATTTATTTGAACGATGAAAATCACTATCTGTTTTTTATATAAGGAGTACAAAAAAGTTGATACCATTATCGTCTTCAAAATAGAATATTTATGAAATATTTTTTAAAATACTTTTTCTTATTTATGATATTTAGTGTCGTAAATGCACAAAATTCGATAGAGTTAAAGACACTGATAAACAACATGTCATTAGAGGAAAAAATAGGGCAACTCAATCAAATTGATGGGAGGAATAATATTGAAGGGTTAAAAATGTTGATTAGCAAAGGGAAAGTCGGTTCTATTATGAATATTACCGACCCTGCTTTGGTCAATGAGTTGCAAAAACTTGCCGTTGAAAAGTCCAATACCAAGATACCATTGGTATTTACAAGAGATGTTGTTCATGGGTTCAATACCATACTGCCTATTCCACTTGGATTGGCGGCTACATTCAACCCGGAGCTGGTCAAGCAAGGAATGCGCAATGCCGCAGTTGAGGCAACAAATCATGGTGTCAAATGGGCTTTTGCCCCTATGATTGATGTTACAAGAGACTCTCGATGGGGGCGCGTTGCCGAAGGGTTTGGTGAAGATACCCACCTTGCGTCTGTCATGGGGGTGGCGGTAGTTAAAGGATATCAAGGTAACGATTTATCAGAAAATACGAGTATGGCAGCATCTGCCAAACATTTTGTAGGATATGCGGCTGTAGAAGGTGGGCGAGATTACAATTCGACCTATATTCCGGAAAGATTGTTGAGAGAAACATACATCGCCCCTTTCAAAGCAGCCATTGATGCAGGCTGTGCAAGTATAATGACCTCTTTCAATGCCATAGACGGTATTCCTGTTGCAGACAACAAATACTTGCTGCACAATGTACTGAGACAAGAATATAATTTCAACGGTGTAATTTTTTCCGATTGGGGTTCAATTGGTGAACTAATAGTGCATGGCATAGCCCCTGACAGGCAATCTGCAGGTGCTAAAGCCATAGAAGCCGGTATTGATATGGATATGTCTTCAAGAATATATATCGAAACCCTTAATGAATTGGTTGAAAACGGAACTGTATCCGAAACAATCATAGATAGCGCCGTATATCATATTTTATCGCTCAAAAAGCAATTGAATTTATTCGAATCTCCGTATGTAATAAATACTGAAAATATTAAAAATAACAAGCAATCAGAGGAATTTTTAAAAACAGCTTATGATTTAGCCCATGAGTCCTTGGTGCTGCTAAAAAACAATCATTCCATTTTACCTTTGTCAAAAGAAAAGGTGAAAAAAATCTTGATTGTAGGTCCTTTATCAAATGCTCCACACGATCAAATGGGAACATGGAATATGGATGGAGCCATTGAATTGGTAAGGACACCAACTATTGCATTCGAAGAATTATATGGGAAAGATTTTGATATAAAAGTAATTAACGGGCTTGATTATTCAAGAGATAAAGATACTGCTCAATTTGCCGAAGTAAGACGGTTGTCCAAAGATGTCGATGCAATTATTGCATTTGTCGGGGAAGAAGCAATACTCTCTGGCGAAGCGCATAGTTTGGCAAATATTGAACTGAAAGGAGCTCAAAAGCTATTAATAAACGTATTGAAAAGAACAGACAAACCATTGATTACGGTAATAATGGCAGGTAGACCACTAACTATTGAAAATGAACTGAATAATAGTGATGCCTTACTTTATGCCTGGCATCCGGGCACAATGGGAGGAGATGCAATTGCCGATGTAATTTTTGGAAAAATACACCCCAAAGGAAAACTCCCCATAACTTTTCCCAAAGTAGTCGGTCAAATCCCCATTTATTATAATCACTACCGTATTGGAAGACCGGCAAAAGAAAAGGAAATTGACATAGATGCGATTCCGTTAAACGCGAAGCAATCTGTTTTAGGTCATACATCTTCGTATCTTGATGTTGGCTCCAGACCATTATTCTATTTTGGATACGGATTGACATATTCGACATTTAATTTAAAAGATATGAAATTAAAATCAAATATCCTCTCATATTCCGATACCCTTACACTATCATTAAAAATAAAAAATACTGGTTTTAGAGATGCTACGGAAACCCTACAACTGTATATTACGGACGAGATAGCCTCTGTTGCCAGACCGGTAAAGGAACTGAAAGATTTTAAAAAAATAGATTTGAAAGCCGGAGAGACAAAAGACGTACATTTTTCGATACCCGTTTCGGTACTTGCTTTTTGGAATAGAAATATGAAACAAGTGGTAGAATCCGGTACTTTTAAAGTAATGGTAGGAGGAGACAGCCAAAATGGTATAGAAACAAAATTTGAGATTAGATAGAACAAGGATTATTAGATATTATACAGATTAGTTTGTTATGATTCTTATTACTCAGTAAAATATTACAATTTTTCTTATCCCTTTTCCAGAAAATAGATTATCTCAATCCCCCTTGCCCCCTTCGCTAAGGGAGAATTTCTCAAGTCCCCTTTGGCAAAAGGGGATTTAGGAGAATCGAAATTTGTAATTTTCTTTTTCAGTTTTCCATAGGAAAAATATATGTCGATTTGAATTTTTGATAAACAGGCATATATCATTCCAACTTATATAATCTCTATTGAAAAAAAATAACTGTATGGAGATAAATATTTTGGATCAGACATAGCAAAAATAATTACATTTTTATTTTTAAAAACGGCTTTGAGAGTAAATTGTATGATGAATTTGGTAAATATCCTCCCACACAGAGTGGGGGAGGAGAGCAGTTGCATAAGGTACTATTTTATTGGTAGGCTCTCAAAAGGATATGCACCCATACGGACATTTCAAAAATGAATTCACGCTACGCAATATCAATACCATCGAAAAAGTTTTGAAAAAAATAAAACAACTGCCATAATTTTACTTTCAAAGAAAGTATAAAATAGCTTTTCGACACCATACATTTGACGAAAATATTTATCTTTGTATTCAATTTACAAAATTTATAAAAAACCACTTGTAAGGTTCAGTATGATACACATCACATTTCCGGACGGCTCGGTACGCGAATTTACTTCAGGCGTAACAGGGAGCCAAATAGCCGAAAGCATCAGCCCGAGATTGGCACAAGAAGTATTATCAATAGGAGTAAACGGTCAAACGTGGGATTTATCCCGTCCCATAACCTCAGATTCGTCCATACATCTATATAAATGGGACGATTCCGAAGGAAAACACGCTTACTGGCACAGTTCTGCCCACTTAATGGCAGAAGCGTTGCAAGAACTGTATCCAGGTATAAAATTTGGTATTGGACCGGCTATCGAAAACGGATTTTATTACGATGTAGACCCAGGCAGTGCAATAATAAAAGAATCTGATCTGCAGAATATTGAAGATAAAATGAGGGAGCTTGCCTCAAAAAAAGAAAAAATTGTCCGTGAAGATATTTCAAAATCCGACGCCCTAAAAATATTTTTAGACAAAGGAGATGAATACAAAGTAGAACTAATCAACGACTTACAGGACGGAACCATCACCCTCTATTCGCAAGGAAACTTTACCGACCTTTGTCGGGGGCCCCATTTGGAAAATACCGGCGAGATTAAAGCCATAAAAGTACTCAATGTAGCAGGAGCCTATTGGAGAGGCGACGAAAAACGAAAAATGCTTACCCGCATTTACGGAATTACCTTTCCTAAGAAAAAAATGTTGGACGAATATTTGATAATGCTCGAAGAGGCAAAAAAACGTGACCACCGAAAAATAGGCAAAGAATTGGAGTTGTTTATGTTTTCCGAAACCGTAGGCAAAGGATTGCCGATGTGGCTCCCCAAAGGAACAGCTCTGCGCTTACGATTGGAAGATTTTCTGAAAAAAATTCAGCGCAAATACGAATACGAGCAGGTTATGACCCCGCACATAGGCAACAAACTGCTCTATGTAACCTCAGGGCACTATGCTAAATACGGAAAAGATTCGTTTCAACCCATCCATACCCCCGAAGAAGGGGAAGAATACCTGCTTAAACCGATGAACTGCCCGCATCACTGCGAAATATATAAGCACAAGCCCCGCTCTTACAAAGATTTGCCCGTGCGGATGGCAGAATTTGGGACGGTATATCGCTACGAACAAAGCGGGGAACTGCACGGATTGACCCGCGTACGCGGTTTTACCCAAGACGATGCACACATTTTTTGCCGCCCCGATCAAGTGAAAAACGAATTTTTGAAAGTGATGGACATTATCAACATCATTTTCAGCGCACTCGATTTCAAAAATGTAGAAGTTCAAATTTCGCTCCGCGATCCAAATAACAAAGAAAAATATATAGGGAGCGATGAAAATTGGGAAAAAGCCGAACGCTCTATTATGGAAGCCTGCCAAGAAAAAGAGATAAAAGCCAACGTAGAATTGGGCGAGGCAGCATTTTATGGACCAAAATTAGACTTTATGGTTCGCGATGCCATTGGCAGAAAGTGGCAGTTGGGTACCATTCAGGTGGACTACAACCTGCCTGAACGTTTCGAACTGGAATATACCGGAGACGATAACCAAAAACACCGCCCGGTAATGATACACCGCGCCCCGTTTGGTTCTATGGAACGTTTTGTAGCCGTACTGATAGAACACACTGCCGGAAAATTTCCATTGTGGCTCACACCCGACCAAGCCGTTGTACTGCCCATTAGCGAAAAATTTAACAACTACGCCAAAGAGATAGCGCAAGAACTTAACAATAAAGATGTGCGGACAATTGTAGATGACCGCAACGAAAAAATAGGACGCAAAATACGCGACAATGAACTGAAACGTATTCCTTATATGCTGATAGTCGGAGAAAAAGAAGCAGAAAACAACGAAATATCGGTAAGGCGGCAAGGCGAGGGCGACAAAGGAGTTTTAACGATACAGAAATTCGTAACAATGGTCAACGATGAGGTCGAAAAAGCATTTCAAATTTAACAAAATAGAAAATATTTTATCCTGCAATGTGATTCTTATTATATTCTGCAAATGGAAAGTATGATTAGAGCAACCAAAATCAACAAAAAAAAATCCGGAAAACTGCTGTATATAGACGAACACACAACGTGTAAACATTATATAAAAGAATACAATTCGGGATTTTGGGAAAAAAAAATAAAAAGAAATGCTAAATTTACCCTTCGACTGAAAAAACAGTTTGCCATCATTTTTTTATCTGCCGGAGAACTTGAGATAACTTCAGAGTTGGGCGAAACAAAAATAATAGGTTCAGAGCAACAATGCCTGCTCGATTACGAGCAAGATTACGTTTGCTCTTTGAATCGAACCTCTTTTTTTACAATACTTTTTTTTGAACATCCCAAAATACTCTGTGATAAATTTTCGTTACTTGAATTAAATAATTATAAAAAAAAATCAGACGACGACATCAGAATACTTCCGATGAATAGTGTGTTGAAACAATTTATCGAACACTTGGGTGCCTATTTGAGAAGTAAAATGATGTGTCAGCATTTGCATGACATAAAAGAGAGCGAATGGTTGTTTATTTTACGGGGATTTTATACCAAAGAACAGATAGCTTACTTCCTATCGCCCATTATAGACTCGCTAGACGACTTTGTGGTAATTGTAAAAGATAATCATTTGGCTTGCAACTCGGTCAAGGAATTGGCAGAAAAATGTAATATGTCCGAAAAGACATTTACACGCAGATTCAGGGAGCATTTCAACGACACTCCCAAACAATGGATGATGCGTGAAAAAGCAAAGTTAATCAAGTCGGATATTGAACATACAGATATGAACATCAAACAAATATCGAATAAATATGGCTTTAACTCTCCGACACATCTTAATATCTATTACAAAAAACAATACAATCATCCACCCGGGCAAGAAAGAAAATATTGAAGCAATGCTCAATTTAATTAGGAATAATACAAATATTTCTCAATAATTTTCATTTCTCCTCAAGCAACCGGTCAAATATTATTTTATCGCTTTTTATGGATATTTCAACCTGTCCGGTCGTATAAATTTTTAATTTATGTCATCTCAATAGTTTCTCCGGAATCAATTCTTAATTTCTATTTATACTACTGTCAAGTAGTTAAATAATGCAATATCAAAATTAAATCATCAAACAAAACTTTTTTTTAATGTCGACGCTACAGCAACTTTTTCATAATGTAACAGCCACAAAGGCCACCATCCAAGAACAACTTACCGTATCGGGGTCAAACAGGAAATATTTCAGGTTAAAGAACGAAGAAATATCTTTGATAGGCGTTGCCGGTACTTCAGTTGACGAAAATCGTGCGTTTGTATATATGTCAAAACATTTTAGAAAAAAAGGATTGCCTGTTCCCGAATGCTTGGCAGTGTCTGGAGACGAATTGTTTTACCTACAGGAAGATTTGGGCGATACGTTACTTTTTGACTATATAAAAAAAGGACGTCTGACGGGAGTTTTTTCGGATGACGAAAAAACAATCCTCCATAGCACTATGGAACTTTTGCCAAAGATACAAATAGTTGGTGCCGAAGATTTTAATTTCGAAAAATGCTATCCCCAGTCTGAATTCAACAAACGCTCGGTATTGTGGGATTTGAACTATTTCAAATATTGCTTTTTGAAACCCACCGGGCTGGAATTTCAGGAAAATATACTGGAAGACAATTTTGAAAAAATGGCAGATTTTCTCCTGAAAAACCCGACCGACACCTTTATGTATCGCGATTTTCAGAGTAGAAATGTGATGATAAAAGGGGGAAAACCCTATCTTATCGATTATCAAGGGGGAAGAAAAGGTCCTGTATATTACGATGTAGCATCATTTCTTTGGCAAGCCCGTGCGCAGTACGGCAACCAAATGCGGGACGAACTGCTCAATACTTACATACGCTCGCTCAAGAACTATATGGATGTGGACGAAACAGAGTTTATGGAAACATTAAATCATTTTATTTTATTCAGACTGCTACAAGTGCTTGGAGCATATGGATTTAGAGGGTATTTTGAGAAAAAACCCCACTTTTTGCAAAGCATTCCTTACGCATTGGTCAATTTGCGCGAATTAATGATTCAATACGATTTTTCTACTTATCCGTACCTGATGAACGTCTTGAACAAGATGTCCGAATTGAAACAGTTTCAGGACGTAACTCTACACAAACCATTAGTGGTAAAAGTATATAGCTTTGCTTACAAAAAAGGGATACCCAACGATGCGAGTGGCAATGGAGGAGGATTCGTGTTTGATTGCCGTGCCGTAAACAATCCTGGAAAATACGAAAAGTACTCTTCACAAACTGGCTTGGACAGTGCTGTAATCGAATTTCTCGAAAAAGACGGCGAAATCCTCGACCTGCTTGCCAATGCTTACAATATTGTAGATTCATCCATAAAAAGATATATTGAAAGACGATTTACCAATCTAATGATATGCTTTGGATGCACCGGAGGGCAGCACCGGTCTGTATATTCAGCACAAAAAATGGCGGAACACATTCATAGCAAATTTGGAGTGGAAGTACAATTGATACATCGCGAACAGAATATCGAAAACGAATTTAAAGCAAAAAAAAATAATTTTACTAAACAATACACAGATGTAAGAGAATAAAATGCGTTTTGTTAGTTCTTTATTATTTACTAATTTTGCATTCAAAACAGCCGAACAATAATATGACGAATACCGACCGGCAATACGACCATGCCATTCAACTCTGTCGCGATGTATTTTTAAAAAAAATGAAAGATTACGGAACGTCGTGGCGCATTATGCGCGCACAATCCGTTACCGATCAGATTTTTATTAAAGCCAACCGCATCAGAACGTTGGAAACCAAAAACGAAGCAAAAGTAAACGAAGGTATTTGTCCCGAATTAATCGGCATAGTCAATTACGGAATCATCGGACTGATACAGCTCAGGCTGGGACATTCGGAAACAGCCGATTTAAATGACAGTAAAGTACTGGAGCTATACGATACGTATGCAACAGAAGCCAAAGAATTGATGATGGCAAAAAATCATGACTACGACGAGGCTTGGCGCGCTATGCGTACACAATCTTATACCGATTTGATATTGATGAAGATTTATCGAACAAAACAAATCGAGGACAATCAAGGAGCAACGATTGCCTCAGAAGGGATAGATGCCAACTATTTTGATATGATAAACTATGCCGTATTTGGATTGATTAAACTCGAATGTTAAAAAAATAAACTGTAAAAATAAATAAAGATGTTCAAACCACGCTCCCGATATTCCAATGCAAAAACCACAAAGGTAACAACGATTTGGCAAAAAACTTCCACCGTAATATTGGAAATAATTCGTATCGTTTTGGGAGCAGTATTTCTCTTTTCTGGATTTGTAAAAGCCATTGACCCACTCGGCTCTACTTATAAAATACAGGATTATCTTACCTCTTTTGGTGAAAGTTTTGTCGTGTTTCACCCTGCGGCGCTCCCTGCTGCCGTGGCACTCTCTACCTTAGAATTGTTGGTAGGATTCTGTTTTTTATTTAAAATAAAACTCAAAACGACCTCAATCGTTGCCCTGATTTTTATGTCGGTTATGCTGCCGCTCACACTTTACATAGCACTTAACAATCCCGTAACCGATTGCGGGTGCTTTGGAGACGCTTTAGTATTGAGCAATTGGAACACGTTTTATAAAAATGTGGCATTATTCGTTATGATACTGCTGACACTTACCTATCACAAAAAAATGCGCAACCTTTTTTTGCCCGGTGTCGAATGGTCATTGATACTTGTATTTGTAGTAGCAGGAGTCGGTCTGTCGGGTTATAGCTACCGCCATTTGCCGATGATGGATTTTCGCCCCTACAAAATCGGAGTAAACATACCGGAGGCTATGAAAACACCACAAGGAATGCCAGCCGACAAGTATGACACTAAACTGATTTACGAAAGAGAAGGGGTAAAAAAAGAATTTACTATTGATAACTACCCCAAAGACAGCACTTGGACGTTTGTAGAGCAAAAAACAATACTCGTTTCGAAAGGATATGAACCACCGATACATAATTTTGAAATTATAGACGAACAAGGAAATAATATTACGGATGATGTGATGCACTATCAAGGGAATACATACTTGGTAATTATGTATGATTTGACAAAATCTGTTTCAAAAGGGGCAGACAAAGCCGAACTACTGTTTGACAAAACCAACAGTAACGAAGATAGATTTTACGCTCTTACCAGCGCATCAGACAGAGACATCGAAAAATTCAAAAGAGAGACCGGCATATCATTTTCGTTTTACAAAACCGATCCGATAACTTTGAAAACCATCATTCGTTCCAACCCCGGTTTTGTAAAGATAAAAGACGGTGTCATTACAGGCAAGTGGGCTTGGAGAGATTTTGATGCGGGGAACGAATAGGGAGCACATTATTGCGAAAAATAAAATAAAATAATTACATATAACAAACAACAACATCAATATGAGAAAAAACATTGTAGCAGGCAACTGGAAAATGAATAAAACCCTGTCAGAGGGTGTGGTTTTGGCAGCCGAATTAAAAACACTCTTGAATGGAGCAACACCCAATTGCGAAGTTATTATTGGTGTCCCGTTTACACATTTGGCAACAGTAGCAGAAACCGTTAAAGGGAGCGTGATAAACGTTTCGGCTCAAAATAGCGCCAATAAAGAAAGCGGAGCTTATACAGGAGAGATATCTGCCGCTATGGTAAAATCTACCGGAGCAAACTACGTAATATTGGGACACTCCGAACGCCGAGCCTATTACGGCGAAACATTCGAGATTTTGAAAGAAAAAGTACTGTTGGCTCTCAGCAACGAACTCAAACCGATTTTCTGTATAGGAGAATTGAAAGAAGAACGTGAAGCGAACAGGCAAAACGAGGTGGTAAAAGCACAATTGGAAGGGTCGGTTTTCAATCTTTCGGCAGAAGACTTTGGTAAAATAGTGGTGGCTTACGAACCAGTGTGGGCTATCGGAACGGGGCTTACAGCCACTTCCGATCAAGCGCAGGAAATCCACGCCTACATCCGCAGTTTGATAGCCGGAAAATACGGTAACGAAATAGCTCAAAATACCACCATTCTTTATGGGGGAAGCTGCAATGCGGGAAATGCGAAAGAACTTTTCTCCAAACCCGATGTGGACGGGGGGCTTATTGGTGGGGCATCGCTCAAATCGGTTGATTTTAAGGCAATTATCGACGCGTTTAATTAACGCACTCTTTTTTAATCTAAAAAAATCCTGTAAACCGTTTGTTTGTAGGATTTTTTTGTATTTTTGCACTCGATTTTATACACAGAGTAAAAAGTTTGACACAAAGAACGGTTTACTCTTATTTTTTGAACCGGATTCTCTTTACTTGTTGAGCATACAATGTTAATTAAAATTTACGAGGACAACCCCAATCTGAATCAAATACGCCACGTAGCAGAAGTGATGAAAAACGGTGGTGTAATCATATTTCCCACCGATACGCTGTATGCTTTCGGTTGTGATATTTACAACCAGCAAGGGGTCGAATTTATAGCAAAGTTAAAAGAAAAGGATATACGAAAAGCAAATTTATCGGTTATATGCGATGAAATAAGCCAAGTAAGCGAATATGCCAAAATAGACGATACCGCATTCAAATTGATAAAAAAAAATCTGCCCGGTCCCTTTACCTTTATTCTCAATGGAAACAATAAACTCCCTAAAATATTCAAAAATAAAAAAACGGTCGGCATCCGTATCCCCGACAACAATATAGCCTTGCAGCTGGTTCGCGAGCTTGGAAACCCCATCATGGCAAGTTCCATTTTTACCGATGAAGATACCCAGGAATACATTACAGACCCCGAGCTCATTGAAGAAAAATACGGAAAAATTACTTCGCTGGTAATAGATGGTGGTTTGGGAGGTGTCATTCCTTCTACCGTGATAGATTGTACCGATATGAAACAAGAGATTATTAGAGAGGGAGCAGGGGTAATCAAATAAACAATGTGTTTTTTAGGTTAATTCTTTTTTTTTTGAGATGCTATGATTTTTTTGATTACATTTGCACCTTATAGGACAAAATAAAAAAAACTACGTCCATTAGTGGATAATTGATTCAATACAGTACCCATATGTTTGGTACCGAAGAATATCTAGCCAACTTCGAAATAAACTGCCTCAAAATTAAATTTGAGGCAGTTTCCTTTATTAAATAATTTTTGTAGCAACTCGCTTATATCCGTATTAACAAAGTCAGGGACGATACTCATCGTTTTTTTTGTCAGAAACATGAACTCATCCAAAACCCCTTAAATAAAATGGCAAATGTCTGATATAAAGTTTGCCGATATAATTTACGTTAATAATTTATGTACTTGTCGAAAGACGCAAATACATATTATCAGAAAAATATTTTTAATATTTAATTTCTCGGAAAGAGAGAGGAGAGAGTAGCGGCAAATTTTGTTACATCTCAAAACCAGACAGATTATTATTTCTTTTTTTGAATAGTTTCATTATCTTTGCAGGCTTAAAATACGAGTCGGTGTAATTAATTAAAAATATAAAAATGAAATCATTAGAAAAATCGATAGCCGAAAAATTATTAAAAATAAAAGCAGTAAAACTTCAACCTAACAACCCATTTACATGGGCTTCGGGTTGGTATTCGCCCATATATTGCGACAACCGAAAAACACTTTCATATCCAAGCGTACGCACTTTTATCAAAGCAGAACTCACTCGCACAATATTAGAACAATATCCCGATGTAGAGGTAATTGCAGGCGTGGCTACGGGAGCCATAGCGCAGGCAGCTATGGTGGCCGATCAATTAGGTTTGCCGTTTATTTACGTTCGTTCAAGCCCAAAAGATCACGGATTGGAAAATTTGATAGAAGGCGATTTAAAACCAAAGCAGAAAGTTGTGGTCATCGAAGATTTGATATCTACCGGAGGTAGTAGTCTGAAAGCCGTTGAGGCTATTAGAAAAGATGGTAGCGAGGTGTTGGGTATGATTTCTATCTTTACCTACAGCCTACCGGTAGCAGAAGAAAAATTCAAAAACGCCAAAGTAAAACTGACCTCGTTGTGCAACTACGAATCGGTATTGTTGGAGGCATTATCCACCTCGTACATATCTGAAGAAGATATCGAAACACTCAAAGAATGGCGAAGAAATCCGGCTCTGTGGCGAAAAAATCTGGAAATATAAATTATGATACTGCCTAATGAATTAAAAGAAGCTATACGGCTTTTGCCGGCGAAAGAAAAGGACAAACTTATTTTCAGATTATTAAAAAAAGACATATCGCTAATAAAACAGCTGGATTTTCTTTTAGTAAGCTCCGATTCGGTCGAAGAAAGAAGAGAGAACACACGGAATTATATATCTCAACTTATCGAAAGAGCTACCTGTAGTTTTTACTCCACTGGTTATTTAAATATGGATGTTCGTGAAATGAGTGGCGCAATAACAGAACACATAAAAACCACCAAAGACAAATACGGTGAAATATCATTAAACCTTTGGATGATAAGTGAAATACTCGAAAAAAACAAAGATAATATTTTGTCTGAAAATTATGCTCGTTCCGAAAAATTTTGCACATCAGTAATTACCAAGGTATTTAAAATACTGATGCTCATAAACAAAATGCACAAAGATTATTTACTCGACTTTGAAGACGAATTAAAAAAGTTGGGAATGCTGATAGCAAATAACCCTTCGATAATGAAGCGAGCTATTTACAATGGTTTGGATATTAATTGGTTAATTCAGATAAATATCCCCGAAAACATAGAGGAAATACATAAAGATTTGAGAAGAAGAGGATACCTGCGGTAATTTTTAACCACAACAAACCAATCGAAAAAAAACACATAAAATACGAAATGACCACTTACGAGAGCAGTATTCACATCATATCATCTCCCGAGGAGGAGATCTTTAATCTGGTGAGCGATTTGTCGAATCTTCAAAAACTACGCGATGTAAATATTGCCGAGGCAGAGCAAATCGGAAACAAATTGAAAGATATTCAGTTTGAAAAAGACCTACTGTCGTTTCGCGTTGATGGATTCGGTAAAATGTCGATGCGAATCGTAGAGCGAGAACCATTCAAAACAATCAAATTTGCCGGAGAAAACACGCCGATAAGTGTTAATTTTTGGATTCAACTGAAACAGGTGGCAGAAAGCGATACTCGTATGAAATTGACCTTGAAAGCAGACATACCAACTATGTTTAAAATGATGATAGATAAAAGGCTAAAAGAAGGAATAAATACGATGGCAGATGTAATAGCCAAAGCCGTTACACTAATGTCTTCCGTATCGCAAGAAGAACATTGACGGGGAAGTTGTTTTAACCGGAATAAACTCCAAAAACCAAACTACCACTTTCAAAAAAAGAGGTAGCAGTTTATAGGAAACAGTGATTTTATTCAATGTATATTTATAATTTTTCCGCTTTTTAGAACAAATTATTAGAGATGAAACTTTGGGAAAAAAATACGAAAGTAAACGAAAAAATTGAAAAATTTACCGTTGGTAGTGATCGTGAGTTGGATATTTATTTGGCAAAATACGATGTGCTAGGGTCAATGGCACATATTACTATGCTCGAATCGGTTGGCTTACTCAACAGCACAGAACTTGATATGCTGCTTGACGAACTGCAAAAAATATACCTTTTGGCCGAAAATAAAGAGTTTGAGATAGAAGAGGGGATAGAAGACGTACACTCGCAGGTAGAGTTAATATTGACACGCAAATTGGGCGATATCGGAAAAAAAATTCACAGCGGACGTTCGAGAAACGATCAAGTATTACTCGATCTGAAACTCTTTACCCGTGCCGAAATAGAAAAAACAGTATCGGCTGTCTCCACCCTTTTTAATACATTGATAAAGCAAAGCAACAAATATAAAGATATACTGCTGCCGGGCTACACCCATTTGCAAGTAGCTATGCCTTCCTCGTTTGGACTTTGGTTTGGAGCCTATGCCGAAAGTTTGACCGACGATTTACAAATGCTTCTTGCCGCGTGGAAAATAGTCAATCGCAACCCGTTAGGTTCTGCGGCAGGCTACGGATCGTCGTTTCCGCTAAACCGCCAAATGACCACCGATCTGTTAGGATTCGATACAATGAACTACAATGTAGTATATGCCCAAATGGGGCGGGGCAAAATGGAACGGGTTGTAACCACCGCTTTGGCGGGCATTGCAGCCACAATATCAAAATTGGCTTACGATGCCTGCCTGTTCAACTCTCAGAACTTTGGATTTATCAAATTGCCCGATGAGTTTACTACCGGTTCGAGCATTATGCCCCATAAAAAAAACCCCGATGTATTTGAGCTGACAAGGGCTAAGTGCAACAAAATTCAAGCAGCGCCGCAAGAAATATTGCTGGTAACCAACAACCTGCCCTCGGGATATTTTCGCGATTATCAGATTGTCAAAGAATTGTTTCTCCCCATTTTTGAAGAATTGATAAATTGCATAGAAATGACCACTTTGATGCTGGAAAGTCTCTCGGTAAACGACAACATTATTTCGGACAAGAAATACGAATCCATTTTCAGTGTAGAAGAAGTAAACAAACTTACCTTGCAAGGTATTCCTTTTCGGGACGCATACAAAAAAGTGGGGTTAGATATTGAAAATGGCAATTTCGTGCCCAATAGAGTGCTATTACACACACACGAAGGAAGTATAGGAAATTTGATGAACGACAAAATTGAGGAATACAAAGACAAAATAATCTCTGAGTTTACATTTGAAAAAGTGAGAGAAGCGGAAAACCAATTGATAGGAAACCAACAAAAAAAGATGTAGCATTCTTACGCCACATCTTTTTGGATGCAAAAAGTAAATTCAGTTATTTTACAGCTTTTGCCAAATCGGCGCCTACTTTGAATTTTGCTACTTTCTTAGCCGGAATCTTAATAGATTTTTTGGTAGAAGGGTTAATTCCAGTACGTGCGGCGCGAGCTGTTACCGAAAATGTTCCAAATCCAACCAAACTTACTTTACCTCCATTAGCCAATACTTTGGTTACAGCTTTTACCGTAGCGTCAAGAGCTTTTTTAGAATCTGTTTTGGTTAAACCCGATTCCGTAGCGATAGCGCTGATTAATTCTGCTTTGTTCATGATTTTTAGATTTTAATAAATAAATAGTTAAAGACGTTTCTTCCTGAAAATCACAAAGTTAATTCTTTTGTTTTTTTATGCAAAACTTTAAAGGAGAAAAAGGTACTTTTTAATAAATATTTGCTAAAAAAAGTTCATTTACATAGCAAGCAGATTTTTTTAGTAACTTTGCAAACTTCTTTCAGGCTTAATAATTATTTGATAACTAACGATGAATAACAGAACATCTTTTCTGGACAATATACCTCCTGTAACTAAAAATATATTGATAATCAATGTCATAATGTTTTTGGCTACCGTTTTGATTAAGAATATAGATTTAAATAGCCTACTCGGCATGCACTATTGGCAGGCGAGTAAGTTTCACCCCTATCAGGTAATCACCTACATGTTTATGCATGCCGGTTTTTCTCATATATTCTTCAATATGTTTGCCGTGTATATGTTTGGAGCATTACTCGAAAGGGTGTGGGGAACAAAAAAATTTTTGCTCTATTATTTGGTTAGCGGTATTGGAGCCGCATTTGTACAACAACTGTTTTGGTACATCGAATTCAATAATTATTTTAATGCGCTGAACCAAGCCATTGTAATTAACGGTGCCGAAAATGTAACCTATGCTATTTCCCAACTCAACGAAGTAATGAACCGCGCCGTAACCATCGGAGCTTCCGGTTCGGTATTTGGGTTGCTTTTGGCATTTGGTTGGCTTTTTCCCGAAGAAAAACTATTTCTTATCTTTCTTCCCATTCCTATCAAAGCGCGCTGGTTTGTACTGTTTTACGGC
Organism: Paludibacteraceae bacterium; assembly: GCA_047974405.1. GTDB lineage: Bacteria > Bacteroidota > Bacteroidia > Bacteroidales > Paludibacteraceae > UPXZ01. The sequence continues at coordinate 2,701 of JBKECI010000051.1, read as the reverse complement.
TTAGCCGAACTCTTTTTGGGAGTGGCGCAGTTTTCGGGAGATAATATCGCACATTTTGCACATTTGGGGGGTATGCTGTTTGGGCTTGTTCTACTTCTTATCTGGAAAAAACAGGGCAAACTCTATTCTTAAAAAAACAACCAGAATATGAACAATATTTTTGAAACCATAAAGCAAAATTATAAATATGGTTCATCACTTACCAAGTTGATTTATTTCAACGTGGCGATTTTTGTAGGCATAAAGTTTTTTGTGATTATCTTCAGACTTTTCAATGTAGATGTTTCCCTATACTTGACATTGATTGCTATACCGGCAAATACAATGTCTTTGCTGCATCATTTTTGGACCCCTCTTACCTACATGTTTGTACACGAGGAGTTTATGCATTTGATTTTCAATATGTTTGCACTTTACTGGTTTGGTAAGATATTTTTGATGTATTTTTCCGAAAAACAATTGTTGGCTTTGTACCTTTTCGGTGGGCTTGTAGGCGCATTGATTTTTGTTCTTTCGTTCAATCTATTTCCTTATTACAAGCTCTCCGAAACAGATGCACTTGTAATCGGAGCATCCGGCAGTATTGTAGCCATCATTGTGGCGGCGGCTGTTAAAGCTCCAAACTCGGAACTCCGGCTGCTTTTTATCGGAAAAGTAAAAATGATTTACATCGCTATTGCCACTGTATTGATAAGTTTTTTTGGTATAACCGGCGAAAATAGCGGGGGAGAAATGGTTCATGTAGGCGGTGCATTGGCAGGATACCTGTTTGTAGTGTTCGAAAAAAAGGGAAACGATATAACTCTGATTTTCAATAAAATTATCGATTTTTTTGTAACTTCGTTTCGTAAACGCGAACCCAAATTGAAAGCTACAAAGTATCATTCGGCAAAAATGTCGGACGGAGACTACAACCGGCAAAAAGCCCAAAACGAAGCAGAAATTGACACCATATTGGATAAAATAAAAACCTCCGGATACGAAAGCTTGACCACAAACGAAAAAAGAAAACTATTTGATAAGAAAAAATAAATTCAAGTATAATCCAAATTTAAGGTTATGATCTGAACAAAAGTACTTAGTCAAAACAAATGCTATGATAAAATTTATAAAAGGGATATTCCTCTTTGCCAATTTGCTGGTAGTATTAGCATTGTTACTGGCAGGCATTGCGTCCAAAACAAACCCCAACGTATGGATGTTTCCTTCATATTTTTCGTTTTTTATACTACCTTTGGCGGTCCTCAACCTATTTTTCTTACTTTTTTGGCTTTTTCGCAAAAAATGGTGGGCGTTGATACCTTTGCTCTCATTTATTTTTTTTGGAGGAATAATCAAAACATCATTTCCTATAACTATATTCAAACCCAACATAGAAACAAGTAATAAAAAGCTGACTGTACTGAGCTACAATACGATGAGTACCGGCTCGATGAAAAAAGAAAAAGAAAACGAAGTGATAAAGTATATACTGGATGCCGATGCCGATATTGTCTGCCTGCAAGAATTTGCCGTAAGCCAAAATGAAAGTCAGTTTACCTATTCCGATTTTCAAAAAATCTTTTCAAAATACCCTTATAAACATATCAAATACAAATTAGAAAAATGGAATATGAAACTTGGCGTTGTTACGCTGTCAAAATATCCCATCATTTGCAAGCGAGACGTGCAATACAATGCTGCGTTTAACCTCTCCATCTACTCAGATATCGTGGTGGGTGCCGACACGCTACGCATCATCAACAATCACTTGGAATCCAATAGAATTACAGCACAGGATATGAAACAAACATCGCGACTAGCCAGTGATTTTGACTCTGATAAAATTCCTGAAATAACAAAATACCTGTCGAATAAAATAGTAGTGGCATCAAAAGTACGTGCTGTACAAGCCCAAAAAGTTGTTGAAACCGAAAAAGAAACCAACTACAAATTGATAGTTTGTGGTGATTTTAACGATGTTCCCTCATCTTATACTTACACAAAAGTCAAAGGCAATCTGCAAGATGCTTTTGTCGAAACACAAACCGGACTGGCGTGGACTTTCAATCGCTCATTCTTTCGTTATCGAATAGACTACATCCTGTACGACAAACAATTTGTACCAGCCAATTACAAACAAGGCAACCTGAAAGACTCCGATCACTACCCCATTCAAGTAGATTTATATTTTAAATAAATAAAATATCTCTGTGCTTTTTTACATACCATTTATGTCCAGGATCAAAATTTTTATGTAAATTTGTAACCCAAAACAAGATGAAATAAGTCATTAAATTCTCGTATTTTTTACACTAATATCTTTAATAAAAATAAATATTTTATGAACACACCGGCAAATTTGAAGTACACGAAAGAACATGAATGGGTTCGAGTTGAAGGCAACGAAGCATACATCGGCATTACCGATTTTGCACAAAACGAATTGGGAGAAATTGTTTTTGTAGAAGTAGAAACAGTAGGAGAGACACTCGAACAAGGCGAAGTGTTTGGTACGGTTGAAGCCGTTAAAACGGTTTCAGACCTATTTATCCCTGTTTCTGGAGAAATTTTGGAATTTAATACCAAATTGGAAGATGCCCCCGAACTGGTAAATGACGACCCTTACGGAAAAGGTTGGATGGTCAAAATTTCGGTTTCCGATATTTCACAATTGGACGAGCTCTTGTCTGCTGAATCTTATCAAGAGCTAATAGGTTAA
>JBKECI010000050.1:0-17465 GCA_047974405.1 Paludibacteraceae bacterium | reverse complement strand
TTTGCCCTCCCAAAAAACGATAGCAATTTGTCGTCCGGACTATAATAATAATCTGTTGAAGCGGGGTACAATCCTTGTGTTGTCAATTTGAAGGCGTCGTCGGAAGAGAAAAATTTAGGAAATCCTTGAATATTCATCGTTAGTTCGTTTTCATGCTGAATGATATATTCTTGTCCTACCATCACGCTCAAATTATGGTCTTTATTCAATATTTTTTTGAAGTCGTAATTTAATGTGTTCGTATTACGAATAGCATTTCTTGCCGTGTTGGTCAAAATGATAGCCGGCAAGCCTGCTACAGTCAAGTTGGACAGGTTGGACAGGTTCTGCGAATAGTAAGTAGTGGCTCCGTAGAAGCGATTATTGTTATTTCGGTAATCGTCATAGCCAACTTCGGTTTTGAATTTAAGATTATTTATTATTTCCCACCCGAGACTTCCGGCCATATTAAAGGTTATTCTCTTAACTTGGTTGTCGTTATCCGATATGGCCGTGAGCGGTTGGTACAGTTTACTGTCTTCAGTATCGTCGCTTCCTGTGTCGGTCAAGTCCTTGATAGGGAATGGGTAATAGATAACGGCATACTTTAGACGAGAATCCGCGCTTGATTTTTCATTTTGCTCATTGGCGCCTCCCCCGTTTATTCCGGTTGATGCAAACCTGGTCGAAAAGTCAAGGGTTATCTTTTTTACAGGTCGATAATTGAACTTTAGGCTAAGATTATCTCGTTTAAAATTCGACATCTGCATAATCGCTTTATCGTTAATATGGGAATAGTTGAATGAAAACTTGGCTTTTTCCGTTCCTCCGCTCAAACTCAAACTGTGGTTAAACGTATTACCTGTTCTCCCAAATACAATATCTTGCCAATCGTTATATTCAATATCATTATACAAATCCATATCATTGTAAATGCCGAAATACTTCTCATAAGAATCGGTTTTCCCATCATTTTTTAGCAACGCCAGTTCGTATTGCCATTTTGAATAATCGAAAGTTGAAAGTACATCCAATTTTTTTGCTATTTTTTTGTATCCGACATAAGCGTTATAGTTTACGGCAAGTTTTCCTTCTTTCCCTTTTTTGGTAGTTACCAAAATAACGCCACCTGCTCCACGTGAGCCGTAAATGGCTGTTGAAGAGGCATCTTTCAGTACCGTAATATCTTCGATGTCGTTGGGTGCTATGTCGTTGATGGATGAAACCGGAAATCCGTCAACTATATAGAGTGGTGCATTGTCTCCCGTGATTGAACCGCCTCCACGTACCCTTATTTTAACTTCTGCATCGGGTGAGCCTTCTGTTGTGGTAATTTGAACACCGGCAAGTTTCCCTGTAAGTGCCTCGCTAATAGAGGTTACCGGAACGGCAGCAATATCTTCGGCTTTGACAGTTGCCACCGATCCTGTAATATCTTTTTTCTTGGTGGTGCCGTAGCCGATAACAATTACCTCGTCCAATACTTTTTGGTTGTCAAGTAAGATTACATCAATGGTGTTGCCGGTTATAGTTACTTCTTGGGTCTCTTTTCCTACCGAACGGAATACCAATACTTTTGCGTCATTGGATACGCTCAGCGTATATTTTCCGTCAAGGTTGGTGGATGTCCCCTGTGAAGTGCCTTTTACTAATACAGACGCCCCTATAAGTGGATCGCCATTAGATTCCGTCACGGTCCCTGTGATAGTTCGTTGGGCTAAAACATTGCCGGCGAACAGAAACATAACAAGGAAAAGAGCGGAACTCTTCAGTTTCATTTTACGTGCTTGCATACTAAATTTTGGTTAATTATTTTATGTTATTTTCTTTTGTTTTACTCCTCTTCACAACCCCATCGAACTACATTTTTTTTCTTTTTGCAATATTAATAGGTTTTATCGAAACTAATGTAGTACAAATTGGTTTTTAAAGTGGGTCAAATATGCTGAAAACAATCATAAAAAAACAAATTAGACTATATTTGTAGACCCATAAAAAACCGTAAATTTACCGAAGAACTATTATTAGATATTGATTATGAACAAGCTCGTATCTATTCTCCTCCTCTTTGTGTCACTTTTCTGCCAAATAGCGTTACAAGCAGAGCCTTTGTGCCATATCCGGCATTATTCTACCGAAGACGGTATTCCACAATACAATATTATGGACATGCTGCAAGATGATAAGGGATACATTTGGCTGGCTACTTGGGATGGATTGAGCAAATTTGACGGATATGAGTTCAAAAACTACAAGGCTCGCTCTGCCAACAAGTATTTTATGCGAAGCAACCGCATAGAAAAGTTGAGTAAAGACAAGTACGGTAGAATATGGCTAAAGTCATACGACAATGATTTTCACTGTTTCGACCCTCGCACGGAAAGTTTTTGGGGAATTCAGTCTATAAAAAATATGTCTAAAAACAAAATTGCAAAAATATTTATACAGCCCTCAGGAAAAATTTGGTTAATCATTGACTCAAACGGATGTATCCTTTTGAAAGACTCTACATTTGTACTAGATACCTACAATACTAAAAACGAAAATCTGATATCGAACAAAATAAACAATATTATTGAAGATACCAATAAAAATACATGGATACTGACCGACAATGGCATTGAATTTATTGCCGACAACGGCAAGTCAAAACAGTATTTTACAGAAAAAACAGGAGAGAGTGACAACGGACAGGAGTTTTTTACCGGGGTGGAATTGGAAAATGAAATTTGGTTTGGCTCAGAGAATGGCAGAATTTGGAGAATAACCAAGACAGGAGGCAAAAGTAGATTACTACAACTTTCTTTTCATTCAAATATTACTCATTTTATAAAAATATCGGAGAATCAACTAGGTATTTTTTCGGACAGCGAAGGCTTTGCCGTTGTAAATCTAAAAGATAATTCGACCAGATTTTTCAACTCGAAGAATTTGACAGGACTCAGCTCCAACCACATCGTACCTGTTTGTGTCGATAAAGCCCAGAATCTATGGTTCGAAACCAACGAGCTGGGAATCAATAGGTTAAATCCCGAAACAGGAGACTATAAAAACTACAAAGTAAGTACAGTAGATGTAATGGGGTTTGTGGCTCCACCACTTTCTTTTGTTATCGAAGATGTAAACGGACGACTTTGGATTCAGCCCAAAGGGGGCGGATTTTCTCTATACGACAAGGAAAAAGACATCTTAAAACCATTTTTTAATTCTCCTATGTCTGAAAATTGGCTATTTTCGAACTCTTTACACTCTGCCTTTTCAGATAAGCAGGGAAATCTCTGGTTGGGAACCCATTCACATGGGTTGGAAAAAGTGATATTTGATATGAGTTTTTTCACAACAACCCGCATTTCAAATCAAAAATATCTCCAAACAGCCAATGAAGTAAGAGCTGTTTTTGAAGATGATGATTCAAATCTCTGGGTATCGACGAAAGATAGAAAACTGACCGTTTTTGACAAAAACAAGAAACGATTGGGAGAAATTGGAGTGGACGGCAACCTGCATGCAAACAGTTTGATGCCGGCCACAGTATATTGTATTACCAAAGATAAAGATAACAACATATGGATTGGGACGAAAGGCGCCGGAGTTTTTTTACTAAAAAAGACAGCCTTGCCTTTGAGATTTTTGGTTACTCAGTACAAAAACATCCCCACCGATGTGTATAGCCTGAGTGATAACAGTGTTTACAGCATATTTCAAGATAATAAAAGCAACATCTGGATAGGTACTTATGGAGGTGGGTTGAATCTGTTGAGTTCCAAAGCGGGTACGACACAATTTATCAACCATCGCAATCACTTAGAAAACTATCCCATAGAAACCGCCTCGCAAGTACGCTATATTACGCAAAACAAGCAGGGGAATATATGTCTCGGCACCACCGGTGGAATGCTGATGTTTGCTTCCGGATTTTCATCTCCCGAAAATATCCATTTTAAAAGATACTCACTCGAGCCCAACGAAAAGAAAAGTATTACAAATAACGATGTACACGGTGTGTGCGTTACAAAAAAGGGGGAGATGTATCTTTTTACCTTTGGTGGAGGGATAAACAAAGTGGTAAACTTCGACAGCAAAGGATTTCCTACCGAATTTGAAACTTACAATACCGAAAACGGACTCGAATCTGATGTTACACTTTCGATTATCGAAGATGAGTTTGGCAAACTGTGGGTAAGCACGGAAAACAGCCTCAATAGATTTGATCCCGAAAACGGTACTTTTAGAACTTTTTCAGAAATTCGAAAGATAATGACAAATAGCTATTTTTCAGAATTTAGTGCTTGTAAAACTCAAAATGATGAAATCATTTTCGGCTACTCAGACGGATTGCTCTCATTTTCCCCTAAAAACATATCTGATAATGGATTTAAGCCGTACATCGCCCTTACTAATTTTCAACTTTTCAACAAAAATGTTTCTATCGGAGAAAAATCGCCGCTACACGAGGTTATAGACAATATTTCCAAACTCAAACTTACGCACAAACAAAAATTTTTCAACATCCAATATGCTGCTTTAGATTTAATTGATCCTGAAAATATTCAATATGCCTACAAATTAGAGGGGGTCGATAAAGAATGGAATTATGTAAGAAATCAACGCATAGCCTATTACACCAATATCCCCAAAGGGAAATATATTTTTAAAGTAAAATCGACAAACAGCGATGGCTATTGGACAAATAACGAGCGATTGCTACCAATTGAAGTGTTGCCATCGTTTTGGGAAAGTTTTGTTGCTACCATTTTATACATTTTGCTCATTATAGGTCTCATTTATCTGATAGTCCGCACATCATTAACTTTCTATCGTTTAAAGGCAAATGTAGAATTGGAGAAAAAAATGTCGGACCTGAAACTCCGGTTTTTTACGGATGTTTCGCACGAAATACGCACACCTTTGACAATGATTGCTGGACCGGTAGATTATTTGATACAAGACATCAAAACGCCCGAAAGTGTCAAGAATCAACTAAAAATTGTATCTCAAAGCACAAATCGTATGCTCCGACTGGTAAATCAAATACTGGATTTACGTAAAATTCAATCTGTCAATCTCAAAGTGCAGGAAATCCATTTAGCCGATTTTGTTTCGAACTTATGCAGTAACTTTACCGAAATTGCCGAAAAACAAAATGTCCAATTCAATTTTCAGGATGAGTCTCAAAATGGAACAGTTTGGGTCGACCCCGACTCTGCCGAAAAAATTATCGTAAATCTACTTTCCAACGCGTTCAAATATACCCCATCGGGAAAGTCGATACAGGTAGTCGTAAAAAATGAAGGGAATACCCTCTCGGTAATCGTAAAAGATGAAGGGGTGGGCATATCAAAAGAGAAGCAGAAAAAACTCTTTAACAGATTTGAAAGTTTCAGTGAAGATAAAAGCAAACCAAGCACCGGTATCGGGCTCAATCTGATAAAAGAACTTGCCGACAAGCACACCGCGAAGGTAGCGGTGGAGAGCGAAGAGAAAATGGGCAGTACCTTTACGGTAAGTTTCCAAAAAGGGCTTACCCATTTTGACAAAAGTGTGGAAATCATAGCGGCAAGTAAAAAAAATGAAGACTATAAAGATACAGTGCAGGATGCTTTGCCCGAGAATGACATTGAAACCATAGTCCATACCAAAAAAGAAAAGCATACCATTTTGATAGTGGAAGACGAAGAAGATTTGCGCACGTTCATACGCACAATTCTCGAAGAAGACTACAAAGTATATGAAGCCGAAGATGGTGCCGATGGGATGAAAAAAGCATTGAAAATATGTCCCGATTTTATCGTAAGCGACATTATGATGCCCAACGTGGATGGTATAGAGTTTCTGCATTCGCTGAGAAAAGAAAAATCTACAAGCCACATCCCCGTGATACTGCTTACAGCAAAATCGACCATAGAGACCAAACTCGAGGGACTGGAATATGGTGCCGATGACTACATCACTAAACCGTTCAGCGTAACATATTTCAGAGCGAGAATAGCCAACCTGCTGAGGCAGCGTGAAAACCTGCAAAAAATATATCGAGATAGTTTAATTCCTTTTGGTGGAAAACAAGAGAGTATTAAACCTGAAACGAGAATTAACGAATTTCAACCACAACCTGTCCATATTGCCTCACAAGACGAAACAATGATGAAAAAAGTAATGGAGTTGATAGAAAAAAATATGGACAATTACGATTTTTCGGTTGAAGAAATAAGCAAATACGTAGGTATGAGCCGTTCGGTTTTCTTTAAGAAACTAAAAAGCTTAACCGGTTTTTCGCCCATAGAATTTGTACGCGATATAAAGATGAAACGTGCCGCCCAATTACTTTCTACCGGCGAATTAATGGTCAAGGAAGTGGCCTCAATGGTAGGGATATTGGATACGCGATATTTTTCAAAATGCTTCAAAACAAAATACGGAACCATCCCACAAGATTACAAAAGTCAATCGACTGGTGAAAATCTCTAACCGGTAAAAATCTCTATTTTTTATTTTTCGGGGCAATAAAAAGATAATAAAACTGGATGGAACTGACAGCTAAATTGGAAATAATAATAGGCCAAGCCCAACCCAGCAAAATACCGTAAACTATAAAAAAAAGACATGCGATTAAATTTATGTATCGAATAGTTTTGATTTGCTTGGGTATAAACGAAATTACAAGGAGGGTCATAGCGATATAGCCCGAAATATCGGTCAAAGTCTTTAAATCCATTTTTATTCTGGGATTTGGGGGATTTTAATAAACAGAAAACGTTGCTACCAACGTCTATATATACATTCAAGACAAAATTATAAGACGATTTATCCCTTTATCATTGTCAAAAGCATTTTGAAAGGTTCTACGGCATAGAGAGAATGAGGATGATTGGCTGGCATAATGATACATTCTCCTTTGCCCACTTCGTAGGGATTTCCATCTATTTTTATTTCGGCTTTGCCGTCCAATATCTGAACAGTGGCATCAAAAGGAGCCGAATGTTCAGAGAGTCCTTGTCCTTTGTCAAATGAAAACAATGTAATGTTTCCCGAAGAGTTTTTTGTTATTTGTTTGCTGATAACCCCTCCTGAAACATAATCAATGGATTTTTCAAGCGAAAAAATGGTTGAAGTCGGAAATACAAGATTCATATCTCTTGGTTTAATTAATGTGTAAAACAAGAAAACGTTTTATCAAAGCAAATTGTTCTTAATCCCTCTGTCCAATCTAGAACTATCCAACCGGAGCAAAATAAAAAGCAATAGCGTAAAACTCCATAAAGAAGAGCCTCCGTAGCTCAAAAATGGGAGCGGGATACCGATGACGGGCATAATCCCAAGCACCATCCCTACATTAATCATCAAATGAAAAAACAAAATACTTGCCACGCCGTAACCGTAAATCCGATTGAATTTTTCACGCTGCCGTTCGGCAATTTTAAGTATTCGCATCAAGAGCCACCAGTACGTAAGCAACAATATGGTAGAACCTACAAATCCCCACTCTTCACCAACGGTGCAAAAAATAAAATCGGTATCTTGTTCGGGAACATATTTGAGCTTGGTCTGGGTGCCGTTCAGATATCCTTTTCCAAAAAGCCCGCCCGAACCAATGGCTATTTTCGACTGATTCACGTTGTAACCTGCCCCGTACAAATCTTCTTCCATATTTAAAAGTACTTTAATACGGATTTGTTGATGCGGTTGCAGCAAATTATTGAACAGGTAATCGGCAGAAAAACTCAGCAACACGGCGCCAATTGAAACAAATACCACCGACCAATATCTCTTATATTTATGAAAAATCTCAACACCTGCCCAATAAATGCAAGAAATAGCTACAACGGCTATGCCAACGTAATTGTAATTGATATGTATAAAAAAATTGAGCAAGTAAGATAGGGAAACGATAGCAACACTGCCTCCCAAAAGATACAACGCCTCCTTTTTATGATTATTCACAAAAAGGGCATACACAAACTGCACTGCCAGCACAAGTAACATTCCTAAAACCATACCAAGATTCCCATGATCCATTTGTATCGGAATGGCTCCAAAACGGATGACTACAATAAATAGAACAATGGCAAAAGCTCCCAATAGCAAGATAATACCATTCATCCCCTCACGATAAAATACCAACAGCAAAGACAGAAAAACCAATGCTCCTCCGGTCTCTTTTTGTAAAACAATCAATAGGGCAGGTATAAAAATAATGGCAAACAGCGGGAGTAAGTCTTTCCAGCCTTTTATCTTAAAATTATAGCTACTCATAAACTTTGCTAAGGCAAGTGCTGTTGCCGTTTTTGCCAATTCGGCAGGTTGAAAACTCACAGGACCAAACACAAGCCACGAGCGGGAACCTTTAACGTCAGCAGCAAAAAAGATAGTAGCAATAAGCAGTAGCAAAACCCCCGCATAGATAAAATAAGACAAAACACTGTACAGTTTCGAGTCTATCAGCAGTATTATCCCGGCAATGCCGAATGCCGTCAAAATCCACACAAACTGTTTGCCAGCGCGCTGACTAAAGTCAAAAATACCCGACTGGTCAAAATCGTAGCTGGCGCCGTAGATGTTCATCCACCCAAAAATAACCAAAACGAGATAAATGATTACAGTTGTCCAATCTAAACTATATCGTAAGCTAATGTTGCGTCGGGACATTGAATCTTGATTTTAAGTTTTTTACCCTTTCAACTTCGTTGGGTCTTGAAATTTTTTTCGTCAAATATTGTTCTATTATCAAACTTGCAATGGGAGCAGCATAAGTGGAACCAAACCCCACATTTTCAACAGCAACTGCAATGGCTATTTGAGGATTTTCACGTGGGGCGTAAGCTATAAAAAAGGCATGGTCTTTTCCTCTACTGTTTTGAACAGTCCCGGTCTTGCCACACACACTTATGCCGGGGACTTTTGCTCCTCTGGCTGTACCTCGCTCCACCACTCTCCACATACCCTCATCAACTACTTTGTAAAATCTCTCGTCGGGGAGTGGTTCGTGTCTGTGTTGGAGCAGTGAGTCTGATTTATTCAAATGGGCGGTAATATAGTAACCTTTGTTGGCAATGGCACAAACAGCGTTTGCAAGTTGTACCGGCGTTACCAAAATTTCTCCCTGCCCGATAGACAGCGAGCGAATAGTGGCAGCCCGCCAACCGGTTGTTCCAAAGTATTTATCATAAAATTTTGTGGTGGGGATATTACCGCTAACCTGTTGATACAGATCGGTGTCTTCTAGCTTTTTACCAAATCCAAAACTCATAATTTCTTCCCGCCATTGGTTGTAACTATCTTTGAAAAGCACATTGTCTTTCCCATACCCTTTTTTTTCGATAGTAGAGCGGAATGTTTGCCAAAAGTAAGGATTACAGCTCTGTTCTATAGCGCTTTCCAGCGTTACCGGCGAGCCGTGATAGTGCGTACACTTTATCGGGTAGGATGCCATACCGCTGCAATAGAAACGTGTATCTTCGTTGATTCCTCCCATATCCAAGCCAATTAATGCTTGAAATGGCTTAAAAGAGGAACCCGGAGAGTATTGAGCCTGTGTAGCGCGATTAATCAACGGTTTTCTCGGGTCGTTGAGTAATTCCATGTAGTTTTTTGAAAGTTCTCTGCCTACAAGCAAAGCAGGATCGTAATTGGGCTGGGTAACCATAGCCAATATCTCTCCCGTTTTGGGTTCTATGGCTACAATACTTCCGATTTTGTCACTCATCAATGTTTCGCCAAGCATCTGAAGGGTAATGTCGATCGTTAGTTTCAGATTTTTACCTGTCTTTGCGGGAATGTCTTCGTTGCCGTTCTCATATTTCCCTTTGATTCTTCCTTTGGCGTCGCGCAATAAGATTTCTACCCCTTTTTCTCCTCTCAAATCTTCTTCGTAGGTATATTCAATGCCGTTTCGTCCTGCAAAGTCTCCCTGTTTGTAGTAATTGTCTTTTTCTACCGTACTCTTGGAAACTTCGCCCACACTACCGAAAACATGTGCTCCTACATGATATTTATACTCTCTGAGTGTCCTGTTTTGAATATAAAAGCCTTGATACTTGTACATATGTTGCTGTATGGTAGCAATGTCTTCCACAGAAAGCTGGGTCATAAAAACCTGAGGTGTATATGAGGAATAACCCAAGTTCTTTTTCCTGTCTTTTACTTCGGTCATTCTTTCGTTAAAGTATCCGACGCTTATCCTCAGATCGCGACAAAATCCCGTAGTATCCAAATTTTTTATTTCTCTATTGATAAATGCAATATCATAAGCAGGCTTGTTATACACCAAAAGCGAATCATTTCTGTCATAAATCAAACCGCGGGAAGGGAATATCGTTTTTTTAAGAAAAGCGTTGCTGTCTGCGCCCTCTTTATATTTCGAATCCAATATTTGAAGAGAAAACAAGCGTAATATATATATAACTACCGTTATCGTAAATATGGCAGAAATAATAAATTTTCGATTTTGAAGCTTATCGTTTATCATTTTGAGTTAAATGATTGAATCAACAAAATCAGCGTTATGGAAACTACCGAACTTAGTATGATTTTTGGCAATACAAAACCAAAACTTACCAGTGAAAATGACTCTGCCGCAAACAAAACGAGATGATGCAAAAATACCGTAGTTACAATATATTTTACATAGTTGCCTGCACCAAACACTCTGAATGTAGGAGAAGGATTTGCATTGTCGTCAAATGCCACATACAAACTGATAATAGGATTTCGAATAAAAGCGAGAAAGACCGTTGCAAACGTGTGTATCCCTAGCGAATTTGAAAAAACATCTATGGTAAGCCCCACAGCAAATCCCAGTAGCAATGAAATCCACCGTGGAAACCGGATAGGCAATGTCAATACAAAAAGGGGATAAATCATAGGATTGATATATCCCATAAACTGGATATTGTCCAATACGAGTATCTGTATTGGGACCAAAACGATAAATCGGACTATGATTTGTAGAGCTAAGGGCATTGTCTTATCTTATTCTTTTTCGGCTTGCTGTTCCAACAAGGTTTGTTCGTTATAGTTTCTGTATTTCATCACCTGAACGTGTGTGAGGGTGCGAAAGTCAACGGCTAATTTTATCTGTATAGTGTAATAGGCATCGCTTTCCTTTATATTAAAGTCGTTTACGGTGCCTACCGTTATTCCTTCCGGAAAATTGGGTGTCAGTCCACTTGTAACAACCGTATCGCCCAAGCTGAACTTAACATGGCGGGCTATATCCTGAAAATAGGAGTAGCGGTAGTCTTTACCATCCCAAACCATAGGACCGGAATAGTTGGTTTTCTTAAATCTGGAACTGATTTGAATTTTGGGATTGAGAATGGGGATGATAACGGCAAACTTGGGAGATACGTTTTTCACGATACCCACTACACTGTTGTCTGATATTACGCCCATATCAGATTCTATACTGTCATTTGCCCCTTTGTCTATGGTGATGTAATTTTGAAGTTTATTGGTGGTATTTCTTATTACCTTGGCAGATATGTATGTATATTCGTCAACGGGAGACACTTTTATCTTTTTCCATTTATTCGAATCGTTGCTTTGTGTAAAAGCTGCCATCTTGTTTTGCAAATTGGTAAGTTGGTTCTTCAGTTCATTATTTTCTTCCGCAAAGCGGTCGTTTGCTTGACGGAGTTTGAAAAACTCTACAATACTGTTGCTCCCTGTGTATAATTCCGCTACCCACCGGTTGGCAGACGAGAGTATAACACTCCGCTGGTAACCCCTATTTTGGGCCATCAAAACCAATGCTGCGATTTCTAAAAAGACAAAAAGAAACACAACGCTATAACGAATCAAAAAATTGAAAAGATTTCTCATAAAACAGTTGAATGAAACATCCGACTTCTTTTAGTCTCTATTTTTTTCACAATGTTTAGGTATATTGCAAAACACACGAGAAACAAATCGTCAATCGTGTGTTTTTCATCAATTTTATGTTGAAAAAAGAATTAACGAATTAGGAACGAAAATTTATCTACGTTCTTCAGTGCGATACCAGTACCCCGTGCCACAGCACGCAAAGGGTCTTCTGCTATATGAAATTGGATACCGAGTTTATCTGTCAATCGCTTATCCAAGCCTCTGAGCAGCGCTCCTCCGCCTGCCAAATATATCCCGTCTTGCACGATATCTGCATACAATTCGGGTGGAGTTTGTTCCAATGCGCTGAGTACGGCTGCCTCTATTTTACTGATAGATTTTTCTAAGCAATGTGCTATCTCCTGATACGAAACAGGTACTTGCATCGGGAGTGCCGTCATACGGTTGGGACCGTGTACCATAAAATCTTCGGGGGCATCTTCCAAGTCGGTAAGGGCTGCTCCTACATTGATTTTTATCATCTCTGCGGTGCGTTCTCCAACCTTTATGTTGTGCATACGTCCCATATATTCCATAATATCGGCAGTCAAATCGTCGCCGGCAATGCGGATAGACTTGTTTGAAACAATACCACCCAACGATATTACGGCTATTTCGGTAGTGCCGCCTCCTATGTCCACTATCATACATCCGCGTGGGGATTCTACGTCAATGCCTATACCTATTGCGGCAGCCATCGGTTCGTAAATCATATATACTTCTCTGCCTCCAGCATGCTCCGACGAGTCTCTTACGGCACGAATTTCGACTTCGGTACTCCCCGAGGGGATGCATACTACCATTTTGAGTGTAGGAGAAAACAGGTGGTTTTTGGTAGGAATCATTTTAATCATACCTCGTATCATCAGTTCTGCAGCATAAAAATCGGCTATTACGCCGTCACGCAATGGACGTACCGTACGGATGCCTTCATTCTCTTTTCCCTGCATTTGGCGGGCTTTTTCGCCGATAGCTATCAGCTTGTCGGTACGGCGGTCTAATGCGACCACAGAGGGTTCGTCAACAACTATTTTGTCGTTGTGTATTATTATTGTATTAGCCGTTCCCAAATCAATGGCTATTTCTTGTGTAAATGAAAAAAGTCCCATATTGTTTAGTAAAATTTATTTGCTTTTGTTTGTTATATCCCGTTTTGTAGTAAAAAATTTTCACTCTTTTTCCGAAATTAATGTTTGAAATGTCTGTATCCTGTAGTTACCATTGCTAGTTCGGCTTTGTCGCAGGCTTCAATACTTTGTTTGTCGTTGATTGAGCCTCCGGGTTGAACGATAGCCGTAATTCCTGCCTCCGCGCCAATTTCCACACAATCGGGGAAAGGGAAAAATGCGTCTGATGCCATCACGCTTCCTGCAAGTTCAAATCCAAACATTTTAGCTTTTTCAATGGCTTGTTTCAAAGCATCTACCCGCGAAGTTTGCCCTACTCCACTTGAAATCATCTGTTTGTCTTTTGCCAATACAATTGCATTCGATTTGGAATGTTTCACTATTTTATTGGCAAACAACAAGTCCTCAGTCTCTTTCTCATCCGGAGCTTTTTGTGTAACCACTTTCAGTTCGCTTGCGTTTTCGCTGTGATTGTCTTTGTCTTGTATCAATACTCCATTCAGCAATGAACGAAACTGTTTATTTTGTAATTTATTACTTTCAAGCACTAAAATAATGCGGTTTTTTTTCTGAGAGAGAATTTCCAAAGCGTCTACATCGTAGTCGGGGGCAATGATTACCTCAAAAAAGAGTTTGTTTATCTCTTCGGCAGTCTCTTTGTCGAGAATGGCATTGGTTATTAAAATGCCTCCAAATGCCGACACCGGATCTCCTGCCAATGCTGCTTTCCAAGCTTCTTTTAATATCGGACGCGAAGCCAGTCCACAAGCATTGTTGTGTTTGAGAATGGCAAATGTAATGTCTTCAAAATCGTTGATCAGATTCACGGCGGCATCAATATCGAGCAGATTGTTATATGAAATTTCTTTGCCTTGCAATTGTTCAAACATTTCGCTGAAGTTTCCGTAAAAAATCCCGCTTTGGTGTGGGTTTTCTCCATAGCGTAGCGTTTTAGGACCGTTCATACTGTAACGAAACGCGCTTTCTTCCTTCTTGTCGAAATAATTAAAAATGGCGGTATCGTAATGGGAAGACACGGCAAATGCTTCTTTGGCAAACCACCGCCTCTCTTCCAGAGTGGTTTCGGCTCCGTTTTGTTCCAACAGTTCTAGAAATGGGCGGTATTGTGCTTTGGATGCCAATATTGCTACATCGTTGTAATTTTTTGCGGCGGCGCGAATGAGAGAGATGCCTCCGATATCTATTTTTTCGATAATATTTTTTTCTCCTGCTCCTGCGGCTACAGTTTCTTCAAAGGGATACAAATCAACAATAACCAAATCAATTTCGGGTATTTGGTACTCTGCCAATTGTTTTCCGTCGTTTTCTTCGTCTCTTCGAGCCAAAATGCCTCCAAAAACTTTGGGATGAAGTGTTTTTACCCTGCCCCCCAAGATGGAAGGATACGAGGTAAGGTCTTCTACTGCATCGCAAAGTATGCCGAGAGATTCGATAAATGACTTTGTTCCACCTGTTGATAAAAAAGAGACTCCTTCACTATGTAGTTTCGTGATTATTTTATCTAAATTGTCTTTGTGATAGACCGATATTAAAGCTCTCTTAATTTGTTTTTTTTCCATTGCCGTATTACGTCTATTTTGGGGGATGCAAAGTTACCAAAAATCATTGAGTTAGCAATAATTTTGGCTATGGTTTTAATTATATAGTTAAAATTATCTAAATCCTATAATTTCCCGCACTTCTCTGATGGTTTTTCTTGCGCTTTCCTGTGCCTTTTCTTTCCCTATTTGAGCTACTTTTGCAAGGTACTGTTCATCACTCGCTATCTCTTTGATTCGTTCCCGAATAGGATTGACAAATGCAATCATATCTTCTGCTAATTGTTTTTTTAAATCTCCATAGCGGATTTGACAAGCGTTGTACTGCTCTCTGAAAAATTCGATTGTCTCAGGGTTGGACACCGCCCGCATCAATTGAAACAGATTGGCAACCGGCTCCGCCATCGGTTGATTAGGTTCGGTAGGTCCGGCATCGGTAACGGCGCGTTTTACTTTTTTTAGTATTACATTTGGTTCGTCTGTGAGAAAGATAGTGCTATCTTCTCCCTCCGATTTCCCCATCTTTCCGGCTCCGTTTAGTGCCGGAATTTTCACCAACTCCTTTCCAAAATTAAAAGCTGCCGGCTCTTTGAAGTATTCCGTTTTATATAGGCGATTAAATCTGTTGGCAAAGTTGCGCGTCATTTCCAAATGTTGCTCTTGATCTTTTCCTACCGGTACAAAGTCTGCTTTGTGTATCAAGATATCGGCTGCCATCAGCGTAGGATAGGTCAGCAGCCCTGCATTTACATTTTGTGGTTGCTGCCGTATTTTATCTTTGAATGATGTACAGCGCTCCAATTCTCCAACATAGGCATTCATATTGAGAAAAAGGTAAAGTTCAATCACCTCGGGCACATCGCTTTGAATATAAAGAGTAGCCTTTTCGGGATCAAGTCCTGCTGCCAAGTATTGTGCTAAGACGTTTTTTATGTTTCCTTGCAAATTTTCGGGGGTAGGATGTGTAGTTAGCGAGTGATAGTCTGCTATAAAAAAGAAACATCTATATTCATTTTGCATTTGCACAAAGTTGCGCAATGCTCCAAAGTAGTTTCCGAGATGCAGGTTCCCTGTAGGTCGGATTCCGCTTAAAACTGTTTTCATTATTTAGAAAAATTTAATCGTCCAAGATAAATTTATTTTTGATACCTTTTGGGAGA
Source organism: Paludibacteraceae bacterium (assembly GCA_047974405.1). Taxonomy (GTDB): domain Bacteria; phylum Bacteroidota; class Bacteroidia; order Bacteroidales; family Paludibacteraceae; genus UPXZ01. The sequence continues at coordinate 1,781 of JBKECI010000050.1, read as the reverse complement.
CACAAAAAGATTTGCAAATGTAGTGATTTAAAATCATAAGCCGCTTGTTGAATAAGCACCCCGCTATTGATGTGCAAATCATTCGATGGGAATGGTTCTTTTGATACGCTGGTCAAGAGAGGTCAGGGTTTCGGTTGTAGCAACTCCTGGTATTTCCTGTATTCTTCCGTTTAGTAGCCTCATCAGATCTTCATCATTTTTTGCGTACATTTTAATGAGCAAAGTGTAGGTACCCAATGTATATTGCGACTCTACAATTTCCGGAATTTTTTCCAATTCATGCACCACGTCTTTGTACATAGAGGCGCGCTCCAATGTAATCCCTATATAAACACAGATTTGGTAACCGAGCATTTTAGGATTCACTTGGTATCCCGAGCCGGTTATTGCTCCAATGTCTATCAAACGTTGTACGCGTTGATGTATGGCGGCTCGCGAGACATTGCATTCTTCTGCTACATCTTTGAATGGTTTACGTGCGTTCAAACTTATTATTTGCAATATTTTTCTGTCGAGCTTGTCTATTTTTTCCATAGGTTTATTGGTTTTATCATTTTGACAACAAATGTACGTAAAAATCGTAAAATAAAAAATTTTTTCCAACGAAAGGTATTAAAAACAATGATTTTGTTACTCTCTTACCCCACTTTTTCATACAGAATGTTGTATTGTTTTTATATGATTACTTATCGGGCAATCTCCTTTCTATTTTCTACACAAAAGAGGCTAACTCAAATTTTGTATTGAGAGAGCCTCTTTATATATCCAAAAATTATTATCTAAATTTATGAACTTTAATAAATTTTTCTCTTTTATTTTCACTATTGTCCGATAAAAAATAAGAATTAAAAGTACATGGACAAAAAATAGATTTTCATCCTATGCACTTTATTTGTAGTTTTGTGTTTACGACAAGAAACCAACTACAATAATACATATTTTTTCGGACAGCCGGATAAAGCAGGTAATAAAAAAACAGATCGAAATTTTTGATAGCACCACTATCAGTTTGTTCCAAGATATTCTCAAATGCGTAGGCAGAGTGCTTGCAAACGGCAAACGCAAAGACGGTATAAAAATGCACACGGTAATTAATGTAGATGAAATGGTTCCAAAGATGATTTGGTTTACAAGCACTTCAACAAATGACCATTATCTGTTGAATAAATTAAAGTTTGATGCAAACACCATCTACATTTTTGATAAAGGTTATGACGATTATGTTGCTTTTAAGCGTTTTTGCGATAATGAAACCGGCTCTGTAACCCGCATTAAAGATAACGCTGTTTACAGTATAGAAGAAGAACTTTATATAGACGAATGCATTCACAGCGACGTTTTGGAAGACCAAATCATTGAAATCACGGTAGAAGAAGAAAGTAAATCAAGCAAACTGAAACAACGTAAAGTAACGTTTTACGACTGCGTCTTGAAACGCAAGTTTGAGCTTTTGACCAATTTGTTTGAAATGCGTGCCGATTTAATTACGGCAATATACAAACTTCACCAGTAAATAGAATTGTTATTTAAGCAGTTAAATCAGAATCTTCCGTTAAAATATTTTCTTGGCGACAATGAAAACGCCAACAAAACACAAATAGTGCTTTGATAGTGAATTTACTACTTACAGTGGTTCAAAAACAACTCAAGCGCAGTTGCCGTTCTCAAATCTGGTCAGTTTTTGCAGAATACATCTGTTCGACTACCTGCATTTAACGCGTTTTTTGGAAAATCCGGAGAAAGACTGGAGGAGAAAACAACTAAATATAAAAATGCAATCC
>JBKECI010000049.1:0-2583 GCA_047974405.1 Paludibacteraceae bacterium | reverse complement strand
ATTAATCCTACCATTTACAACAACAATGGCGACTCTATCAAACTGACAGCGCTCAATTGGGAATATGCCACCGCCGGATGGGGAACAATAACAAAAGATAAAAGTATTTCGGGAGAAAATTTAAATATTAAAGGAACTGCATATACCAACGGCATCGGAACGCATTCTCAATCCGTTATTTTGTTTTCGATACCGGCAGGATATACCCGTTTTAAATGTTTCGCAGGATTAGATGAAGGGGGGACAGATCAAACGGGAGGAGCTACCGTTGAATTTCTAGTTTCAGACCAAGACCCCACATTACGAGAGGTGGATGTAAGCAAAGCCATTGCAAATTCGGGAAGAATAAGCAGAACCTATCAACGCTCAGGGAAGAACATCGCAGCTGACATAACCGGAGCAGCCAAACTCTACTTAGTTGTTACCGATGGTGGAGATAATTTTAATTATGACCATGCCGATTGGATCAACCCTACCATATATAAGACAAACGGAGATTCGTTGAAATTAACTTCTCTAACTCCCGTAAGCATCACCAGCGGCTGGGATGTGGTGAAAACAAACAAAAGCTTGGGCGGAAATACCCTCAAGGTTAATGGTGTAAGTTATTCTAACGGCTATGGCGTAAATTCTTATTCTACCATTGAGTTTGATCTCCCCGCGGGATATACAACCTTTAAATCGTTTTGTGGATTTGACGATGAGGTACTTTCAGCACCAAACGGGGTTACCGTTGAATTTATGGTATTTGTTGAAGACCCTACCCCCAACCAATCCATATCCCATCCTGTTGACTTTGCTGCTCTCGGATTTGAAGGCAATTGCAGCATACGAGATTTGTGGAGCAGGCAAAATTTAGGTATATTTGCAGGGAGTAATTTTGCCACCCCCATCAATTATCATGGAGCTAAATTATTCAGAATATCGGCGACAAATAGATTGGAAGACATATCTGTAACGCTTTCCGCTGTTTCGGACAAGGTTTTTACAGGAGATTCTATATTGCTCAACGTTTCTGTTCAGAAAAAGGGGAATAAAACATTATCTCCAACAGGTTCCATACAAATAATAGAAAATGGCAGTGTTATCGGTACTTCAACCATAATAGATACTGTAAGTGGAAGTGTTGTTTTCAGGGTAAATAAACTTACGAAAGGGTCGCATACATTTACAGCTAGATATAGCGGAAACACCGTTTATACCACTATGCTCTCCAATACCGTAACGGTTGATGCGGTAGATGCTACAGGTAATAAACCGATAAAAAAAAACGATGACAACATTAGAATTGTGATGGCCAACGATAATAAATTTATCGCAGGAATAAAAAAAGGAGATATTATTACCCTCTTTAGTGGTACAGGACAACTTATTTCGGAGTATGAAGCCAAATCGGATATGGAACCCATAACTAACAAAGGGGTTTCAATTATAAAAATCAAATCGGATAAAAAATATCTTTTGTTAAAAATAATATAAACATTTATCATAATGAAAATCATCAAAACTATCGGTGTTATTCTCGTTTCTCTATTTTTCTTTTCGACCACAGCATTTTCACAAAACCTAATCGAAAATTGGGATGGAAATGGAGACACGAACAACGCTACCTCCTATCCCAATCTTTATGGATGGGAAGTTACCACCGGTACATTTAATTACGCCAACTCCACATCGGGAGTAAGATATAGCGATGTAAGTCCGTCCTCAAGTCCGGTGCATAACTTAAATGGGAATCCTTTTACAGGTCGTATATTAATGGTTCGCTGGGATGGTGCAGGCAGTACATCGCTTACCTCCGTATTCAGCTATCCGGCAATATTGGAGGCGGGGAAAAAGTATAAACTCTCGTTTGCTTACGAATGGTGGAACAATGCGTCGCTCCCCACATATACCGTAGGGGTAGGAACTGCAAAAAATGGAACGGCTCCTGTTGTTTCCGGCGATTTTATATGTGGGGCAAAAAATGTTTTACAAAATGGTGAATTGAGTTTTTTCGTTTCAACTTCGGGGACTTATTATCTGACAATTAAAGCCAATAACCTAGCGGTTTTGGGTGGAATAACCAATTTGTCTCTTGTAGAAATACCACCTGTGTTGGGATGTGATGCAAACAGCGTAAATCTCAATTACTATACATCTTCTCAAACCATCAATATTTCCCCCAACGGGAGTTCAAATAGTATTGTACTCAATGCACCTGCAGGCGTATCGCTATCGCCCTCCTCGCTTACCTCTGCAGGAGGCAGCATAGTTGTCTCGTCGGCTGATTCCACTTCTGTTTCGGGCAATATCGGTATTGCACAAGGGGGGGATGTTGTTAATATTCCTATAACAGCCTCATTTCCTAAAAATTTTATTCAGACCGGAAAAATAGACACATTGGATATTGATGGAGCCTGGTGCTGGTTTGCCGATCCCCGCTCTATTTATCATAAAGGGCAAAAAGAGCAGACTTACTTCTCATGGGTAACTTCTACAGGTGATATTGTAATTGCCGCTTACAATCATAAAACGGGCGAATATATCAAAAACACCTTGTCAGAAAAATTACAAGTTGATGATCATGCCAATCCTTCCGTT
>JBKECI010000048.1:0-38706 GCA_047974405.1 Paludibacteraceae bacterium | reverse complement strand
GTAACAATCAATTTGATAGATGTATAAACAGTAAACAAAACAAAGTTGTTTTGGGGTGTATCAATTTTCTTTTTTACTTTTGCAAAAAATATTTTTTTATTGCCGATGAATAATCCACTTTTGAACAAAACCGACAACAACCTGGATATTTATATCTCCGAGGAGGGAATTTCGTGTATAGTTTCGGACGAAAACCAAAATGTAATGATTCACCAGGAACTTAATGTGTCGATTCATCACAAAACGGATATTCATCTGATAGAGGCCTTTTTTAGCCAGCCAGAATTGGATGTGCTGAGCGACAATGTAACCATACATGTAGAAAACTCATTTTACCTACTGATACCAAGCGAGTTATATCGAAATGAAGATATTGGGCTTTTTTTTCAGACTATTTTTGGCAAAGGCGGAAACGAAACTTTGCAAAATATGGCAATACCTAAATGGAGTCTGCATTTGACATATCGTATGCCTAAAAAATTGATTACTTTTTTTATTGATCGATTTCCTGAGGTTGAATTTGAACATATCATTTTTTCATTACTCAAAGGTTTTATTCAAAAACATCAACAAGCCGTATATTTAAATATAAGAAAAAATGAAATAGATCTGGGATTGACACAAAACAACAAATTACAATTATTGGTCTCATTTCCGGTAAAAACAAATGAAGATATTTGCTATTATGTTTTGAATGTATTTGAGCAGTTTCACTTGAGTACAGAGAGGGTTGCATTGAAAATAAAACAAAAAAACGGTGAGAACAATCCAGTTGTAAAACTACTAAAACAATACATCACAAATGTTATAAAAGATTAGTATGTATGCTTTCCAACGCTCATCGGATTTCTTTTCTTCTGTGTTAATCGTACAAAAAATGCTATATTTTGCGAATACGAACTCCTCTCACAGAGTGTGCTTCTCCTTTTTCGAGTATAAGATCGGAACGAAAACGGGTGGGCAATATATTCTCTCTCAAATTAGGTAGATTTATTTCATCCCAAATGTTGGATGCAAAATCAATAGCTTCTTCTTTGGACAGGGTGGCATACCTATGAAAATAGGAGTCGGAGTTTTGAAATGCTGTTTTTTGCAATGAGATAAACCGTTCCAAAAACCAAGCACGCAAATCATTTTCGGCAGCATCTACATAAATTGAGAAATCAAAAAAATCGGAAACGAAAACTCTCCTCTTGGGTAGCAAGCGATTGGAGCTGACCTGCAACACATTGATTCCTTCTACTATTAAAATATCAGGTTCTCTTATAGTTCGAATTTTGCCGGGCAACACATTGTAGTACAGATGCGAATAGACAGGAGATTTCAACATCTTTTGTCCCGACTTGGCCGAAGACAAAAAAGCCAACAACCGCTTGGCATCGTAACTCTCTGGAAATCCTTTACGATTGAAAATGCCTCTATTTTCCAATTCTGCATTGGGATAAAGAAAGCCATCTGTGGTAACCAGCTCTACATTGGGTTTTCCGGGAGTCATCGAAAGTAATTTTTGAAGTACGCGAGCAGTAGTGCTTTTTCCTGCCGCCACACTCCCAGCAATGCCAATGATATAGGGTACTCGATGGCTGGGACGTTTGAAAAATTCGTCACGCTCCAAATGCAAACGTCGAAAGTGGGTGATATTTATTTGTAGCAAACGTACTATCGGCAGGTATATTTCCTCCAATTCTTCGGTGGTAAGAGGCTCGTTTATAGCACTTAATCTATCTAAATCAATATCGGACACAGGAAACATCGGATGCTCTTCGAGCTGTTTCCATTCTTCGCGAGTAAAACTCCTGAAAGGTGAAAAAGTTGCCTCATATAACTTGTTATGCATAACACTTACATTGATTGATGATACGAAAATACTTGTTTTGAATAAGTATAAGCATTTATTTATTAAAATATTTCATTTATTTTTTAATGTAACAGCACCACAGCCATCAAATTACCAAATAAAATCATATTCAAAAAAAAAAAATGATATGGACTTTAATTGAGCAAAAATAATAAAATAAAACAAAAAAAGTAGAAACCTTAGTTGTTTCTACTTTAAAAGTTTGTTTGCGGTAATTTACATTGTTTGCGTTTCGGGACTTATCTTCTTTATCAATCCCTTTAATACATCTCCCGGTCCAAGTTCCACAAATTCGGTAGCACCATCGGTAACCATATTTTTAACGGTCTGTGTCCAGCGTACGGGAGCAGTCAATTGAGCAATCAGATTTTCTTTAATGGCATCGGGGCTTGTTTGCGGGTAAGCGTTCACATTTTGATAAACAGGACAAATGGGAGTGCTTACAACTGCTTTTTCAATAGCGGCTTGCAATTCTTGCCTTGCCGGCTCCATAAATGGGGAGTGAAAAGCGCCACCTACGGGCAATTTCAAGGCTCGTTTTGCCCCTCTTTCTTTCAACAATTCGCAAGCTTTGTCAATACCTTCGATAGAGCCGGAAATTACCAACTGTCCGGGGCTATTGTAATTGGCTGCAACCACCACATTTTCTTTGTTTATTTGCTCACAAGCCTCTTCGACTACTTCATCCTCCAGCCCAAGTACGGCTGCCATAGTAGAAGGCTCTGCTTCGCAGGCTTTTTGCATAGCCAAAGCACGTGCAAACACAAGTTTCAATCCATCTTCAAAAGCAAGGGCACCTGCCGTTACCAACGCCGAAAACTCTCCCAATGAATGACCGGCAACCATATTTGGTTTAAATTCGTCACCTAAGGCTATGGCAGAAATAACAGAGTGCAGAAATACAGCCGGTTGGGTAACTTTTGTTTGACGAAGATCTTCCGGTGTACCTTCAAACATCAAATCGGTAATACGGAAACCAAGGATTTCGTTTGCTTTTTCAAAATGCTCTTTGGCTACAAGCGAGTTATCATATAGGTCTTTGCCCATTCCCACAAATTGCGCTCCTTGCCCTGGAAATACGTAAGCTCTCATTTTCAATAGTTTATATCTCCCGAAGGGGAGGATTATTATAAAAAAATATTACTTTTGTTTCAGCGTGCAAAGATACAACATTCTCTTTGATTGTTCAAAAAGTTATCGGACGGTAAAATTTTATTCCTTATTACAACATAAAGTAGTAATCAGAATTTAGCCGTAAGACATCTACTTATCATCAGGACAAATATATTCGAAAAATATAAAATCATTTTTTTACGCCATTTATCCAACGAATCTATCTATCCAAACATCTTCTTTATTAAATCGGGGCGATTTATGTTTTTCAAATCTCTCATTATCTGTTGCCGGTATTCATTTTTGTACCAAAAGAAAAATTTCCGCTGCTCCAGTTTTTGTTGTTTGGTTTTGGCAGTATAGATTGGTTGCAATGTGTAAGGATGGTATCCTGAATAGTATATTTCGGTAGCAAGAGTCATAGGGGTAGGAGTGAAATCTTGGATTTGTTCTAATCTGAAATTCAGGTCTTTAGTCTTCGCAGCCAACTCAGCCATATCTTCGTTGTTGCATGCTGGATGACTTGAAATAAAATAGGGTATTAATTGTTGGTTTAGTCCTTTTTCTTTATTTATTTCGTCAAATATCTTTTTGAATTTGTAAAAATAGTCGAATGAGGGTTTCCGCATCAGTTTCAATACAGAATCCGAAGTATGCTCCGGCGCTATTTTCAATCGCCCCGAAACGTGTTTGCCTACCAATTCGCGAATATACTCCACTTGGCTCTTTTTTATTGACTCGTCTTTGGTTTCTGTCAGCAGCATATCGTATCGAATACCGCTACCAATATACGAATGTTTTATTTGGGGTAATTTATCCACCGAGCGATAGACATCTGTCAAAGCCTCGTGATTGATATCCAGATTGTAGCATACTTTTGGGAAAATACACGACGGACGTTTGCATTTTTCACAAATATCCAATTCTCTCCCTTGCATATTATACATATTTGCTGAAGGACCTCCCAAGTCACTCAAATTTCCTTTAAAGTCGCTCTGTTTGGTAATTTGTTTCACTTCGTCCATAATGGATTGTTTGCTCCTGGATACAATAAACTTGCCTTGGTGTGCCGAAATGGTACAAAAAGCGCATCCTCCGAAACAGCCTCTATGCAGATTGATCGAAAACTTAATCATTTCATATGCTGGAATAGTTTTACCCCTGTATTTAGGATGTGGCATCCGTGTAAATGGGAGCCGGTAGGTTTCGTCCAACTCTTCCGAACCCCAAGGAGGATACAACGGATTGATGATTATATATCGGTTACCATTTTGTTGAATCAGCCTTTTACCCGATATTTTGTTACTTTCTTCTTCTACCGTACGAAAATTGGATGCGTATTTTTTCTTGTCCTGCAAGCACTCTTCGTGCGAAACAAGTAAGATTGTATTCAAACTGTTTTTATCATCAGGAGCTGTATCAACAATAAACGCCGTTTGAGGTATTTCGGTAATTTGGGCAAGCGATTTACCACTGTTCAGTTGTTTTATCAATTCGCGGACCGATTTTTCTGCCATTCCATAAATCAGCAAATCGGCTTTGCTATCTATCAGAATGCCTGGCATCAATTGATCGCTCCAATAGTCGTAATGGGTAATGCGCCTCAACGACGCTTCAATCCCTCCGATAACGATAGGAACATCAGGAAATATTTTTTTCAGGATATTGCAATATACCGTAGTCGCATAATCGGGGCGCGCATGAGGTCTTCCGTCCGCAGTATAAGCATCATCAGAACGAATGCGTTTGTTTGCCGTGTAATGATTAACCATGCTATCCATATTCCCAGCGGTTACGGCAAAAAACATACGGGGTTTTCCCATTTTTTTGAAGTCGCGCAAATCATCTTGCCAGTTGGGTTGTGGAACCACAACTACACGCAATCCTTCTGCTTGCATAACACGGGCTATTACGGCAGCGCCAAACGAGGGATGATCGATGTAGGCATCTCCGGTAAATAAAATAACATCGGCCTCGCTCCATCCAAAAATTTCCATTTCTTTTTTGGTAGTGGGAAAAAAATCGGTCAGTTGATATTGTTCCGGTTTATTCATCGGCATATATTTATACAAAAAAATGTATTTGATATTTTTTTTGCACCAGAGCAGATTTTAAAGTAAAAATGAATCTAAATATTATTCAGACTTTGTGTGCAAAGATATTCTCTCTCGTAAAATTATTGAAATAATTAAGGGGCAGACGTGCGTTTTAGCTCCAATATGGTAATTTCGGGGCGTACCCCTATGCGCATCGGAATACCCACATAACCGATCCCTCTATTTACATATAGGTATTGCTCTCTTTTTTTGTACAACCCTTGCCATTGTTTAAAAACAAACATAGAGGGCGAAAAGCGGATGTGCTTATTTATAACCCCCATTTGCCCTGCGTGCGTGTGTCCTGAAATAGAAAGAAAAATATCGTTTTTCCCAACCACTTCGGCGTCCCAATGGGCAGGGTCGTGAGTTATCAGTATTTTTTTACGACTCGGAGGTGTGTTTATCAATGCTTTGCGCAAATCTCCGTAGCAGTGAAAATGCCTATTACTCCAGTTTTCTACTCCTACAAGCGAAATAGTGTCTTTTCCCATTACAATATTTTCATTCTCGTTAAGCAAAAGTCTAAATCCCAAATTACGAATTCCTTGCTTTATTCTCTCTAAATTTTCGCTTTTTGCGCTGTCTGATTTCCATTGGGTATAGTCGCCATAATCATGATTGCCGAGTACGGCAAAATTCCCCTGCTTAGACTTCAACTCTTTGAAGTAAGGCTCCCAACCCTCCAGTTCATCCGCAAAATTATTAACCATATCCCCTGCAAATATTATCATATCGGGATACTCGCTGTTTATACTGTCTATCAACGAATGCATTATCCGGTATCTGTTATTCCAGTTTCCGATGTGAAAATCTGCGATAACCGCTATTTTGTATCCGTCAAATTCGGTGGGCAGTTCTTTCACGTCTATTTGCTGACGCACAAGTTCCAAATCGTCTCGAGTAACCATATTGCCATAGCCCATAACGCCAACCATAAATATGGCAATGACGAATCCTGTCCGGCGTAAAGAATGGGTATGGGTATTTCTGACTTTATCGTGAACTTTGTTGAAATGATAAAATAGGATGTATGTAATTTTGGGAATATAAATAAGGGCAAAAAAGTAAAAAGCCCATTGTAACCCTGACGATATATGGTAATCATGATTGTATTTGAACCCAAAACGAATGTACAAAAACACAAGAATAAAGAGAAAACCAGGCAACAGCGATAAATTGATAAACCAATTGTATAAACGATGCTTTTTCATGTGGATGAAAAACCAGTAATCACAGAGAATGATTGTGGAGGATAAAACAAATAATTCAAACCAATACATCGTCATATATCAATCAATTTGTCGGTTAATAAAAACGCAAAAAAACATATTTACTCTTTTAGATAATTGTATTTTGACGTATCTTTGTGCAAAATTAAAAGAAAATTTTATGGTTCAGACCATTTTTATCCTTATTTTAGCAATAATTACGGCAGATTTTATATTGGAGCGAATTTTATCGTTACTAAATGTAAAAAATGCCACCCTACCAATTCCTTTGTTGCTGGACGGAATTTATTCGGAACCTGAGTATAAAAAGCAGCAATTATATTTTGGCATCAATACAAAATTTGGATTAATTACCTCCACATTTAGTTTTATCGTTATCTTGACCGTGTTATTATTTGGAGGTTTTGGATGGTTAGATGCATGGTTACAAATGCGCTTTGACAATCAAATTATTATTTCATTACTCTTTTTTGGTACATTATACATTGCCAACGATATTATTTCTATCCCTTTCGAATGGTACGATGTGTTTGTAATTGAGGAAAAATTCGGATTCAACAAAACTACTCCTAAGACATTCTTCCTCGACAGGCTTAAAGGATATCTGCTTGCCATAGTCATAGGAGGCGGAATTTTGACATTGATACTATGGATATACCAACTCACACCAACCTACTTTTGGTTGCTGGCTTGGTTGAGTGTTACAGTATTCAATTTGTTTATGGGTCTGTTTTATTCCAACCTTATTGTGCCGTTGTTCAACAAACAAACACCTCTCTCCGAAGGAAAACTTCGCGATGCCATCCGGCAATTCGCAGACAAAGCCGGATTTGAGCTGAAAAATATTTATGTGATCGACGGGTCAAAACGCTCTACCAAAGCCAACGCCTATTTTACGGGATTGGGAAAGAAAAAAAGGATCGTACTGTACGACACACTCATCAACGATCTAACGGTTGATGAAATTGTTGCTGTATTAGCACATGAGATTGGACACTACAAACACAAACACACGCAGAAAAACATATTGGTAAGTCTGCTTAATTCACTCGTTCTGTTTTATATTTTTGGATGGCTGCTGAAGAGCGACACGCTTGCACAAGCTTTGGGTGGAAATATCGCCAGTTTTCATTTGAATACTTTAGCGTTTGGCATATTGTATTCACCCATCTCAAGTATGCTCGATATAGGAATGAATGCACTCTCACGCAAATTTGAATATCAGGCAGATGCTTTTGTAAAAAAGTTTGGGATAGAAAAGGATTTGATTATCGCACTAAAAAAAATATCGTCTAAGGCGTTATCAAATTTAACACCGCATCCGGCGGTTGTGTTTGTAAATTATTCACACCCAACACTTTTGCAGCGCATCGTAGCTTTAAAGAGATAATTTACTATATATTAATTAAATAATTATTTTTTTTCTATGGAGAATACATTTTTCTTATTGGTTCCTATTGCTGCCATCATAGCTTTGGGCTTTGCACTCTATTTTTTCAAAAATATGATGAAACAAAGCGAAGGAAACGAGACAATGAAAAGAATTGCCCAATACGTGCGCGAAGGGGCAATGTCGTATCTAAAACAACAATACAAAATGGTAACTATCGTATTTGTTGTACTGGCGCTCATCTTTGCCGTTATGGCCTATTTTGGACTACAAAACAATTGGGTTCCTTTTGCTTTTTTAACAGGAGGATTTTTCTCGGGGCTTGCCGGCTTTTTCGGGATGAAAACCGCTACCTACGCCTCAGCCCGTACTGCCAATGCAGCAATGAACTCGCTCAACAAAGGGCTGCAAGTAGCATTTCGTTCTGGAGCGGTTATGGGATTGGTTGTGGTCGGATTGGCGCTACTCGACATTTCGCTTTGGTATCTTATTCTTGATTATTTTGTGGAAGATACCGAGCCCGGACATAAGTTAATTATGATTACCACTACGATGCTTACCTTTGGGATGGGAGCTTCCACGCAAGCTTTGTTTGCACGTGTGGGAGGCGGTATTTACACCAAGGCTGCCGATGTAGGTGCCGACTTGGTGGGAAAAGTGGAGGCCGGAATCCCTGAAGATGATCCTCGCAACCCTGCTACCATTGCAGATAACGTAGGAGACAACGTAGGAGACGTTGCAGGAATGGGAGCCGACTTGTACGAGTCGTACGCAGGTTCGATATTGGCTACCGCCGCTTTGGGAGCTTCGGCATACGCCCTTAATCCCGGTATGCAGCTGAAAGCTGTTTTTGCTCCAATGATCATTGCGTCGGTAGGGGTATTTTTATCTATCTTGGGTATATTTTTGGTAAGAACCAAAGAAAATGCCTCTATGAAACAGCTAATGGCCGCACTCAACAGGGGGGTCAATACCAGCGCCATTTTGATTGCGGCTCTTTCGTTTGGTATTTTATATCTACTCGGATTCGAAAACTGGGTAGGCATTTCGCTATCCGTAATATCAGGCTTGGTTGCTGGTATCATTATCGGACAAGGAACTGAATACTACACATCGCACTCATACAAACCCACCCAACAAATTGCCGAAAGTGGAAAAACCGGACCGGCAACAGTAATCATCGCAGGAATGGGTGCCGGAATGATTTCTACATTTATTCCCGTTATTACCATTGCATTTGCTATTTTGCTTTCTTATTTGTTTGCTATCGGTTTTGATGTAAAAAATATGATTTCGGGCGAGAATATTAGTATGGGACTTTACGGGATTGGTATTGCCGCCGTAGGTATGCTCTCTACACTCGGTATCACACTTGCTACAGACGCTTACGGTCCTATTGCCGATAATGCTGGTGGAAACGCCGAAATGAGTGGATTGGGAAAAGAGGTGCGTAAACGTACCGACGCGCTCGATTCGCTGGGAAATACAACTGCGGCGACCGGAAAAGGTTTTGCCATAGGTTCTGCCGCTCTTACGGCTTTGGCATTGCTAGCATCTTATATCGAAGAGATAAAAATAGGCATGATAAGATTAGGACAAACTACTTTAGACCTTGCCAATGGAGACACGATCAATATATCAAGGGCTACATTCATTGATTTTATGGATTATTATCAAGTAACGCTGATGAATCCTAAAGTATTGGTGGGTGTATTTATTGGTTCGATGATGGCATTCTTGTTCTGTGGTCTGACGATGAATGCCGTAGGACGAGCTGCTCAAAAAATGGTGGAAGAGGTTCGTCGCCAATTTCGTGAAATCAAAGGAATTCTTACCGGAGAAGGTACACCCGACTATGCACGCTGTGTCGAAATTTCGACCAAAGGAGCACAAAGCGAAATGTTGATACCCTCGCTGCTAGCTATTGCCATTCCAATTGTTACAGGTCTTATTTTAGGTGTGTCGGGCGTTATGGGATTGCTTGCAGGCGGTCTTGGTTCTGGATTTGTACTGGCTGTATTTATGGCAAACTCGGGTGGAGCTTGGGACAATGCGAAAAAATATGTAGAAGAAGGGAACCTTGGCGGTAAAGGCGGTGACATTCACAAAGCTACCGTAGTAGGAGATACTGTAGGGGATCCATTCAAAGACACATCGGGTCCTTCGTTGAATATTTTAATTAAACTGATGAGCATGGTTTCTATCGTTATGGCAGGTTTGACTGTTGCATGGAGTTTATTATAAAAAACTAAACTTTATAGCTAAAAAACTTTTTAAAAGAGGTTGTCTGTTTCAGAGGCAGCCTCTTTTTATGATAAATTTGGTAATCATCTATATTCATCCCAGATAGTGTAGTTGCGTTAATGTATAATAAGGGAGATTTGTGCATGTGTTCTGACAACGAGGGCTAAAGATGTTACATCTCCACAGGTACCGAAAGTTTGAAACCAAACAAGCATCGGATATTTGGTGTAGTTGTGAAAGAGAATAGAAACACCAAAAGAGATAATTGTATCCCATAAGATTTCTGCGTCATCAATAAAACATGCCTGAATCTACCTAAAAGAATGAATGTAAACGGACATCAAGAGAAAAAGAAATTTATCAAATCGATACAATCTGCTTTGGATAAAATTACTCAAACTTTAATGTGTTTTCCCTAGCATTGCCTTTTGATTCTGGGTTAAAAACACTACCTTTGTTATTTTGTGAATAATTTCAACTCAAACATGAAAAAGAATCTTTGGTACGCAAGGATAATAGCCTGGAGGGAGCATCATATCCCCGAAAAAAATTTCATACTAATACTCGGCTTTGTAGTTGGTCTTTTTGGAGCATTGGCAGCCTTACTGCTCAAATATACCATTCATTTAATCCAATATCTACTGACAAGCAGTTTCAGCTTAGAGCATGTAAACTATTGGTATCTGGTTTTCCCGTTTGTAGGGATTACACTTTCTTATCTATTTGTCAAATATGTAGTTAAAGACAATATAAGTCATGGGATTACAAGAATATTATTTGCCATTTCGCAGCGAAAATCCATTATTAAACTTCACAATACTTGGACTTCACTGATTGGTAGCGCTTTGACCATTGGTTTTGGTGGTTCGGTAGGGGCTGAAGCACCCATTGTACTCACTGGATCTGCTATTGGCTCTAACTTAGGTAAAATGTTCAGGATGAATCAAAAAACATTGATGCTGTTGGTTGGTTGTGGTGCTGCAGGAGCTATCGGCGGTATTTTTAAAGCTCCCATTGCTGGGCTGGTATTTACACTGGAGGTACTCATGCTCGATATGACGATGACTTCTATCCTCCCCATCCTCATTTCGTCCATCACAGCTACCACATTTGCATACTTCTTTTCGGGAGATGCTTTTATGTTCAAATTTTATTCTTACACGCCGTTTGATATAGCAAGAGTACCTTACATAATACTACTGGGAATCGTCTGTGGTTTTGTTTCTCTGTATTTTACACGGGGAATGAATTATTTGGAAAATCAATTCAAAAAAATAAAATCTTCTGTACAAAAATTGATAATAGGAGGAACTATTTTGGGAATTTTGATTTTCTTGTTTCCTCCATTGTACGGGGAGGGTTACGATACCATCAACGCTCTTCTGAATGGAGATATTCATACAGTACTCGAACGCAGTTTCTTCTTGAATGTAGGCAATAATGTATGGATTTTAATGATTTATCTAGCGCTGATAGTGATATTTAAAATATTGGCAGCAACGGCAACCAACAGTCCCGGAGGAGTAGGAGGAATATTTGCACCAACCCTTTTTATGGGAGCTATCACAGGGTTTATCGTTAGCACAATATTACAGCAATTTGGATTTGATGCCCCTACCGAAAATTTTACTTTGGCAGGAATGTCGGGGCTGATGTCGGGAGTAATGCACGCTCCGCTAACGGGCATATTCCTTATTGCCGAACTTACCGGAGGATACAATCTGTTTCTTACTCTGATGATGGTATCTGTGATTGCCTATTTGACAATTATCGTTTTTGAACCACATAGTTTGTATGCAATGCGACTTGCGCAAAAGGGAGAGTTAATTACCCACCACAAAGACAGAGCCGTACTCACACTCTTAAAAATGGAAAATGTGATAGAAACCGACCTCACAGAACTCACTCCCACTATGACACTAGGTGCTTTGGTCAAAGTAATATCTCGGTCGCAACGAAACATTTTTCCTGTGGTGGATGTAAATACTCAAAAACTATTGGGAATTGTGTTGCTGGACGAAGTTAGAAATATTATGTTTCGTCCAGAACTCTACAACCGCTTTACTGTAGGAAAATTGATGGTGTCGCCACCTGCCGTCATCAATGTAAATATGCCTATGGAAAAGGTAATGCAGATTTTTGAAGATAGTGGTGCTTGGAATTTACCCGTTGTGGACGACCAAAAACGATATTTAGGTTTTGTTTCAAAATCAAAAATATTCAACTCCTATCGACACGTATTGGTACATTTTTCTGACGAATAGTTGTTTTTTATAATAAATACATATCAACTTTTTACTAATACATTTTTTATCAACCCTATTGGAATACTATGCCAAAACAAAAATTGAACTATACCAATGCCATAGCTGAGTTGGAAAAAATTCTTTTCGAACTCGAAAATAACACGGAAATAAACATAGAACAAATTTCCGGGAATGTAAAACGCGCCTCCGAGTTGCTCAACATTTGTCGCAATCAACTTTACCTCATTGATACCGAGCTCGAAAAAGCATTGGAAAGCATTGACTGACACGTTACCATAAGCTATGCTACTCCCCAAAACGTGGATTGCCAGTTAAGATATAAATTAGCAACTCATAATAGTAAAAAAAAATATATCAGTCATACACAAAGATTCAAATTTTGTTGTACTTATGGTAAATTCAACAGTTTGGCAGTTACCAAGAATAATTAAAAGTATTTAATATTTTTCCCCTCTATTGATGTAAGCAAATTATTTGCCAGCCTGCTCGCTCCAAATCTGAACATGTTGCTGTTGAGCCACTCTTCACCCAGTATTTCTTTCACTATTGTATAATGTTTTATGGCATCTTCTGTTGTTACAATTCCTCCAGCGGGTTTATAGCCCACTTTTTTACCCGTTTTTTCATACCATTCTTTTATAGCCGTACACATTATATAGGTTGCTTCAAGGGTTGCCGCTACGGGAATTTTTCCGGTGGATGTTTTGATAAAATCGGCATTTGCCGACATAGACAAGATAGCCGCTTTCTTGATATTTACGGCGGATATCAACGCTCCGGTTTCGAGTATTACTTTGAGATGAGCACCTCTACATGAGGTTTTTATCTCTTCCAATTCCTCCAAAACTTCATCGTACTTACCGTCCAAAAATTTTCCGATAGATATTACCACGTCTATTTCAGTAGCTCCCTCCAACACAGCCATAGCAGTTTCGGCAATTTTTACCTCAATAAATGTTTGAGAGGCAGGAAAACCAGCAGCAACCGATGCAATCTCTACGGATTCGGTAAGATTGGCTTTGACAATAGGAACCATAGCGGGATAAACGCATATGGCGGCAACATTTTGCAGGTGAGGAAAGTGCGTGTCAAATTCATTCACTCTTTTTGTCATAGAAGTGATTTCTCTCTCTGTATCTGTCCCATTTAGTGAAGTTAAATCAATCAGACTTAAACATCTTTTGTAAATTTCTTTGGTATTGTTATCTTCAAAGTATTTTGAAATAATATCTTCTACATTGTGTTTTGCCGATTCGTCCGTTATCAATTTGCATTGATACAAATCAAACAATGATTGAAAGTCTTTCATATTCTATCTTAATTTTGCGTTGTTTTTATGTCTTGTATTATCTCTATTATTTTTTTTTTCAATATTTTTATTGAAAGCTGCCTCCAAATCAATTCCGGTTTGATTTGCTAAACAAATCAGCACCCATAGTACATCTGCCATTTCGTCTCCCAAATCGGCTTTTTTGTCCGATTCTTTGAATGACTGTTCACCATACTTCCTTGCAATGATTCGGGCTACTTCTCCCACCTCTTCACTTAATATTGCCATGTTGGTAAGTTCGTTGAAGTATCGCACTCCGACTGTTTTTATCCATTTATCAACGGTGCGCTGAGCTTCTTGTATAGTCATAGATATATTTTTTTAAGAAAAAGGTTGCGATGTGTTTGTAATTACTCGTTCAATCGGGCTATGATGGTTTCGTTTCCCGAGGTTGCTTCTCCTATTGCTACAAATATCTCGGTATCCACAGGCAAAAATATATCTACCCGAGATCCAAATTTGATAAAGCCCAAATGTTCGTTCAGGTGACAGGCTTTTCCCGTATGAGCATAAGTTACAATTCTTCTGGCAAGGGCTCCTGCTATTTGCCTGACCAATATTTCTGTTTTGCCCGAAGTCTCTATTACAACTGTCGAGCGTTCATTTTCAGTACTTGATTTGGGCAGATACGCCGCAAGATGTCTTCCTTTGTGATGTACTGTTTTTTTTACAGTTCCAGACACAGGATACCAATTGGCATGTACGTTGAAAACAGACATAAAGATAGAGACTTGTATCCGTTTGTCTCTAAAGTATTCCGGTTCTTCTACCGGTTCTACCACCACAACTGTACCATCTGCGGGGGCTACGATCAAACTTGGATCGTCAATTTCCACTACCCGACGAGGATTTCGGAAAAAGAAGATTACAAAAATCATCAACGCCGCTGATAGCGATAAGTTAACGGCAAGTATCGGACGAGGGAAATTGATATAGACTACCATATTCAATACAAACAATAGAAATAATGCACCAACTATGATGAATCTTCCCTCTTTATGAATTTTTATATATCTCATTCTGCGTTTAGCATCTAAATTTTAAAAACAAAAATACGGTTTTTAATTTATTGATAAAACAAATTTAGGTTAATTCTTTTTTTTGGAGGAACACGTTTTTTGCCCTTACGCTCTTTGTAAAGACAAAAGAGAAAGCAATGCCCGACAGGATAGAATCGACAACAAAGTTGAAAAAAGGCGAAACGTATTTTTTTCTTGACACTTATTGCAAGTCGGTTAAAAATATTCGTTTTGTATGCAAATAGGTTCGGCCTAGAGTTTTATTCGTTAAGTGTTCCTACAATGCCATTTTTTGTAATAGTTTCGGCGCTTATACCGATAGTTTTACAAGATGAGTTATTGTAAAAAGTTACCATAGCCTTTCCTTCTGTACCGGTCTCTACATTGGGGTTCCAATATAGCGTGCGGCGGTGGTCGTCTGCAGTGGGAGGGATATAGTTGTAAGGAGGATTGTAAAACTCCTTGACTTGGGTATATCCCTGAAACGATGTTTGGCGAATGCCTACTTCCGAATTTCTTGTACGAAAATCTTCGTAAGTGTAGATATAAATAATGGGTTCATTGCCTTGTAAAGCGATATTAAACGACAAAGAAAGCCCCTCTTCTTCTACTATGCCGATAGACTTTATTTGGTCCGGCAACAAATTCAATAATTCCTCAGAATCTCTCGAATAAGCCTCTACCGTGCTTACTCCCGACTGGGCTATATCGCTGTGGATAGACTTTTTTGTTACTGTTTTTACCAAAAATCCATCCAGAATAATAATCGCATTTCTTCCTTTGTATCTAGGTTCAATCTGTGCCTTATTGTCGGTATTGTACTCTATATCAAAGGTAAAATAGGGGTTTACTTTTTCTAAGTATTCCAAAATAGTAGCAGGGGCATCGTTTTCGTTATCTGCCATTTTATCCATATCGCTTTCCACATCGTACACAATGCTCGGATTTCGCAGCAACTCTCCTTCTCTTCGAGTTTTTCGGCGCTCTTTTACTTTCACCTCTTCCAGCAAATGGATTTTTTCCGACATAGACAATTCTTTTTTCAAACTGTCCATAAAATTATCGTTTGATGAATCTTCTCCGCTTTTTACAATATCTTCCGACGAGAGCATATTGTTTTTTGGTATCTCTTTTTCTTCGTAGGCATATTCTTTCAACTTAGGGCTGAAAGAACGGTCTAAGATAATATAATTTTCCTGCCGCTTATTATTTTTTGTGGTTTGGATAGTCATATTTTGTCTGCCGTAGCACTCGTGTATCGAGAAGTTAAATTTTCCATTTTCGTCGGTAATGGCTCTGTTATGCTGCGAGGCGCTATCGTTGGTCATAAACATGGTTACGTTTATATTGGGGTTCGGTCTCTTTCTGAATAATGTTTTTATCGTCCCTTCTACATACAGCCCTTTCTCTACAGGTTGTTTCAACTCCAAAGGTTCTTTGCTGCTCATTTTTTTCCACACATACCTGCTCCAGCCCTGTGTCAGCATCAGTAAGTCAAGCGCAAATTGATGGGCTTTATCGTCTTTTTCAAAATAATAGTTCGGTTTTTCAATGTATCCTTTCAAATCTGAAGTAAGCAGCAAATCGGTAAAAATATTGTTTGAGTAGATGCTTTGGTTTGATGTACTTTTATCTCTTACAGCCAGTGAAAAAGAGGTCTTCAACGGATTGCCATTTTTATCTTTTAGTTCAAAGTTCAGCCCTATTTTTTCGAAAGGGGAGTATTGTTGTTTATTTTGTTTTACCAGAATACTCATTTCACTGTGATGATTGACAAATATCAATCGCTCGCCCAAAACCTCTCCTTGCGTGTCAAACAATGTTATCTGTGTAACTCCCGACGGCAGATTTTTCTTAGGAAAAGAGAGGTAAAGGGTATTTTCGTTGTTCCACGTCAATTTCTCGTAGCCGTAAATTACCCCTCTGCAGGTCAGCATCAAACCCAGTGAGTCTGAGGTAAAATTTTGACTTTTTTGTATGCTGATGGCAATATTTTCTTTTGAGAAATTATTGACGGACATCACGTGTCCGCTGCTCTTAATCTCCGGCAGTGGGAATGTTTGATTTTTGCCATTGTATGTAATCTTGGCATAATATTTTTTGTTTTCCGGAAAAAATGAAAATAATCCCATACCGTTGTGTGTAGTTGAAAATTCGGTTTTCTTTTCGTTGTTTTCGTCAAAAATTTCTCCGGATACAGCAAGACTTTCTCCATTTTTACCGGTGGCTTTAAAAGATACAGTAGAGGTTAATCCCTGCACCAGATGCCCTCCTTCGGGGAAAAAAGAGAGGATGATATTGCCGTCCTGATTATAAGATTTTCTGATTTGCGGAATCCGTTTGTGTGCAGGACGTTGACTTATCACTTGTTTGTATGTCTCGTCTTTAGGATAATCGTACACGGCAAAAACTCGCGAAAAATAATTTTCCTCCCCAAAATTCAGCATATAACGTGTATAAGCTCTTATTTCAAAAAAGCCACCATATCCAGAGGCTGCTATATCAAACTCTCCGTGGCAACTCCCTTCTTCTACTTTCAACTTTTTGGTATGCAGTATATTGCCTTCGGCACTCAGTAGCTCTACATACAAAACCTTGCTCAATTCACTGAGCGAATTTCTATCTGCACGTGTTATATAGGCTTTAAACCAAATGGTTTCTCCCTTATAGTATTCTGTATTGTCAAAGTGTAAATATACCTTTTCGCGAGGATAATTTTTTGAAAAAAGAAGATAATTTTCAGCAGAAGATATTAAACTTTGTGGATTATTTTGGGCCTGCAATTCATTTGGCGTAAAAAGAAGAAAACTTCCAACAATGAGAGTTATCAGGTAAGATTTCATGATTTAATACTTTTTTCACAAATTTACGAAAAGATTTGATTCAGAACACTTTTTTTTATGGAAATTATTTTTTCTTAGATAGAAAATATGCTCCGCAAGTAAAAAGGACATCAAACCTTTAGATAATTTTAAAAGACACTTGTCCTGCCAAATTTATATTTCAAACGTTTGCGCCAAAAGAGAGCCTCAAAAGTACCGGTAGCCGAAATATTATGTGTCTATTTCATTATTTTTGTAATTCAATAGAACAATAGTGCTTGTTCTGTTATGTTTGCTTTACAGCAGCAAACAAAAACAAACAGGCAAAAGTCTATATTGCTAATACATAAAGCCATGAAAAAAACAATTTTATCTCTTTTGACTTTTTGTGTCGCTACGCTAAGTTTCAGCCAAATACTTACTTCTACTCCTACTTTCGTAACAGATGATTTTACAGGAGCCGTTACCATTGTTTATGATGCTACACAAGGTACTGCCGGACTAAAAGATTATGTTGGCACCGATGGTGTGTATGCCCATACCGGAGTTATTACAAATACAAGTAGCGGCAACAGCGACTGGAAACACGCACCGGCTTGGGGCGACAATTCCGCAAAATACAAACTTACCTCTTTGGGAAACAACAAATGGCAACTGTTAATCACCCCCAATATAGCTGAATATTATGGGCTTACCACCGGAGAAATTGTACAAAAGATGGCATTCGTGTTTCGTAATGGACTAAAGACCAAAGAGGGAAAAGACGTGGGCGGAGCCGACATTTTTCTTGATGTGTACAAAGCGGGGCTTAATGTAAGTATAACTAACCCTGAGAACAAAGCGACAACCCTTAATTCTTCCGAAACAGTTACCATTGCCGCTTCTGTATTGTCCAATATAGAGTTGTTTGTGAACGGAACAAGCGTAAAAACCGCTTTGTCGGCTACCTCTTTAAGTTACGATATAACATACAGTCAAGCCACCGATTATACGCTTGTGGTCAAAGCAACTTCAGACAGTCAATCTGTTTACGATACGGCTTATGTTTGCGTACCCGCTACGGTAACAACCGCTGCTCGTCCTTCGGGAGCAAAAGATGGCATTAATTATTCGACGGATGGCGTTTCGGCGACTTTGGTAATGTATGCGCCGGGAAAATCAAATGTCTTTTTGATTGGCGATTTTAACAATTGGATACAAAAAAACAGTTACCAGTTAAAAAAAGACGGTAATTATTGGTGGATTACCATTACAGGCTTAGAACCGACCAAACTCTACGCTTTTCAGTATCTTGTAGATGGAGTACTGCGTGTTTCCGACGCCTATACCGAATTGGTTCTTGACCCTTGGAACGATAAGTGGATCAACGAAAACGGCGTGATTTATCCAAATGTTCCTGCCTACCCCGAAGGAAAAACCACCGGATTGGTCGCCACGCTACAAGCAACAAAGCCTGCTTATACGTGGCAAATTACCAACTTTACTATGCCCAATGCGGATAATGTGGTCATTTACGAAATGTTGCTGCGTGATTTCACCACCGAAAAATCGTTGGAAGGGGCTATAGCAAAATTGGATTATTTGCATACTTTGGGGGTAACTGCCATTGAGCTTATGCCTGTTCAAGAGTTTGATGGCAACAATAGTTGGGGATATAATCCCAACCACTACTTTGCACCAGACAAGGCGTATGGAACATCTAATATGTACAAAAAATTTATTGACGAGTGTCACAAACGCGATTTTGCCGTAATACTCGATATGGTATTTAATCAAGCGAGCGGTTCGCATCCATTTGCTGCGCTATATTGGAACTCTACCACCAACAAACCGGCTGCCGATAATCCTTGGATGAATGTGGATGCTCCTCACCTTTACAGCGTACTCAACGACTTCAACCACAGTTTTGCAGGGACAAGAGAGTATTTCAAGCGTGTACTTCAATATTGGATTACCGAATACAAGATTGATGGCTATCGAATGGATTTAACCAAAGGATTTACCCAAAATTCGGGAAAAGAATCTTCTTACGACCAGTCGCGGGTAGATTACATAACAGAATACCATAACGCCGTGAAGGCAGTAAATCCCAACGCAATGTTTATTCTTGAACATTTGGTGGGGGGAAGCGAAGAAACAACTCTGGCAAATCAAGGGATGTATTTGTGGAAAAATATGAATACCGCTTACAATCAATCCGCCTCGGGATGGAATGATACCAGCGGCTACGCCGATTTTTCAGGGATGAATACCTTTCCCCGACACTGGGTAGGATATGCCGAAAGCCATGATGAAGAACGCAACTTTTACAAAGCAAAAATGTATGGTAACGGGGTTATAAAAACCGACTCTGTAACAAGACTCAATAGAGTTCCACTCAATGTTGCGTTTATGGCGCTCACTCCGGGACCTAAAATGCTGTGGCAGTTTGAAGAGATGGGATACGATTATTCCATCAATTCATTTGGCGGACGTGTGGATCCGAAACCCTCTGCTTGGGGATGGCTTAACTTAGCACTCCGCAAAAAAGTTTATGATAAGTGTTCCAAAATTATTTCACTCAAAAAAGGGTACTCCAGAGCATTTATCGAAGGTAATTTCGATCTGCAGATTTCCTCTTCCGATTGGACAAATGGAAAGAGAGTTGCACTTACACACAGCGATTTGAATATGATAATGGTTGGAAATTTTTTACCTAATTCGACTACGGTTTATCCCGGATTTTCAAAAACGGGGATTTGGTATGAGCTTCTCAGTGGCGAGATATTGAATGTATCCGACCAAAATATGAATCTACAATTGGGAGGTGGCGAGGTACAAATATACACCGACAGAACGATTACGGGAGTTAATAACAAAACTGTCGCTGTTGATTGCACAATATATCCGAGTGTTACCAAAGGGAATATTTGGATTATGGCTGGGAGCAATATAATGTCTGTAAAGATATTTAATATGCAAGGCGCTTTGCAAAACATATTTTATAATACCAACACCATCAATGCAAGTTCGTTGACAACCGGAATGTATCTGATGGAAATAGATACTGAACAAGGAAAATCGGTGCAAAAGTTCATCAAACAATAAGACTTTCTTTATTAGCAGTTTATTATATGTAAGAGCGACCTCGAAAATCAAACGAGATCGCTCTTATTTTTTTTCGGAGAAAGAAAGAGGTAGCCAGACAAAGCACACATATTCAGTCTATTCTATATTTTTTCTCACTTTACGGAGAAATGCCTGCATCTGTACGGTATCCTTATCTTTGATTATTTCCAACAAATGTCGCAATTCTAGCCTAATTTTTTCTACCTGTTCGTAAGTGTAGGGATTGAACAATATTTCGGAAAGAAGATAGTCGTCTTCCGATAGCAATCCCTTGGCAATGTCCATATGTTTTTTGAAAGTGGTACCCGGAGCTTCGATGAGTTTCATAACCGAAGTAAATACGAGTGTTGAAGCAAACGGAATAGAGAGGGAGTATGCGATAGTTTCGTCATGTTCTTCAAAGGTATATTCAAATATGTTCAATCGTAAACTTTGATACATGTCCTTGAAAAACGCCTTACCCAAATGATCGGATTCTGAGATGACGATGGCGCTTTGTGAACTCAAATTGTCCAACGTCGCAAAGGTGGGTCCAAACATCGGATGAGTAGAAACAAAACGTCTTCCACAACTCTCATAGTACTCTTTAAGCCCTGTTTTAACAGATGAAATATCGGAGATAATACAATTTTGGGGTATGTAGGGTAGTATCTCTTCAAAAGCTTTGATGGTGTATTTCAACGTTACGCAATTTATCATCAACTCTGGTTCAAAATCACGTATTTCATCCAACTTTGTCATACGCAAAGTATTGAATACAAATCTCAATTTAGCAGAGTCGGTATCGTAAAGTGCAACTTCGTGTTTCAGACACAATACATCGGTAAGAAACGTTCCCATTTTACCTGCGCCAAGAATCAATATTTTCATCTGTCAGTTTTTTTTTTTTGAGATGCAAAGATACGAAAAATGATGAACCGTTTTCATACCTGCTGCCACACTACTGCTCTATATCCTTTTTTTTCCAAAATCTTTATCAATTTTCAGAAAAGGGATAACAGCCAAAGTTGGTATGGTGCAGAGTATTACCACCAAGAAAAAATTGCTGTAACCGATTAATTCTTCCAACCATCCGGCTACCATACCGGGAAGCATCATGCCTAATGCCATAAATCCGGTACAAATGGCATAATGTGCCGTTTTGTGTTCTCCCGACGAAAAGTATATTAAATAGAGCATATAAGCCGTAAATCCAAATCCGTAGCCAAATTGCTCAAATGCTATTGCCATATTTATCCAAAGCAAGTCGATTGGTTGAATCCATGCAAGGTAAATATAGGCAAGATTGGGTAGTGTAAGCGCCAGTGTCATAGGCCAAATCCAATATTTGAGCCCGTTACGTGAGGCTACAATTCCGCCGATAATTCCGCCAAGAGTAAGAGCTACGACGCCTACCGTCCCATATACAAAACCCACTTGCTGTGTAGATAAACCAAGCCCGCCTACCTCTCTGCCATCTAGCAGAAACGGCGATGCCATTTTAACGAGCAACGCTTCGCCCAATCTAAATAGAAGCATAAAGACAATGGCTACAACAATGCCCTCTTTCTGAAAAAAACTTTTGAATGTCAGAAGAAATTCGTCAAATATTACAGAAATACTCTTTTTTTCTTTGTTCAAATCAGTTTTTGGTGTGGGAAGTACAAATCTGTGATAAATAAAAACAAGAAGAAAAAAACCAGCAAGAATATAAAAAGTGATACTCCAAGCCTTGGGGATAGTCAACGACTTTTCGAGTGTTCCGGCAAGGATAATAAGCAACCCTTGCCCCGTAATCATAGCAAGACGATAGAAAGTGCTTCTTATTCCCACAAAAAACGATTGCTGGCTACTGTCGAGCGCATACATATAAAATCCGTCGGCGGCAATATCATGGGTTGCAGAACTAAAAGCCAACAGCCAAAAAACCGCTAAGGTAGCCTGAAAATAAAAAGGCGTAGGGAGAAAAAAAGCCACACCAGCAAGCCCTGCACCTATCAACAATTGCATAGAGACAATCCACCACCTTTTCGACTTGACAATATCGACAAAAGGACTCCAAAGTGGCTTTAACAGCCAGGGTAGATAAAGCAGACTTGTATATAGCGCGATGTCGCCATTTGAGACACCCAAACGTTTGTACATAATTACCGAAACTGTCATCACTATCACATAAGGGATGCCTTCGGCAAAATAAAGAGAGGGTATCCACCTCCAAGGATTTTGCCCTGAGGAATAATTCAATTCTTTCTCGTAATTCATTTATTAAAAATATTAAGATTGTCGCAAAATTAATAAAATATTTTTAAAAACTAAAATGCTACGAATTTTTCACCCATAGCGTTTGAACTAATTACTTATTCCCTTACTTAACCAAATCGGGTTCGAAAAATATCCATTTTATTTGCGGATTCAACGCTTTGAGTCCCTGTTCGCATTCGTTGATATCTTTTGCCAATTCCTCTATGTTGGTTGTTTTTCTCATCTTTGCTTTTATTGCAACCATAATATCGGCTCCAAATTGGAGGGTAATCACATTTAATACTTTCTCTATTTCCACTCTATTATTCAAAAATGTGGATATTTCGTCTCTGGATTCTTTGTCTGAACTTTGCCCTATAAGCAATCCCTTCACTTTTATTCCTAAAAATACAGATACCACAATTAGCAATACCCCGATGGTAATACTCCCTGCTGCATCAAAAATGGGATTTTCGGTATACCAAGCCAATAGTACGGCGACAAGAGCCAAAAACAGTCCCGTTAAAGCAGCCACATCTTCGCCTAAGACTACGACCAACTCGCTGTTTCGAGTATTTTTGATCCATTGCCACAACGATTCGTTTTTTCTCTTTATCTTATTTATTTGAGTGATGCATCCATAAAGCGAAGCCCCTTCGAGAATCATGCTTACCAGCAGTACAATAACGGCAATCATTGGACTCTTCAATCCTTCGTGGGTACTCATCTTGTGAATCCCCTCGTAAATAGAAAACATCCCGCCCATACTGAACAAAATCAAAGCTACAATAAACGACCAAAAATATATTTCTTTCCCATGTCCCATCGGGTGTTGTTCGCTACCGGCTATTTTCGACTGTTTCAGCCCTACAAATAAAAGAAGTTGATTACCGCAATCTGCAAAAGAGTGGATGGATTCGGCAAGCATTGCCCCCGAACCGGTAAGTATTGCAGCACCGGTTTTGGTTAATGCAATACCCAAATTTGCAAGCAACGCAAAAATAATAGATTTGACTGAGGCATTTTCGTGAGACATATTTTGTTCGAAATTAATGTAATACGCAAAGATAGGTATAATTTCAAAATGAATATATACAAAATTCGGAATCTTCTACCGCCACGTTTATGATATACGTCAGTTGCCCCGTTGATGTCGATTGTAGTCCCTACTTTATTGAGCTAAAAAACGCTTTTTGCCCCTGCCAAACAACACGCAACTACTCAGCCCCCTTTTATAACAAACAGGCCCAATATTAATCTGACTATTAAATTATGTGGCTAAATTTTTATTGGAACACAAATTAATCTATGGTAAAAGAATGAGGAAAGTATTAGAGATCATACAGACCACCTTGTTACAACACTTATTATCAGTAAAATATTATAATTTTCTTACCCCTTTCTCGGGAGACAGATTGTTTCAATCCCCCTTAGCCCCTTGGGCAAGGGGGATTGAAATTTGTAACTTTCATTTTTAGTTCCCCTTAGAAAAAATCTGATTTATATAATCTCTATTATATTATAAATTCAAATGTTAAATATGTTTTTTACTTGAACTTTAAAAACTTATGGTGATAACAATGACCTATTCAAATTACAAACAACTACAAAACAGACAATTACTCAAATTCTATTCTCATTTCAACAAGTAAATTATTCACTCATATACAGCTATATAATTAAAAAATCATTATACTATTCCCTCCCAAAAAAAATGGACTGATAATTAAATCAGTCCAAAGTTTGGAGGAGGTAGCTTATACTTTTACAAGGCTCCGGTTTAATATATATCTTCACTCTCTATGGCGCTAGTAGGTATAAATTCTATAAAATCTATTTGAAATTGCCCTCCACTCAGCCCTTTAGCGCTTAAATAGTGTGGTTTCATATCTGAAAATTCAAATGTCCCCAATATTTTCCGAACATTTCCGGCATTGAACCTTGCACTTTCGCCGGGATACCATGAGCTATTTATCGCTTTGTAACTTCCGGGACCTTTCATATATCCTCTGTTCCGCATCATTTTGTCATTGTCGTAACCAAAAGGATCGGCGGCATCTGAACCGGGTGCTATGTAACCAATGGCAGGATCGGAAGTTGAAGTATTCAGATTGACGGGAACTCCCGATGGTGTTCCATCCAGATAAAATTGTGCTACTCCCCTCCTACCGTTTGCCTGATAACTAAACCTTACCTCATACGTGCCGGCAGGTATAGGTAGGGTTTCTATGTTTATGTCGTACAATTGTCCCTCTTTTGTAGCGATGAATATTTCATCCCCTTCATAGTTCATCAGCTTATCGTTGGGGGCAGTATAACATATTACAGTCTGCTCGTTGCTTTGCAGATTTTTGAGATAGCCGGCGGGTAGAGCGTAGCGGTATAGATTGCCATTGTCGCTTGGTCTCCCTCTCATATTATTATTCGTCAGTTCGGGAAATAGACTTGCCACATCAATTCTTAAACGCTTAGATGAAATCATTCCTTCAACCTCTCGACTAAAAACAAGCATATTGTCTATTTCGTGATATACACCGTTGGAAGCATCGTTATCATAATTGCTCATTACTATTTGGATAGATTTTCCTGTGTCTTTGATGTAATTGAACAGATTGGTCTTTCCGGATGTTCTCTCATTTTTAATTTCAATCAACGTATTGGGAGACATTGGCGCCAGATATTCATACATATCAACCGTTTTAAACATGTGTCCGGTATCGTAGTCTGACAAAAATCGGGTATAGCTCAACTCTTTGTTTATAAGATGATAAGCAATAAATCTGTTCAGACTATTTGCTCTATTTTTGGGATTGTCTATACCAGTGTCCGCAGGATAAATCTGGTCGTAAACGGAGGCGGCATATTTTTTCAAATCGTCAAGATTTTCGATGCCGTTATTTTTTAATGTCCCGTTACTTTCAATTAGCACAGTATATCCGTATTCTCTGGTCCTTGGGGCGTATCTGTCGCTTGCTATGGTGGTCATTACGGCATCTTCAAGTTCTACGGCTCTCGATTCTGTGAGAGAGTACGATTCGTCTTTTGTCAATAGCAAAGAATCTGCTAAACCCGTTTCGATTAACGCTGCATAAAAAATAGAGAACTCTTTTTCTTGTGCCAATACTTCCACAATTCCGGCGCGAACGGGGTCGAGTACTCTATCTATTTTATGCAAAATCCCGTTGTGCAGTTCAATGTCTTTTTCTACAAGCAAAGATGTCTTGTTTATGTAAGTTTGATTGTTGCTGTAAGAGATTGTAATAAACCGATTGCTCATAGAGGGTACAGGCAGGCGTCCTGCATTAAAGTTGATTTGAGAAATCGCAGAGCCATTGATAAGATGATCGTAAATAATGATTTTTAGACTATCGTCACTAAAGTCATCGAGGCTCTGTTTTCCTTTAGACTTATAAAATTCCCTCATCGCCTCATTATCGGGTACAAAACAAGTATATTCTCCGTAAGAATTGAGCAAACCAAGAACCTTGGTTTTGGTTATTAGGGAATAAAATTCGGATAATGAACTGTCTGCCTCAATATATTGCCCCAACATTTTGTCGGTAAATGTATAAAGGTTTTCATCGGCAATATCATCCGAGTTGCACGAGACTGAGAATAGCGACACTGTTGCAACGGAAATTAGTAGCCATAAATTCAAACTCATTTTGTTTTTCATAATGTCTGTTTTTTAAGCAAAATAAGGAGTTTTCTTTTGTAACGATACATCTCTCAATTTAACACAAACGATTGTTCTTCAGCAACCATATATCAAAAAGAAGAAGAAAAGTTCATTCCACCATCAGCATACCCGATGTTTCTCTCTTTTGTCCATCAATCAATTTTACGAAATAAACGCCTCCTTGCAGTTTCAAATCTTCTATCTGCAAATAATTGTACACAGATTGCTTTGTTTTGTCATAAACTACTTTACCCAAGGTATTCACAATAACGATTTTATTCTCTTTCGAATCGTCTTTTGTCTGGATATTCAGTTTTTCTCCGCTGGTAAGTGGGTTGGGATAAAAAACTGCTCTTTCCGAAACGGGATTAAATATTCCGGAACTCGCCTCTTCCCAATTTATTTGGGTTTCGGTTATGCTATTCCAAGTGTTTTGACTGTTGCCATAACCGATTATTTTTACATATCGGGCTAGTTTATCATCAAAATTGTAGTTCTCCAAACTATTTGTTTTACCGCTCGACTCTCCGGTATAAACTTCCGCAAAGTCCACGCCGTCTGAAGAGAGATGAACTGCGAAGAACCCTTTTCTTGTGCCACCATTGAAAAAAGCCAAATCTACCGACAATATATTTTTTATCTCTCCCAAGTCGTACATTATCCACTGCCCCATTCCATCGCATGACCATCTTGTGTCTAAGTTGAAGTCTAATGTATTTTCGGGAATATTGCTCGAATTGGATTCATAACCACTTGCTGTTACCGCAAATATACCGCTGTAAGTAAATGTTTTTGTCTCTCCATTTTCCAAAGGTTCGCCACCGGTACTTGTAATGTCATTGACGGTCAAAGTATAAGTATTCAAATCCAACTCGGTTGTATTCAATATTACTGTGCTGTCATTATCTCCGACCGATACCGAAATTACCTCTATACTATTGTTTATCAGATAGTTTTCTGGAATCACCCCTGAGGTAACATTTACCTTTTTGGTAAAAGCGACACTTACATGATTTTTGTCAATAGTTCTTATGGTTTTTATCCCAAAATTAAAAGGAAGGGGCATTTCTCCGGCAGCCATTTTTACGACTTCACTTCCGGCCAGCAAGAATGCTCCCACTCCGAAGTCGGCATTGGAATTTATCGTTACCGGCTGCGACGATGCCGGATTGGAGCCAACTCCCTGTATATATCCCAAAAATCCGGTGGGTTGCACAGCTATGGAGGTCAGCCCTTTCCAAGCCTTTTCTACAATGGGACAGTAAGTTGCCGAATCTAACAATTGATTGTTGATGCCCCACGCCAAAGCATAAGTAAAAAAAGAGGTTCCACTGGTTTCGGGACCGCTGTATTCGTTGGGATCTGTCAAACTTACCCCCCAAAATCCGTCGGTACGTTGGCATTCTTTTAGCGCTGCTGCCATTTGCCGAAAGGTTGCGATATATTCTGCTCTATGCGAGTTTGTGTGGGGCAATAGCTGTAAAACCCGAGCGTGGGCTGCAATTACCCAACCGTTACCACGCGACCAGTAGCTCTCTTGCCCATTAATTGTTGTATAGGGCGGTTTGAATGATTCATCTCTGTACCACAATCCGGTAGCGGGATTGAATAAACCTCTGCGTACTTTTGCATCAGTATAGAGATCGTACATTCGGTTAAAGTACAAAGAATCGTCCAACATTACTCCCATTCGCGTAAACACGGGCATTGCCATATAAAGTGCGTCTATCCACCACCAATCGTCCGATTTGTTGCTGTAAGCCATATTATTTATACTCCGATTGATGGCTTCAATTTTGTTAGGCTGCCGGGTATCATCTAAGTTGTACAAGTCTATATAAGTTTGTCCGCAGGTTTGATTGTCGGCATTTCTGGTATTGGAGCCACCGTTTAGCCCCCAATTGTTGTTGTTTCCCCACAGCAAGGCATATTGCAAATAACTCTCTTTCGGATATATTTTATAAAAATCTAAATTTCCGGTAAAATATGCACCTCTTGCCCATTGATTGTTACCAGGTGCTGTGTTTTGTGCAATCCAATAGTCGTTGACCAGTTTCATTTGAGAAATAATATCCGACTTGGAAGGCAGTACGGCGAAAGAAATAATCGAAACGGATAAAATCAGCATTAATAAAAAATATCTTTTCATAGTAAATCATTTATATCTGCAAAATTAATATTATATATTTCAAATAACAGATAAAAATATTGTCATTTTAGAGAATTATTTACACGATATTTCGATTTTATCTAAAAATATGGTGGTTTATTGAGTCTAAAATATGGTTTCTCTGTATTTTTGAATAACGGTTGTCGGTCAGAAACACTATGCAAGTATTTGCTCAAACCAATATCTTAAACATCACTACCACATCATAAAATTTTGTCCCTACATTACTTTTCTTTTCTGTATGTAAAAGGACTTCTTCTTGGATATGCCTGAATATTCCAATATCAATAATTTTGCTTATTATTTTTAATGGATTCCCTATGACTGAAAGTTTCTTGGCACTTATTTCTTTGTCAAGCAATGTCTTATTTACAGATGGTTTATACTTACATATCACAATATAAACATACAAAAAATACACTGTATATCAGAATTTTAATTCATAGAAATTTCCTTAATCAAAACACCCAAAATCCCAACAAACTGACCAGAAAGGATTAATCGATTTTATTTTGTTAAAAAATAATGGTTTATTAATAGATTATGTTTAATTTTACGAAGATATTTATGGGATTATAGCCCAATACTTTTTTTATCCTTTATGCGGACAAATATTTGTTTTGAAAGATAAATTGAATCACAAAATCGGCAAAATATTTTTTTCATTATGGAAGATAAATTGGTAACACTGGCAATTCGCACTTACGAACGTGCAAACAAAATCAAAGATGAGTTGGACAAAAACGGTATCGAAACCATTATCCACAATTTGAATATTGCAAATCCGGAGGTTGCGGTAGGGGTAAGGGTAAGGATAAAAGAGAGCGACCTTCCCCGCGCTTTGAAATTGGTAGAAAAGATAGAAGATGCTTGGGATAAAGAGGCAATGCAAAACTCTCCCCGCAACAAAAACATAGTTTTGATTCCCATCGATTTAAGTGATAACATCAAAGATGTATGCAAATACGGTTTCTATTTTGCGGAAATGTTGAATACAGAAGTTGTTTTTCTGCACGCATATTTTCTCCCATCGTTCAACATATCTTCCGAAAATAATATAAATACTTACGCTCTGGCAGACAGCGAAACTGTTCGCCGAACAATGGCAATGATGAATGCCGATATCGAAAATTTTACCAATCTTGTAAACCGTTGGATAACACAGGGAGATGTAGCGGACATTAAGTTTAAGTTTGAATTAAGCGCCGGTGTACCCGAAGATGTAATACTGGACTTTGCCAAAAAAAAAGAACCGTCCCTTATAATAATGGGTACAAAGAGCAGGATAAGAAAAAAAGACGAACTGATAGGGAGCGTAACCTCCGAAGTGCTTGAAGGAAGCTCCCAACCTGTGGTTGCCGTGCCTGAAAATGGTAATTTCAGGCAACCGAACAAAGTGAAACGAATCGCTTTTTTGACCAATTTTGACCAAAAAGATTTGATTGCAATTGACGAAACAATCTCTCTTTACAACAATGACAATCTAGAAGTTTTCTTCATCCACTCGTCCGACAAAAAAGATGCTTGGGACGAAATAAAACTTACAGGTATCAAAGATTATTTCTCAAATCATTATCCGGGTCTGAAAACAGAATACGCCTTGTTGGAAAAAGAAGAAAACCTAAAACAGATTCATTCTTTTTTAGACAACAACGATATTGATTTGGTAGCGCTGAATGCCAAAAAACGAAGTCTATTTGCCCGATTTTTTAATCAGGGAATTGTTACAAGATTACTCTTCAATGTGGATACTCCCTTGTTGGTCATGCATATGTAGCGGTAATATAACTAAGATATTTTAAAAAATTTCATTACGGTTGCAGCCGTTCGATTTTCCACAAACCATTTTTTTGCAAAGTATATACCAATCTATCGTGCATACGACTTGGCCTGCCCTGCCAAAACTCTATTGATGAGGGCTTTACTCTATACCCTCCCCAGTGTGGGGGTTTGGGGATAACACCCCGCTTGAATCTTTCGGTATAAAAATCAAAAGTTTCTTTCAAAAATCCTTTTCCGGCTACCGCTAGACTCTGTGCCGAAGCCCAAGCCCCTATTTTGCTTCCCTCGGGGCGGCTGTTGAAATAATCTATGCTTTCCTGTACCGATGTTTTTTCGGCTACGCCAACAATGCGTACCTGACGCTCCAACTCTTTCCAGAAAAAAACCAAACAGACGTTTGGATTTTCTTTGAGTTCGCCCCCTTTTTGACTGCTGTAGTTGCTAAAAAAAACAAAACCACGTTCGTCAAAAGCTTTCAAGAGTACAATACGGGCATTGGGAACTCCATTGTTTACGGTAGCAACCGTCATAGCGTTTACCTCCGAAATTTCAGAATGTACGGCTTCATTCCACCATTTTTCAAATTGGTCGAACGCATTTTTTTCTACGCCAGATTCGTCTAAGTTTTTCTGCGAGTAATTTATTCTAATGTCGGCAATTTCTTCGTGCATAGTCTGTTTTTTTTTGTTACTGTCTTTTTTGGGTGGTAACCAATTCTATCATCATAATGATTGAGGTGAGTATGATAACCTGTATCACTACGGGCTGAACAATATAGGGTATGTGCTGCGATTGGGATATTGAAAGAAACAACACAATAGTAATCAGTCCTCTCGGAGCAATAAAAAGTAGCGGGAGTATCTCTATTTTTAATAGTTTCAGGAAAAAATACCTCACAAGGTAAATGCCCACTGTAATTCCCACAGCCCAAATCAACGATTCCGAGTTTATCAATACGGCGGCATCCAATAAGTATCCAAACAGCAGAAAAAAGAGGGAACGTACCAAAAAAGTGGCTTCTGAAGTAAGTTCTTTAAATTTGACAACCTCTATCTCAAGGGTTTCCGGCTGTATTCTGGATATAAATTTAAAATGCGACAACTTTCGTACATTTCCCAAAAACAAACCGAACAGCATGATAAATATCAACCCGGGCATATGATAATGTTCAGATACGGAGTAGAGCAAAAGCGCTATGAGGATAATGGGTATGTATTTTACTTTGTGTTTGATTTTTCCCAGCATATAGGAAAGTAGCAAGGTAGCAATCAAACTTAGAATCAGCACAATAATTATAGTAAGAGTAAAGCGTCCGAAAACATTCCGCTCCGATATATTTTCGATGGTGATAAGATTAAAAAATACTACTCCCAGCGTATCTGAGAAACTTCCTTCATAGGTAATAAATTCTCTGTTTCGGGTGCATAAATTTTGACTGCTTGGGATTGATATGGCACTACTTATAATGGCAAGAGGTGTCAGGTTAATCATCCCTTTCAAGTAGGGAATATTGAAAAAGGTGTACAAAACCCAAGCACCTCCAAAGACTAATACAATAAGAGGTAAAAACGCCATAAAAAAAGATTTAGTAATAAACAGGGCTTTAGAACGCTCCAGATCCAACTCCAACGCCCCCTCCAATACGATAAGTATCAACCCAATAGTTCCGATAAGTGGAAGTAAAGGGTCTAAATCGGGCATCGGAATTTCAAAATAGTCTGTGAAATATCTCACCACTCCGCCTAATACCAACAGCAATATGACTGTGGGAATTCGAGTTTTAGCAAAAGTTATATCAAACAAATAGGCCAAAAGCAGCAATGCGCAAATTGCTATCGTAAGTTCTACCATTCGCAAATAGTTAATTTATGGAAAGTCATTGATGGAATTGATTTAAAAATTATCACTTCAATCCGAAAGCAAGTACATCGGCAAGGTGGATACCTTTGACCGGTAAACTCTTTTTGGCGATGTATCCGTTTATGTTCATCAGGCAAGAGGCTTCGGTGCTTATGATGTAAGCAGCTCCTGTGGCAACAGCATTTTCTACCTTTCTTTCAGTCATAGCCGATGATATGTCAGGATTTTTTACAGCAAAGGTTCCGCCAAAACCGCAACAGGTTTCACATTCATCCATCTCTATAAGTTCTAAACCGTTTACATATCGTAAAAGTTCTCTCGGCTCTTGCTTAATTCCATATTCCCTCAGAGCAGAACAACTGTCATGATAAGTAACTTTATGTGGAAAATATGCATCCAACTCTCTTTTATTTAAGATATTGACAAGAAAGTCGGATAGTTCGTATATTTGTTTGCGTTGCGATTCTAAGCGGGACATCAAATCCGGTTTGTCTTGTAGTAATTTATGATAGTGATGAATGATAAAACTTGTGCATGAAGCGGAAGGAGACACAATCGGTATCGCTGTATCAAAATCGGCCATAAATTTTGCGGCTAATGAGGCGGCTTCTTTCCAATATCCACTGTTGAACGCAGGCTGGCCGCAGCAAGTTTGATTTGGATTGTAGTGTACCGTACATCCCGCTTTCTCCAAAATTTTGATGGTGTTGAAGCCTGTTTCGGGGTAGAATTGGTCTACGTAGCAGGGAATAAAAAGTTGAACGTCCATATTGTGTTGTTTAATCTTCTTTGGAGATGAAAGATAATTATGTGTGTGTGTTAAAAATATTTTTTCTATTTTATAAAAATTTCAATACCAAAAATTGACATATACCGGTAAATGATCGGCAAAGCCACCTTGATATTTCATCCCATTGTACGTTCTGAACGCCTTTTTTCCCAGAAATTTTTCATCGTCTTCCAATAAAAAATCGGCATCAAATACAAAAATATCATTTTTGGAGGTAAAAATTGTATTGGAGGTGTTGAGTAAATTTCCCGACACAATAATTTGATCCAACATACCCCATTCCGCCTCGTACTTGTGGGTTCCGATGCCTTTTTCTTGCAGCGTAAATGCCAGATTGTAGAGTTTATTGTCATCAAAAGGCTCTGTTGGTTTACTTGCATTCAGGGTTTTTTCGATGCTTGTGCTGGTGGGATAATCGTTAAAATCACCCAGTATAACGATGTTTGCCCTGGTATTTACAGAAAAGATGCTGTCCACTTTCTCTCTCAACTTAGAGGCTACAAAAGTACGTTTTTCTTCCGACTCCAACTCACCTCCCAACCGAGATGGAAAGTGGCATACAAACACATTCAACGTATCTCCGATAAAGGTTTTTCCGGTCACATACAATATATCTCGGGTTTTGGTATCGGAGTTTGGAAAGTTAATTTTGACGGGCTCGGCATAAATCGGTTTGAATAAATAGGGTTGATACAGTAAAGCTACGTCCACTCCCCGTATATCGGGAGACTCGTAGTGGATATACTTATACCTCAAGTTTTTCAGAGGTGAATAGCGGGTCAGGTCAATCATACATTTTTCGCTCTCTATTTCACAAAGCGCCACCAAAGCAGGAGGCTCCCAGCCACCTACGGCTGCAATAACTTTTGATATATGGTTTTGTTTGGTACGATACTTTTCGTTATTCCAACCCCTGATACCCGTTGGCAGGTATTCTTCGTCCATTTTTAGCGAATCGTCTATACAGTCAAAATAATTTTCGACATTATAGCTCATTATCCTAAATAGCCTCTTTTCATCTTGCGCTTTGACGGCAAAAAAGAATATTGAAAGTGATATCACTAAGAGACATTTTCTCATATCTTGAGAGTTTTTTGACATGTAAAAATAATAGACAAATTTATTTTTTTACAGATTGCCACTCATAGGCTCCGGCGTCGGGTTGGTTGTCTTCAAAGCGATTGTATCCATTCATATCAAACGGGTGCTTTTTGGCCGCCTCAGTATCTCCAATATTTCGGGCAGGAGACACCGAGTCGAGTGTAAAGTTGTAGTATTGCTTTTTTCCAGAGGCAAAATAGGTATTTGCAAACAAGGTATCTTGTCTTTCGTACCGGCGTATTTGGATAAATTGCAGTAAGTTGTATGCTGTTTCCGGCATTTTGATATAGCTGTTTTTGAAAGTAGCATGATATTGCTCTGGGAAACGAGTCATAATTTCAAATTCATTGTTCATACTCCCCGCTATAATACTATTTTCGAAAATGGTTTCCATAGGTTGCGATTTGTTCAATTCCATAGCTATAAAGGCTACGTTTTGTTCGCGGGAACTTGGCTGTATCAACACGTTTGAGCTGTTAAAATAATTGGCTATGGTGCAGTGCGTAAATTCATGGTGCCCTCCGTTTAAATATACCGAATAACTTCCTGTATTGGATATTTCGGTATTCCCGACCGTAACGTTTCCATTTTGAACGACCAAACCATATTTCAAAAAATTGTGGATACGACTGTTGGTTATTTTAAGCGTGGGAGTTTTACTCCTGTCTTCATTTGCAAAGTATATGCCGGCGTATCCACTATTCATCTGTACATAGTTTAGTTTGTGATGTCCTTCGGGATTGAGCAGCAATACGCTCCCCCATTGGTTGGAAACGTAATTGTAAGGTACTTCGGGAAATAATCGGTCTGTCCTATCGCCCCGTAGCAACACAGGCTTTTCCTGCGTGCCTTCTGCTATCAGATTGCCGTACACGATGAGGTTGGATTGGGCATGAAAAAACAGGCGGCAGCCTGAGGCTAATGTAAGGGTTTTTGCCGAATCAACAATCAGATTTCCATAAATAATATAGGGTTTGTCTGCTGTGAGCGTGGTATCATTACCTATAATTCTATTTTTGAGAATTTCCATATTTTGCCCGTAGGCAATAAGTTTTACATCCTGAATGTTGTTGTTGGTATTAAAAACAATAGAGTCTTTGGCCAAAGTGGGGGCATCGTTTGTCTGAGAAGAAACGGTTACTTCTACAAAAACATACAGGCTGTCGTTAGCTCTAAGTTCAATATGGTGAAATTCGTTATTTTTGTTGATGTTCCCGTCCACATTCAGACGGTAGGGGGAGTTTTCGCCTCCGGCAAGCTGTATGGAGGAGATTTGTAAGTTTTTGCTACTTGGGTTATACACCATTATCTTAGAGGTGGCGCTCCCTATGCCAGTAAAAACAGTATCAAAAAGAAGTGTATCGGTAGAAAATCTTAGTTTTAGGGATGGATTGGACGAAAAGTGTTCGTCCGTGCAGGATAAGAGACCAGACAGAGTGGTTATTGAAACCACACATAATATTAAGGTTGTATTTTTGAGATACCGAGCAATCATATAATAATATAGTTATGGAATAATAGAACGCAAAATGGTTTCAATTATTTTTCGGCAAATTTAAGCTAAAAAATGGGTATGACATAATTATTTGAAAAATATATTGATTGCATACGGATTGTATCAAAAAACAAAAACACAAGATAAGAGATTACCCTACCTTGTGCTTCGCTGTTCTTATTTTGCTATTTTGTTATAAACTTTCTCCAAAGTCTTCTTTGAATTTGGTTATCAATTGTTGTGGCCAGTCTGAGGTGGGTTCGAGTCCCCCCATAAAGAAACGCAGCACGGGCGGTTCGTACACAAACTTTAGTCCTCCGATTAAGTGGCGATTTTCGTATAGCCATGTCATCCGGTCTTCTACATATTTGATTTGAGAGAGTGTGAACACGCGTCGTGGGACGGCAAGCCGCAGCAATTCCATGTCGGCATATGTTTCGTTGCCGTATTCGTCTCTTTGGTTGGAAATAGAGCCACGCTCCATGCCTCTTACTCCCGATATTAAAAAAAAGGCGGCAGCTAGCGCTCCGGCGGGATATTCGGTTTGAGGTATGTGGGCGCACACCTGCATAGCATCTACGTGTACACCGAGAACTCCTGCCGGTTTTATTACCGGAATTCCCTTTTTATCCAATTCGTTTACTAGATATTTTATAAAGGTAGGGCTTTGACTTATCATTGTTTCGTCCAGCGTTTCGTACAATCCTACCGCCATAGCTTCTATTTCTCTTACTGATATTCCACCGTAGGTCAAAAATCCTTCGTAGAGCGGAACCAACGCTTCCAATTCCCGCACAATATCTTGATTGTCGGTGCAAACTCCTCCACCGCGTGATGAGCTTAACTTGCGGGCAGAGAAATAACATATATCTGCCTGAGAAGTGAGAGCTTGGATTGCCGTTTTCATATCCGAATTTTTGAACTCGTCTTCACGTTGAAGTATCAAGTAGGCATTTTCACCAATCAGGCTGCAATCAAGTACAACTCTGATGTTATATTTTTCGGCTATGGCACGAACGTCCCGCATATTTTGAACCGAAAAAGGCTGTCCACCTATAAGATTGGTAGAAGCTTCCATACGGATGAATGGTATATTTTTGGCTCCGTGCGAGAGTATTACCTCTTCAAGTTTTTCGATGTTCATATTTCCTTTGAAAGGATGGTCGGAGTTTACTACATACGCCTCGTCGTAGAGTAACTCTGCAATTTGCCCTCCTTTGTCGGTAATATGCGCCATAGCGGTTGTAAAGTGATAATTCATTGGAATCAGGCTCCCTTTTCTAACGTAGGCTAAAGAGAGGATGTTTTCAGCAGCCCGCCCTTGGTGTACCGGTAAAAGATATTTTTTCCCCAAAACATCTTGTACTGCTTGCTCAAGCCGACTGAAACTTTGCGAACCGGCGTAAGCGTCGTCTGCCTGCATCATTGCAGCAAGCTGATTGTCGCTCATGGCATTGGTACCCGAGTCGGTAAGCATATCTAGAAATACATCTTTGGTATTGAGCCGAAAAGTATTAAAACCACCTTCGTACAGCGCTTCGAGACGTCTCTCGATGGGAACTAAAAATAGTTTTTGTACAATACGGGTTTTATGTAACTCCAAAGGAATATTTTCACCGCTGTAAAATTTAATTTCTTGCATGATAATCAGATTTATTTAAATTAGATTGATATTTGTTTAATATTGCTATAGATCAAAAGAAAATATCTGTGTTTTGCTTTTAATAGAAAATAAGAAAGGGACAAAGATAATTAAAAAATACGGATGAAATGTGATTTTTTCAGGGCAAAAATGGGGAAAAAAGTGTTTTTTTGTGTAGGGATAATGTGCCGAGGGGAAGACATGGTTGCGCAATCGCAGATATTATAATGGGTGTTTTGAAAATAAATTTTCAAAACACCCTTATATGTGGTGCGAGGCAATATTTAATTAAAAATTATAGTCTATACTGATGAACGCGTTCATATTTTTTGCGATAGTATCCTAATCGTCATTGGTTGCTATGTTTACCAGCCAATCCCGTATGTTACATACAGACCGGCATCTATTGCAAACTTGGCATTGGGAGAAATATCTATTTTGTAGCCCAAATGTATCGGCAATTGCATACACATAGGGTTTATTGCCCCTTTTTCGATTAATTTTACGATGTTTTAGTCGCATCTACGGAATAGTTTCACTCTCTTTTTCTATCCGTGACTCTTTGATGGTAAAAAATAACCTCGACTGCAACAATACGTTGGGAGAGAAAGCATAATCGACTGCTATTCCTACCTAAAAAAAATCAAGTTTTACTTGAAAGTTGGTAGAGTTGCCGGCCAGTACATTAGGACCATTTAGCCCGCCTCTCAGCCCAAAAGAAAACTGTGTGCTTAATATGGAATACAAGGAGAGTAGCGCAGGTAAATACATTTCTTTTTTTTTCACAATAGAGACTATATAAATTGGAATGACATACAGCTGTCTTTCAAAAATTTTAATCGATACATCTTTTTTCTATGGGGGAACTTGAAAACGAAAGTTACAAATTTCAATTCTTCTAAATCCCTTTTCCTTAAAGGGGATTTGAGAAACTCCCCCTTTTAAAAGGGGAGTAAGAGGGCTTGAAACAATCTGTCTCCCGGAAAAGGGATAAGAAAAATTGTAATATTTTACTGATAATAAGAGTTACAACAAACTAATCTGTATAATGTCTAATATGATTTTAATATTTAGTTATTTCTTTTTGAGAAAGCTATCAATTGAACAAAGCTTTAACAATATCGTTGCCATTGGCATAGATTAACAGTGTCATCAGCAGTACAAACCCTACGGTAACGGCGTTTTCCATAAATTTTTCGCTTGGTTTTTTTCCCGTAACCATCTCGTAAAGTAAAAACAGTACATATCCTCCATCCAAACCGGGTATAGGCAGAAAATACATAAAGGCCAATATAACAGAGAGAAAGGCTGTCATCAACCAAAAAGTTTGCCAATCCCAAACGGGTGGAAACAGCTTGCCAATAGAGCCAAATCCCCCCAAACTAGAGGCTCCTTCTTTGGTAAATACACATTTCATCCCTTTCACGTAGTCGCTAAGGGTTTCTACCCCCATTGATATGCCTGCGGGAATGGATTGAAAAAATCCTT
>JBKECI010000047.1:0-2190 GCA_047974405.1 Paludibacteraceae bacterium | reverse complement strand
TCGAGATCTTTGAGTAAATAACCGTCGGCGCCTGCCATAATGGCGTTGAATATATTTTCATCGTTATCGAAAACGGTAAGCATTATGATTTTGATGTGCGGATAGTTGTTTTTGACGGCTTCGGTGGCTTGAATGCCATTCATTTTTGGCATTTCAATATCCATCAATATTAAATCTACATTGCGATTTTGCTCTAATTTTTCGAGTAAATCTTCGCCATCTACAGCTTTGAACGCTACGGTAACATCTCCAAAAAAATCCATCTTTTCGTGTATGGATTGTTGAAGAAGCAAATTATCGTCGGCAATGGCAATTTTAATCATTTTAATGCATTTTTGAATAATACAACAGATATCATAGTGCCTTTGTTTAAGTTCGATTTGATTGTAAATTTGCCGTTGATATCTTCTATTCTTTTTCGCATATTGTGAAGTCCGTTTCCTAAGTTTACCGTTTCTATATCAAATCCATTTCCGTTATCCTGAATTTCAATGCTTATTTGTTCATCGTGGTCGAGAATATTTACCGAGATTTCTCTTCCATCCGAATATTTGAGTGCGTTGTTTACGGCTTCCTGAATCGTCCGGTACATATTCATACCCGCTACGGACGAAAAATGCACCGATTTCAGTTTATCGTCAATA
Organism: Paludibacteraceae bacterium; assembly: GCA_047974405.1. Lineage (GTDB taxonomy): Bacteria > Bacteroidota > Bacteroidia > Bacteroidales > Paludibacteraceae > UPXZ01. Next base: position 1,546 of record JBKECI010000047.1, on the reverse strand, counting down.
CTGAAGTTGAATACAATATCGTCATTAGCCAACTTGGCTTTATCAATAAACTTTAACAGTTGCCGGTGCAAGTCTTCAAACGTAAAATCGTTGTTGTTCATCGCCCAGATGGTATCTCGGAGTTCGACAATAGTCGATTTTGTGAAGTCGCCGATTTGAGTGAGTCGGTCGAGTACTTTGTTGTCGGAATTGCCACATAGGTATTTTAAGTTGTCAACCGACGATGTGATAAAAGTGAGCTGCGAACCGATGTTGTCGTGCAAATCGCGCGAAATCGAAAGACGTTGTTCGTATAGTTTATTTTGATTTTCAACCTCTTTGATGGCATTTTTGAGTTCAAACTCTTGATGTTGCTGTCGGTTTTTAAGTCGTTGTTGCCGATAAATCAGATATCCGGTCAAAGTTAAAAAAAAGGCGAACAAAGCCAAAATCAGAATGGTTGCGTTTTTCTTTTTAGTTTCCGTCTCTTTTTCCAACAGCAGTTTTTCCTTTTTGTTGGTTTCGTATTTTACTTCCAATTCTGCTATTTTGGAGTTGGTCTCATTGTTCGAAAGGCTGTCTTTATAGATGGTGTATTTCTTATAATTGGCAAGTGCCGCATCATAATCTCCGAGATGTTCGTAGCAATCCGAAAGTTTTTGATAGTTGCTCTCTATTATTTTCGGATATTTATATTTTAGCGCCTGTTCGTTGGATTGCTTGTAAAAGTCGATGGCATTTTCGTATTCTTTTTGGGCAACATACATATCGCCGTAGTAGGTAAGGTTTTCAATAATTCCGATTTGGTCATTAAACTTCTTGCGAATGGCTAAGGCTCTATCGTAGAGTTTTTTTGCCGATTGAAACTGTTTTTGCATCACATATACGCCGGCAATATTATTCAGGCTGTACGGGATTCCCAAACTATCGTTTACCTGTTCTTTGATTTTCAATCCTTTATTGTAGAAATACAAAGCGCTGTCCAATTGTGACTTCATCTCTTTGATCACACCGTAATTGTTATATAAACTCAATAACGGTTTTTGATATTGATTCTTCTCGGCAATCTCGATACCTTTGAGCATATATGTCTGTGCTTTTGGCAGGTTTCTTCTTTTCATCCGATAGCCCAGCTCGCCATATTCATACGATAATTTTTCTTTTGCGTCTAATTTTTCGTAGATGGAAATTGCTTTTAAGGAATATATCACGTCTTTTTCGTAGTTTCCCTGATAGTAATACACAAAACTCAGATTGCTGTAACTGTCGGCTTCGCCGATTTCATAATGGATTCTTATCGCATCTTGGGCATTTTTTAAAAAAACGCCATCCAACGTGGACGCTTTTTTTTGCTTTTCGTCATACGAAATAGCATTAATTCGGTCAATTTCTTTCCTGTTTTGCGAACTGATTGTTGCAAATGAAAAAAACAAGAATAAAAACACGACAATATGCTTTACCATATAGTTGCAACGTATTAGATATTGAGATAAACGTGCTTATGTATATGAAAGTTCGGAATAAAACAAATTTAAAAATAAAAAGGGGAGTTTGATTATTTTCAATC
>JBKECI010000046.1:0-43019 GCA_047974405.1 Paludibacteraceae bacterium | reverse complement strand
TTTTGGTGTAACTATTCCTGTTTCAGATGTTACTTACAAAAATATCTCCCTCCGTAGCATCGTAGCGAGTATATTGGAGGAGGGAACGGAAGTTTAACAATATTTTTTTTTTTTGATTTTTTTGGGTGTTTTCTTCGGAAATAATCCTATATCTTTGCCCGTGTGTTAAACTTTAAAAAAAAGTGTTGTATAGTTTCTTAACCTTAACGATTGTTTACCCCCTTTTGTATGTTGATTGTAAAATCATTTACATTAAAAATGCCTTTGAAAAATAGGACAACAATCCTCAAAAACCCGCACCGTCGGGCTGTGTATCCAAACCCAAACGAAACCGAAAAAAAAATAACAGCAAGACCAAAAACAATACCGCAGGCTTGCCCCCTGTGGATAAGCATAAAAAAACCTCCTTGCAGAGGTAAGTATTAATAAACGAATTTACTAACCACCTCACTTCGCCTGCTCTTTTCCTCTCCTTGTGTGAGAGGGTGCCCAAAGGGCGGGTGAGGTCGGGGTACTTAAAACCACAAGAAGGCAGCGCAAAAATAATAAAAACACGGCAATTGTGCAATACATATTTGCCGGAAGCCGAAAGCCGAACTCTGTAAAAAAAAGGGGGTGAAGTGCAGGTGCAGTTATCCAAACTGTGTGAAACCAAACGGCGAGCATCCCGAAAAGCGAAGTGAGTAGGGAAAAGAATTTATTTTAAAATTTTTATTATTATGAAACGAGCACGACAGAAAAAAATCCTGACACAATTTATCTCGATTTTTCGGGACAAGAATACGACTATGCTACTCCCCAAAATCCGGACTGGCAGTTGAGATATAAATTATTACCTTTAACAAGTTTTTAATTATTTAGTTTTACAAGACTTTACAGATAAAAGGACTTAAAAGCTCCTTTGTCTGTAAATACTTCGGCTTTTGTAGTGGAGAGGATATGGTATGCGGGGTATTTTTCAGCCTCTTTTGCCTCTGTAATAATTTGTTTGAGCGTTTCTTCTTTAGACTCTCCGGTAATGAGGAAAAAAATTTGCCGGGAATTTTTTATCGTATTTCCTGTTAGAGTAATTCGCTTTTGTCCGGAGTTGGGGTGGGTGGCTACTGCGACAGTTTGTTCTGAATAAAGCAGCAATATGTTGTAGGGAAAAATAGAGGCAGTATGTCCATCTTCTCCCATACCAAGCAGTACCAGGTCGAAAAAAGGCAGATTGTTGTGCTTGGGAAGGGTTTTGTTTAATATTTTTTGATAATGGACAGACTCAGTTTCGGGTTGCCTTTCTCCTTGCATCCTGAATATGTTTTCGGGGGGTATAGGAATGTTTGTTAGCAGCGTGTTGTAAACCATGCCGTAGTTGCTCTCCTTATCCGATGGTTCTACGCACCTTTCATCTACCCAAAATAAATTCAATTTGTCCCACCGAACTGTGTCTGAGTATTGTTTTGCCAATATATCAAAAAGAATTTTGGGAGTGTTGCCTCCCGAAATAGCTAAATTAAATATACCTTTTTTGTTGTTTATTTTTTCCACTATTATTTTCGCAACAGACGTGGCTACGTGTTCTGGATTATCAAATACCAATATTTTATTTCTTAACATTAGTGTTTTCTTTTTTTTGATAAAGGATTGTTTAGTTACTATCGGAAGTGTTATATTTCGCAGATAAATTTATCGCACTGGTCTTTCCACCGGACCCGTTTATCCCCAAAAAGAGAGTCGGCTTCTTTGGGTCCCCAAGTATTACTCTCGTAAAAACAGATGGGGATGCCGGGGTTCTCTTTCCATGTATTTAAAATCGCATCTACAAATTTCCAACTGGCGCGTACGGCATCGGTACGGGCGTACAGTGTGGAGTCTCCCGTCATACAATCTAATATTAACCGTTCGTAAGCTTCGGGGATTTTGGATTGTGTCAAGTCTGAATAATGAAAGTCCATATTTACATCTTGCACTTTGTAGCTTGCTCCCGGTATTTTCATTCCAAAGTTTACCGCTATACCCGCATCGGGATGAATCCGGAGGATAATCATATTGGTGCTTTGGCTGCTACATCGTTGCTTGAATAACTGGAGCGGAGCCGGTTTCAGATGTATTACGACTTCGGTAACCCGGACAGGCAAATTTTTACCGGTACGTATATAAAAAGGGACATCACTCCACCGCCAGTTATCGATAAACAGTTTCATTGCAACATAAGTTTCTGTTGTAGAGACGGGGTTTACACCATTTTCGTCTCTATAAGACAAAAGTTGTATTCCTCTCCGTTTCCCTTCGATATATTGCCCTCTGATAACGTTTTTTTGTACATCGTCTGTGCTCATCGGGCGCAAAGCCTGTAAAACCTTTACCGTCTCGTTGCGGATAGAGTCAGAATCGAAAATTGCAGGAGGTTCCATTGCAACTACTGCCAATACTTGGAGCAGGTGATTTTGAATCATATCCCTCATAGCTCCCGATGTATCGTAGTATCCGCCTCTGTCACCTACACCGATTTTTTCGGCGGCGGTAATTTCTACCCTCTCTACGTAGCTTCTATTCCAAACTGGCTCAAAAAAACCGTTGGCAAATCGGGTAACCATAATATTTTGTACGGTTTCTTTGCCTAAATAATGGTCTATGCGGTATATTTGATGCTCCTCAAATCCTTGATGCAACTTCCCATCCAGTTCGATAGCCGAATTGTAGCTATATCCAAATGGCTTTTCAACGATGATTCGTTTCCAACCATCGGTTTCTTCGTTGAGCTTATACTTTTGCAGATTGGAGGCTACCACTTCGTACATAAAGGGGGGAATGGCACAATAGTAGATAATGTTGTGCGATATCTGTTTTTCGGAGCAAATACTGTCAATATAATCTTTTAATCTTTCAAAGTCTTTTTCTTCTTTATTATTGACCGTTTTGTAATAAATATAATTCAAAAAGGAGTTAAGTTTTTCTCTGTTTTTTTCAACCGTTTCTGCTACAAATTTCTCTAGTGTCTCTTTTATTTCCCCACGAAATTCTTTTTCGTTTTTGGTATCGCTTCCGCTACCTACCAATGCAAATTTTTCGGGTAAAAAACCATCTATATACAGTTGAAAAACGGCGGGAATTAATTTTCTGTGTGACAAATCTCCGTTTGCTCCAAATATTACCAGTATTTGGCTCTCTATCGCATTTTTTTTGTGTCTTTGCTCGTTCATAATCATTTTTGGTTATGTTTGAAACAACGTTTGTCCAGTCGTATTTGTTTACCGTTTTGCTAAAAACACTTTATGTCATTCTGTCATACCAGGCAAAGTGGCACTTGTTTTGAATACTTTTAGCGAAATGATTGGAAAACAATAAAAATAATAATAAAAACAGGTAAAACAACTATGGGAAAAGGAAACATTGGGGTAACAAGCGCGAATATCTTCCCCGTAATCAAGAAATTTCTATACAGTGACCACGAGATTTTTCTCCGCGAATTGGTTTCAAATGCGGTTGATGCTACACAAAAGGTAAAAACATTGTCGTCTGTAGGCGAGTTTAAAGGTGAATTGGGAGATTTAACCATCCGTGTAAGCATTGATAAAAAGAAAAAAACATTGACAATTTCCGATCATGGAATAGGGATGACAGCCGAAGAAATAGACAAATACATCAATCAAATTGCTTTTTCGGGAGCCGAAGAGTTTTTGGACAAATACAAAAACGATACGCAGGCCATTATCGGGCATTTTGGATTGGGCTTTTATTCGGCGTTTATGGTAGCAAAGAAAGTGGAAATCTTTACCTTGTCTTACAAAGAAAATGCCGTAGCGCAGCACTGGTCTTGCAAAGGAGACCCTGAGTTTACTTTGGAAGATACTATCAAATCGGAGCGTGGAACAGACATTGTTTTGCATATTGATGATGACAACAGCGAATTTTTGGAAGAGGGAAAAATCGACGGACTGCTCACAAAGTATTGTAAGTTTCTTCCGGTAGAAATTGCCTTTGGTAAAGAAAAGGAGTGGAAAGATGGCAAACAAGAAGAGACAGACAAAGATCATATTGTAAATAATACAACACCGGCTTGGACAAAAAAACCTGCCGATTTGACAGACGAGGATTACAATAAGTTTTATCATGAACTTTATCCGATGACTATGGATGAGCCACTGTTTCATATCCATATGAATGTGGATTATCCGTTTAATCTGACAGGGATTCTCTACTTCCCCAAAATTAAGAATAATATTGAAATACAGCGCAACAAAATTCAACTTTACAGCAACCAGGTTTTTGTTACCGATCACGTGGAAAACATCGTGCCGGAGTATCTTACGTTGCTCCACGGAGTTATCGACTCGCCAGACATCCCCCTGAATGTGTCGAGGAGCTACTTGCAGAGCGATGCGAACGTAAAAAAAATATCTGCCCACATAACCAAAAAAGTAGCCGACCGGTTGAGTGATATTTTTAAGGCAGACAGAAAACAGTTTGAAGAAAAATGGGATAATTTAAAACTGTTTATTCAATATGGAATGCTAAGTGATGAAAAATTTTATGAACGTGCCGAAAAAATAGCGCTGCTTAAAAACACGGAAGGCAAATATTTTACCCTTGACGAATATAAAACATTGGTTGAGGGAAACCAAACAGATAAGGACGGCTCTGTCATTTATCTGTATGCCACCAATAAAGATGAGCAATACAGCTACATACAACATGCCAAAGACAAGGGATACGATGTGTTGTTGATGGACGGGCAATTAGATGTGCATGCCATCAGCCAATTGGAACAAAAGAATGAGAAAAACCGATATGTGCGTGTGGATAGCGATGTGGTTGATAAACTGATACAAAAGGAAGATTCGCAGAAAACAAGTATCTCCGATAACCAACGCGATGCACTTGTCTCTATCTTTGAGAGCCAGCTCCCTCCAAGTAACAAAACCAATTTTATTGTAACGTTTGAGCAGCTTGCACCGCAAACAAATCCTGTTTTTATTACTCAAAATGAGTTTATGAGGCGAATGAAAGAGATGTCGGCAATGCAAGGTGGGGGGATGATGAACATCTATGGCGAAATGCCCGATAGCTACAATCTGGTAGTAAACACGGCGCATCCGCTTATCGAAAATCTGTTGAAAAGTGAAGAGGAAAAAACTCAAGTAGAACTTGCCCCGATTGATGCGCAACTTGGAGAGCTGACTTCAAACATTGAACAGTTGCAAGCAAAACACAAAAATAAAAAAGAGGACGAAATTTCCGGAGAAGAAAAAGAGAATCTGCAACATTTTGAGAATAAGGTAAAAGAATTGAAGTCACAAAAAAACGAAGTGTACAAAAAGTTTGCCGATGAAAACAAGCAAGTACGTCAGTTAGTAGATTTAGCTCTTTTGGCAAACAATATGCTGAAAGGAGAAGCGCTGGCAAATTTTGTAAAACGAAGTGTAGAATTGATGTAAAAAAATCAGAATAAACAAAAGAAAACGGTTGGGAATTATCTTCTCAACCGTTTTTTTATATTTTAAAAGAACATCTACTTTGCTTGTGTTGTGTCAAATCCCCATTTTTTTGCGTATTTCCTTCGGAACAGCATTTTTGTGTACAAAAATATTGATGGTTTTGTTCAAAACAAACGGTTTGCTCACATACCACACACCTTGATATTTGCTTGTGGTTCCCCAAGAGTTCTTGACCATATAGTATTCCGTCCCATTTTGGTCTTGGGCAATACCGTATATCAACATACCATGATCATCGGTAGTCTGGCGGTTGTCAAATCCCTCTTGTCGGGTCTCTTGGTTTACGGTTTGTTCTTTGATAGGGCTTTTTATCTCGTATTTTTTATTGGATTTTTGTTCCTCAAGCCATTTTCCCTGATCTGTACCGGTCAAATTCTCTTTGTTGGTTTCGGGGAGCAATCCCAATCCATCTCGGGTAAATCCTTTTTCGCTTACATCAGAGCCCCAAGCCATAGTATATCCGTTGTTGAGCGCATAATCAAAAATACGGGCAAACTCGTCAAGAGGAACATTGTAGCTTTCGCCCCACCTCCAATTATCTGGAATTTCGATGGCAAATTTGGTGTAAAAAGGATGGTGTGTAAACGATGTTATCGAAATATAATCATCTAAGTTCAACCCCAGCGATTGCCCATAACTCACGGGCGTATATTTTTTGCCGTCTATGGAAAAATCTGTCGGTAGTTTACCCAAATACGCATCCACAATACCATTGAATGCCTGTTTCCAAGCAGGGCTGATAGTCTTGTTCGGATTTTTTGCAACTTCTGCGATAAGCGATTTGGTAAGGGCGTCCAATTCTCCATGATTATGCTTGTCGGTACCGTAATTTAGCCCATTCATTACACTTTCGGGTACAATTCCGTAGTTTTTCACTACATACCAGACATCGTGAAAAGAACCTCCGGCAGCAAAATTTATTGTCCCGTTTGTTCTTACATATTTGTCGGCCTTGTCTTGATACGAATGATGCACCACAAACATTTCAGACAAATCTACTTCGGGTTTTCCCATACGCAGCAGTTCCGATTCAAAAAATGCCAATCCCGAAAACGACCAGCAAGTTCCGCTACTTGCCTGATTTTTGACAGGGGTAATTTTATTCTCTTTTATAGTTGTAAAAACGATGGTATCTTTTGTAATAGTTTCTTGTGCAAATGATGTTGATGCAAATACGATGACGGATAATATAAAAATAATGGATTTTCTCATAAAATAAATTATAATTTTGATTTTTTGAAAATATTAAAAACTGCGAAGTGGTTGATTTGAAGTCTATTTTTTAGGGATATTTGCTAAGGTTGCCAGCAAAAAATTCCAAAATTTTTGTACGGTTTCTATGTTTACTTTTTCATCGGGAGAGTGTGGATAGCGGATGGTGGGTCCAAACGAAATCATATCCATAGTGGGGTAGTGGGTACCGAGTATGCCGCACTCCAATCCGGCATGAATTATCATGATTTTAGGTGTTTTGCCAAAATCTGTCTCATAAACCGTTATCATTTTTTTCAAGATGGGAGAGTCCAAATTTGGTTTCCATCCGGGATAAGCTCCCGAAAACTCTACCTTTGCCCCTGCAAGTGAGAATATGCTGCCTATCATTGAAGCTAATTCATCTTTCCTGCTATCTATTGAGCTTCGCATCAAACATTTAACCTCAATTTTTCCTTCTTCTGTTTTTACTATGGCCACATTATTGGATGTCTCTACCACTTCGGGCATTTCGGCTATGTAGCGGAACACTCCGTTGGGGCAAGCCGTTATGGCGTTGATGAGGTCGTCTTGGATTTCTTCGGGTATCAATCCGTCAATATAGTCTGTTTTTTCGATTTTTAGACTGATGCCGTCTTCTGTCACTTTATTTTCGGAAATAAATAATTGTTCAAATTCGGCAACGGTTTTTACCAACTCTTTTTCGTTTCCTTTAGGCACTGCGATTACCGCAAATGCTTCGCGCGGAATGGCATTGCGCAGCGTACCTCCTTCTACGTGGCACAGTCGAACCCCATGCGAAACTACAATCTCTTTTAAAAGACGAAACATCAGCTTGTTGGCATTGCCTCGTTGAAGATGGATGTCCACGCCAGAATGTCCCCCTTTCAACCCAGTAAGCGATATTTTGAAAGCGATATCGTCATTGGATGCTTGCACCTTGCTGTAGCGAAACGTAATATTTCCATCCAAACCGCCGGCACAGCCTACATAGAGTTCGCCTTCATCTTCAGAGTCCATATTTAGAAGTATGTTGCCTTGCAAAAAATCGGGCTGCAAGCCGAAGGCGCCAAACATTCCTGTTTCTTCATCCACGGTAATAAACATTTCGATTGCCGGATGGGGAATGTTGGTAGATTGCAAAATACTCATTGCCGCCGCCACCCCTATTCCGTTGTCGGCTCCGAGTGTGGTTTGGTTGGCGCGAACCCATTCTCCGTCTATGATGGTCTGAATCGGATCTGTTTCAAAATTGTGTGGTACATTACTGTTTTTTTGCGGTACCATATCCATATGTGCTTGCAGCACCACGGATTTTCTCTCTTCCATACCGTTGGTGGCAGGTTTGCGTACCAATACGTTGCCGATGGCATCTTGAATAGTCTCTAAGCCGAGAGATTTTCCAAAATCGACCAGAAAAGCCCCAATTTGTTCTTTTCTTCCCGATGGACGCGGAATTTGTGTCAAAGAATAAAAATTATTCCAAAGTGCCTTAGGCTCTAAATTACGAATGTCGTTTGAGTTCATATTTGGTTATGTTTAATTTGTTTTTCTTTATTTATTGATAATAAGTATAGACTTGCAGCGTTGGGTCGTAAGAAACAGCACCATTTAATAATTCTTACAAATATCATAATTATATATCATATTTTAAGATTTTAAAAGCATAATATTTCATAAAAAATACAAGTTTATTGCAACCTCAAAGGATAGATGCAGAAAAAAATTTCAAAAAGGATTTTTTTTGGTAAATTTGCACTTTAAATTTTAGCAACATAAAATATATACTTAAAGAGCAATGAAACAGACATTTAAATTTGTATCGGCAGAAGAAGCGGCATCGTATGTAAACAACGGAGATATTATCGGATTTAGCGGTTTTACGCCGGCAGGATGCCCCAAGGTGGTTCCCAGCGCTATAGCAAAAAAAGCTGCTAAACTACACGAAGAGGGCAAAGAATTTAAAATAGGGATGTACACCGGCGCTTCCACCGGCGATTCGGTAGATGGAGAGTTGGCTCGGGCAAAAGCTGTAAATTTTCGTACGCCATACCAGTCGAATAAAGACATGCGCGAAGCGTTGAACTGTGGCGATGTAGAATATTACGATTTGCACTTGTCGGCACTTGCTTTGAGTTTGCGTTACGGATTTATCAAACCGCCTAAGTATGCAATCATAGAGGTGTGCGATATTAAAGAAAATGGAGAGGTGGTACTCACTTCGGGCGTAGGAATCTCGCCTACCATTGCCAATCTGGCAGAATATGTAATTTTGGAATGGAATCATTTTCACCCCAAAGAGTTGCAAGGATTTCATGATTTGTATGAGGCTAAAAATCCTCCGTTCCGCAGAGAAATACCTATATATAAAGCATCGGACAGAATCGGCGCCGCCACATTAAAAATAGACCCTAAAAAAATTCTTTGCATTGTCGAAACCAATTTGCCGGATGAAACAGGCGGTTTCTCTCCAACGGATGAAGTTACCGACAAGATTGGCGAAAATGTAGCCGAATTTTTGGCATCGGAACTCCGTCTGAAAAAAATCCCTGCGAGTTTTGTCCCTTTACAATCGGGGGTAGGAAACATCGCCAACGCAGTAATGGTTTCTTTGGGGCGTAACAAAGATATACCCCCTTTCGATATGTACACCGAAGTGATTCAAGATTCCGTTATTCAATTGATGAGAGAGGGTAGGGTTAAGTTTGCAAGCGGCTGTTCGCTTACAGTATCTAAGGAGGTACTGGAAGAAATATATTCCGATTTGGACTTCTTTAGAGACAAAATAGTACTCCGTCCGCAAGAGATATCAAACAGTCCCGAAATATGCCGCCGTCTCGGTCTGATTTCTATCAACACAGCCTTAGAAGCAGATATATTTGGAAATGTGAACAGCACCCACGTGCTAGGACAAAAAATGATGAACGGTATCGGAGGCTCGGGCGATTTTACACGAAATTCATATTTCTCTATTTTCACTTCCCCCTCTACTGCCAAAGGGGGTAAGATTAGTGCCATAGTACCATTGGTTTCGCACAACGACCAGTCGGAACATTCGGTAAAAGTGCTGATAACAGAACATGGAGTGGCAGATCTGCGAGGAAAATCTCCCAGACAACGCGCACAGTTAATTATTGAGAACTGCGTTGCCCCTGAATACAAAGATCTCTTGCGCGAATATGTAAAATTGAGCTCCGGAAACAAAGTACACACCCCTTTGAATCTGGCGGCAGCCCTCGGAATGCACATTCAGTTCGAAAAAACGGGAAATATGCTCGATACCCGATGGACTGATTATGAAAAATAGGGAAATATTCATATCTGAAAAAAAAACGACGAATTGTTGTAATTTTTCAAATAAAAAAGCAAAACTTTCCACGAAATCAGGAATAGCAGGATTTTCATCTAAAATGGATTTACGTAAGTTTGCTTGTATGTAAAATAAACAACAAGCAGCGTAAATAGACAATAAATTGCAAATAATTATTAAATTTACAGTATATTAATTATTCAGAATGAAGTCGGACATAGAAATAGCACACGAAATCGAATTAAAAGAAATTTCGGAAATAGCGGGAAATATTGGCATCAAAGAAGAAAACATTGTATCGTTTGGGCGATATATGGCAAAGATAACAGCGCCTGTCAAAAAAGGGGATGAATTAAAACGGAGCAAACTCATTCTTGTAACGGCAATAACTCCTACCAAGGCAGGCGTTGGTAAAACAACGGTTTCTATCGGTTTGGCGCTGGGACTCAATCATATTGGAAAAAAAGCAATTGTAGCTTTACGCGAACCCTCTCTGGGACCGTGCTTTGGAATGAAGGGGGGAGCCGCCGGTGGAGGCTATGCGCAGGTATTACCGATGGAAAATATTAACCTTCATTTTACCGGTGATTTTCATGCGATAACATCGGCTAACAATATGATTGCCGCGCTCTTTGACAACTATCGCTACCAGCATCAAAACGAAGCCGACGGCATCAAGCAGGTGTTGTGGAAACGGGTGTTGGATGTAAACGATAGGAATTTGCGAAATATTATTACCGGGTTGGGAGTCTATTCAGACGGAATCCCTACCGAAACAGGTTTCGATATTACTCCCGCATCTGAAATTATGGCAATACTGTGTCTGTCTGAAGATGAAGACGACCTGAAGCGAAGAATAGAAAAAATACTGCTAGGGTACACGTATTCGGGAAAACCGTTTACTGTAAAAGATTTAGGCATTGCCGGTTCTATTGTGGTATTGCTAAAAGATGCGATGTATCCCAATTTGGTACAAACAACCGAAGGTACGGCTGCGTTGGTGCATGGAGGACCGTTTGCCAATATTGCTCATGGTTGCAATTCTGTAATTGCTACCAAAACAGCTTTGAACTTTTCGGACTATGTGGTAACCGAAGCCGGATTTGGAGCCGATTTGGGAGCCGAGAAGTTTTTGAATATCAAATGTCGGAAAGCAGAGATACAGCCCCGCCTATCGGTACTTGTAGTAACTACCCAGGCGCTTAAAATGCATGGAGGAGTGCCGATTAAAGAGATAAAAAATCCGAATAGAGAAGGCTTACTCAAAGGCTTTGAAAATATGGACAAGCATATCCGGAATTTGCAATCGTTTGATCAAAAAGTGCTTGTAGCATTTAATAAATACGATTTTGACACCGGCGAAGAGATTGACCTCGTCCGTAAGCGTTGTGAAGCACAAGGGGTAGAATTTGCCGTAAATGATGCCTTTGCCAAAGGAGGTAGCGGTGCAGCAGAACTGGCACAAAAAGTAGTAGCTCTCACAGACGGCGATGCCGGAAATATCATTAGATTTACATACAAAGATACCGATAAAATAGAACGGAAGATAGAGAAAATAGCCACCAAGCTATATGGAGCCAAGAGGGTTATTTTTTCGGAAAAGGCATTGAAACAAATTTCCAACATAGTAGAAATGGGAGGTGCAGAGTACCCTGTATGTATTGCAAAAACACAATATTCTTTTTCTGACGACGAGCGTGCTTACGGTGTGGTCAAAGATTTTGATTTTCATGTGAATGATTTGGTACTGAATAACGGTGCCGAATTTATTGTAGCTATTGCCGGAAATATTATGCGTATGCCCGGTCTGCCCAAAGAGCCGCAGGCAAAAAATATTGATTTGATAAATGGAGAGATTGTCGGGTTGAGTTGAGTTTTTCTTTTATTTTGAAATAAATAAAAATTGTTTTTTAGCAAACCCTACTTAATGAATGCCCCTCCAAGTACTTTGCCATCTCGGTAAAACACTGCGGTTTGTCCCGGTGCTATAGATTCGAGCGGTTCCTTGAGTTCTACTTTCAGTAGTTTGCTATCCAAAATCCAGACTCTTCCCTGTGTATTTTGTTTGCGGTAGCGAATCCGTACAGACACATCAAAATCAGCAGAGAATAGTGTAGGGCTTACAAGATTGTAGTCGATTGCATAAAATTCTGAGCGGTACATCTTTTCCAATTGCGTAACAACAACTTCGTTGGTTTGAGGGCGAATTTCTTTTACAAACATTGCCCTATTCAGTTGTAATCCCAACCCACGTCTCTGCCCTATGGTAAAGAGGGGATAACCGTTGTGGGTACCCAGTATATTTCCTGTTTCGTCTAAAAAATTGCCTCGACAAAAATACTTCTCCGGATTTTTCACTTGTAAACGTAAAAAAGGACGGTAGTCTCCCATACAAAAACAGGCACCCATACTCTCTTTCTTATTCTTTAAAGAGTAAAAGCCGAGTTTCTCGGCCTCTTGTTTTACCTCCGATTTGATACAGTTTCCCAAAGGGAAAACGATACGTTGGAGGTGGCTTTGCGATAGCCCCCAGAGAAAAAACGACTGATCTTTGGTCTCATCTTTCCCCTCTGAAACAAACAATAAGCCACCCTCTTCGACAATATTTACATAGTGCCCCATGGCAACCTTCTCACATCCCAATCTGTCGGCATTATCAAAAATCAAATTCCACTTCAGCTCATTGTTACATTTGGCACAAGGGAAAGGAGTGCGCCCCGACAAATATTCCGAAACAAAATAGTCAATAACCGTTTTTCTGAATTGATCCCTTACATCTATCGTGTAGTGGCAAATTCTCATTTTTCTTGCCAAGTTTTCGGCATCACGCAAAGATGAATCATCGTCTGTAAAACGAAAGGAGGCCCCAATTACCTCATATCCCTGTCGCTGCAAATAGATCACAGCCATCGAACTGTCCACTCCGCCACTCATTCCGAGAAGAACTTTCATCGAACTTATCTTTACTCCGCCCAAAGCGGATATTTTTTTATCTTTTTGGCCTCTATCAAATTGTATTTCACAAACTCGTCTCTCGACAAAATTTTCTCGACAGCTCCGGATTTCTCTTGTTTCAATTTTTCAATTTTTTTTGATGTATTGCAAAAGCAACAATTTTCAGCCTTTTGCACATCAAGCAAATACAGGTATTCTATCTCTGCTATTTTTTTTGCCTGCTCATCGTTAAAGTTTATCAAATTTTGCATAAAGACCACTTTTTCTATTGCCGATTTTTGAAGTGTTTCTTGGATAATGGTCGATTTTTGGGCTTTTGCAAACAGACCGAAACAAATCAAAATCGTTGAAAGAAAAATAAACTTTTTCATAAGATGATAATTTTATTATTTTGTTTTGAAGTATTGGTTTTTAATTGTTAATTCAAATATCTTGCCATTTTTTCGTCTATCTTTGCAAGCAATATGTTACAACATTTTATCAGTACAAAAATCGCAGAACAATTTCCTTTTGAGCCTACAAAAGAACAACACACGCTTATCAAAAGTTTAGGCGAATTTATTTTCTCCGAAGAGAAAGAAAAAATTTTCTTGCTAAAAGGGTATGCCGGCACAGGGAAAACATCTGTAGTGAGCGCTTTGGTACGGGCAATGAATGAATTGCAGCAAAAAACCGTATTACTTGCCCCTACCGGAAGAGCGGCAAAAGTACTCTCCTCTTATTCCGGATTTGCGGCATATACGATACATAAAAAAATTTACCGTCAAAAATCGATGAGTGAATACCGATTTATGCTTGCCGACAACTTGCACAAAAACACCGTTTTCATTGTTGATGAAGCAAGTATGATTTCCAACACCGGCACAGACACCGCATTTGGTTCGGGTAGATTACTGGACGATTTGATCGCTTATATTTATGCCGGTGATAATTGCTCTATGATACTTTTGGGAGATACGGCTCAGCTTCCGCCTGTATTTCAGGCTGATAGTGTTGCTCTCAAAAAAGAAAATCTCGAAGGTTTTGGGTTGAATGTTTGGGAATTCACATTGACAGAGGTTATCCGACAGGCAAGCGAAAGCGGTATCTTGACTCAGGCAACGCGTATCAGGAGGCGTATTGACGAAAACGCTAACTATCAATTGCCAGTGTTTGATATAAAGGAGCGTAAAGATATTGGCAGGCTGAACGGAGTGGACTTGATTGACGCAATTCAGCAGGCGTATAGTGAGGCTGGAGAAAAAAACGTCATTATTGTTACACGCTCCAACAAGCAAGCCAACAGATACAACCATGGCATAAGAAATCGTGTGATGATGAAAGAGGAGGAACTTGCCAACGGAGATTTGCTTATGGTTACGCGTAACAACTACTTTTGGGGAGAAAAAATCCCCGACATTGACTTTATTGCCAACGGAGATATTGTGGAAGTGAAACGGATTCGCAAATACAGAGAAATGTATGGTTTTCGGTTTGTCGATTTAACCCTGAAATCACTCGATTACGATTTTGAAATTGATGCCCGTGTGTGGTTGGACAGTTTACAGTCCGACAATCCGGAGCAGATGAATCAACAGACCAATACTCTATTCAATGCCGTAGCGGAAGACTATCCCGAAATAACTCAAAAAAAGAAATTGTACAAAAAAATACTCGAAAACGAATATTTCAACGCCCTGCAGGTAAAATTTGCCTATGCCGTTACGTGTCATAAGTCGCAAGGCGGACAATGGCAAAAAGTATTTATTGATAATGGGTATATGAAATCGGAACAAATAGACAGAGAATACTTCAGATGGCTATATACGGCGATAACACGCGCTACCAAGCAGGTTTTTCTTGTGAATTTTCCCGACGAATGGTTTGGATAACTCACCACTCCAACCAAATTAATAGTTTTTTTCTAATGATTTAACATCATAGCTCTTTAATGAATAACTTCAGTTTAAAAACATACCTCTCTTCCAATCTGAATATTGATGAGAAAGACATATCTCTCATTCAAAAAAACTGTATGATAAAGGAATATAAAAAAGGGGAATTCTTATTGCAAAACGAAGGGTACTGTCGGCACACCTTTTTTGTAGAAAAAGGGATGTTGAGGCAATATACCATAGACGACAAAGGGAAAGAACATACACTCTATTTTGCTCCGGAAAGCTGGTTTGTAACCGAAAGTGAAACTGTATATTTCAACAAACCTTCCCCGTATTTTATTGAGGCGATGGAAAATAGCAAAGTGGCATTCATTGACGACGATTTTATCAAAAAACTGGAAGAGAAACGCCCTGCATTTCGGGATTTTAATAATTTTTTACTATATAATCAAATCAGGGTACTTCAAAATCGGATTATTATGCTGATGAGTCGGTCTGCCGAAGAGCGCTATCTACAATTCATCGAAACCTATCCCGATATACTACTCAGAGTACCGCAAACGACAATAGCGTCGTATCTTGGCATTACTCCCGAAAGTTTGAGCCGCGTGCGCAAGCACCTGGCATTCAAAAATTCCAAAAGATAATTTCTTAACATACATCAATGCAAAAGAGATAAAAATGGGATAATTTTGCATCGTAAAACAAAAAAAAAGGAGAAATATTATGAAAAAAAGAAACGTGGAAATAGTCGTAAGTCCACCTCCATATCATTGGGTAGGCGATGGTTTCAGAGTACATAATTTTATACCCGGAGGGTATCATTTGGAAATGGAAAGAATGAATCCCTTTATCCTACTCGATTATAATCCCAAGACCTTAGTTCCCCCTTCCGAAACACCCAAAGGAGTAGGGGTACATCCTCATCGAGGTTTCGAAACGGTAACCATTGCCTACAAAGGTAAAGTACAGCACCATGACAGTAACGGCGGCGGTGGAATAATAGGTGAAGGCGATGTGCAATGGATGACGGCCGCAGGAGGGATACTCCACAAAGAATATCACGAAAAAGAATGGAGTAAAAAGGGAGGTGAATTTCAAATGGCACAAATTTGGGTCAATTTACCCGCAAAAGACAAAATGAGCCGTCCCAAATACCAGACTATCGAAAATAGGCAAATCAACAAACATCGATTGGAAAACAACGATGGAGAAATTGAAGTGATAGCCGGAGAATACAAACAAACAAAAGGCGCTGTTTCGACTTTCACTCCAATCAATATGTTCAATGCAAAACTTAAAAAAGACGTAACAATGGAGTTGTCATTCCCCGCCAATTATAACTCAGCTCTATTGGTTGTTGAAGGAAATATTACTATCAACGGAAAAGAGACTGTAGCTGTTGATCAGTTGGCTTTGATGGCAAACGACGGCGAAAATTTTACAATAATAACCAACGAAAATAGCATAGTTTTGATTTTGAGCGGCGATCCTATAAATGAACCTATGGCCGCTCACGGTCCGTTTGTGATGAACACCAGAGAGCAGTTGATAGAGGCGTATAACGATTTTAACAAAGGTAAATTCGGTTATTTGGAAGATTAATTGTAACCTTTTATCCGGCTTTTGTGAAAAATCCAAAAGCCGGATAACTTTATTATTTTAAATGGATAAAACGGTTTTAAAAATATTTATCGATTATCTTGTCGTCCACAGACATGCTCTTTTCTTTCTTTTTTCTGTTGAGAGAGTACCATATGATTACGTGACAGTTGGCACTGTCTGGCTCACACCAAGCAGGAGAATTGAAAAACCGATAGAATTGTCCCCCCCCTCTCTCTTTAAAAAAGTACAATGCTTATCAACAGTTACTTTTCCACACTGCGTATTACTACGACAAAAAGAAGAGTTTGTTTTGAAAAATCGGTATCCTTTGCTATTCACAATATAAATATTCTCAAAATTCAAAATTGTTTTGTTGGTTAAAAATCAATAGAGAATAATACCAACCAACATTTTATTGTATTTTTGCATCTGCGAAAATATTTAATCGAATGGGAAATCAAACAAAAGTAAAAACCGAAATATATGCCGAAACAGCCGTTTTGGTAGGACTTATTACCCCAAACCAGCCCGAAGATCAGGCGAATGAATACTTGGACGAGCTGGCTTTTTTGGCTGAAACAGCTGGAGCCGAACCAAAAAAAAAGTTTTTGCAACGATTGGATTATCCACATCCCAACACATTTGTAGGTCCCGGTAAATTAATCGAGATTAAAGAATATATCCGTGAAAACGATATTTGGTTGGTTATATTTGACGATGAACTTTCGCCACGCCAGCTTCGAAATGTCGAAAGAGAGTTAAAACTAAATGATTTAAATGCTTTGCAGGATGTAACAGTACTTGATAGAACCAATCTTATCCTCGACATATTTGCCAAGCGCGCTCAAACTGCCAATGCTAAAACTCAGGTCGAATTGGCTCAATATCAATACCTGTTGCCACGCCTTACCGGTATGTGGACACACTTGGAACGTCAGCGAGGCGGAGGTATTGGGCGTTACGGACCAGGTGAAACCCAGCTCGAAACAGACCGGCGGATTATTTTAAAAAAAATATCGCTCTTGAAAGAGGAGTTGAAAAACATTGACAAGCAAATGGCAACTCAACGCAAAAATAGGGGAAAAATGGTGCGTGCAGCGCTGGTTGGTTATACCAACGTAGGCAAATCAACCCTGATGAACCTGCTGAGTAAATCTGAAGTTTTTGCCGAAAATAAGCTTTTTGCCACATTAGATACCACCGTTCGCAAAGTAATTATCGACAATCTCCCTTTTCTACTCTCCGATACGGTGGGTTTTATCCGTAAGCTGCCACACCATCTGGTCGAATCGTTCAAATCGACATTAGACGAGGTTAGAGAAGCCGATTTGTTGCTTCATATTATCGACATTTCACATCCTAATTTCGAAGAACAATTAGAAGTCGTAAACGAAACATTGAAAGAACTCAACAAGGAAGAAAAATCTACAGTTTTGATATTTAACAAGATAGATGCATTTTCTTTTATACCTAAAGAAGAAGATGATCTGAGTCCGTTAAAACGTGAAAATATCAGCTTAGGAGAGTTTGAAAAAATGTGGATGGCAAAAATGCACGACAACTGTATTTTTATTTCGGCAAAGAGCAAAGAAAATATTGATAAACTAAGAGAACTGCTTTACAAAAAGGTAAAAGAAATACACGTTGAACGTTATCCGTATAACGATTTTTTATTTGAAACCTACGACAGTATTGACAAATAAATCGAATACGCAACGTACTCTATTGGAAGTATGTACACAGAATTATAAAAAAAACAATACTACAACATAGCGCCTTAAATAAAATAAAATCAACTATGTCGAATTACAGACTGCTTACCGAAAAAGAGATTGCCACTATGGTGGTGTACGGTTGTACTGCCGAAGATTGGAAGAGTGTACAGGTAACCGAAAACTTCAAACCCGATTTTGTTTCCAATGTACATTTTTCCGGGAATATAAAATTGGGAAGTTTTGAAAAAATATTTGAACTGCCCGGCGGTTTCAAAAAACACAGTGGAGTTTACAATTGCTCTATCCACAACTGTATTGTAGGAAACAATGTCTATTTGGACAAAATACACAATTACATCGCCAATTATCAAATAGGCAACGGCACTTATATCGAAAATACCAACCAAATATTGGTAGAGGGCGAAACTACTTTTGGCAACGGCATACGGGTACCCGTAATGAACGAAACAGGAGGACGGGAAATCCCTATTTATGACAACCTGTCGGCTCCTTTGGCGTATATTTTGACATTGTATCGGCACCGCCCCACTATGATAAACAACTTGCAAAAATTGATAGATGAATATTCCGAAAAACAAAATTCTTCATTGGGTAAAATCGGAGAAAACGTTGAAATAATCAATTGCGGACGTATCAAAAATGTATGGATTGGAGACTATGCCTCTATCAAAGGGGTATCGAATCTAAAAAACGGAACCATCAATAGTAATAAAAAAGCTCCTGTAAACATTGGATCGGGCGTTAAGTGTAACGATTTCATCATCAGTTCAGGGGTTTCCATCAGCGACTCTACTCTAATATCCAAATGTTTTGTGGGGCAAGGTTGCATTATGGATAAACACTATTCGGCTTTAGACTCTCTGTTTTTCTCCAACTGTCAGGGTATGCACGGCGAAGCTACCGCTATTTTTGCAGGACCATATACCGTTACACATCACAAATCTACGCTTTTGATTGCCGGTATGTACTCTTTTTTGAATGCCGGTAGCGGCTCGAACCAAAGTAACCACATGTATAAATTGGGACCTATACATCAAGGGATTGTAGAGCGAGGCTCAAAAACTACCAGCGACTCGTACTTGCTTTGGCCCGCCAAAGTGGGAGCCTTTACACTGGTGATGGGGCGGCATATTTCCCACTCAGATACTACCGACCTCCCCTTTTCCTATCTGATAGAAAATGCCACCGAAAGCTTTTTGATACCGGCAGTCAATTTAAGGAGTGTAGGCACAATACGCGATGCGCAAAAATGGCCCAAACGAGATAATAGAGCCGACGATGTAAAACTCGACCCGATAAACTTTAATCTGCTCAGCCCCTATTCCATTCAAAAAATGATAAGAGGGATTGAAGTGCTTCAAAATTTGAAAAAAATATCAGGAGAAACCACCGAACTCTATACCTATCAAAACTGTAAAATAAAAAATTCGTCGCTTGTAAAAGGGATAGCTCTTTACCAGATAGGAATAAACAAATTTTTGGGAAACTCGCTTATCAGTAAAATAGAAAAAGTGAATCCCGCAAACTTTGAAGAGTTGAAAATAGCATTAGACAAACGTGATGAAAGAGGATTGGGAGATTGGATAGACCTGTCGGGATTGATTGCTCCAAAAAATGAAGTGGAAAAACTTCTCGCAGAAATCGAGGATAATAAACTTGCGCTATCTGAAATAAGAGAAAAATTAAGTGAAATGCACCGGAACTACTACGAGTACGAATGGACCTGGGTACAAAACAAATTGGAAGAATATTGGGATAAACCGATGAAAGAGATTGAAAAGAACGATATTATTTCTCTCGTTAAACTCTGGAAAGAATCGGTCATAAAATTGGATGAACTGATTTACGACGATGCAAAAAAGGAATTCAACCTCAATTCTAAAATAGGATTTGGCGTGGATGGCGACGAAGAGCAAAAACACAAAGACTTTGAATCTGTTAGAGGCTCTTTCGAACACAATCCGTTTGTAAAAGAGGTATTAAATCATATACAGATAAAAACAAAATTGGGAAACGACACAATTCAATTTATAAATAAATTAAACTAACGCAAATGAAAAAACTTATTTTTTTACTTTTGATATCATACGCAGCAACAATAAGTTATGCCAACCCCAAATCTATTATTCCGCCTGAACTTTGGATGTGTGGCCCCATACAGGTATATGAACCCATAATGCTTGACAGTACCAATCTTAAAGGAGAAAAATATACCGAGGAGAATCTACTTGCTACCTCTATCAGTTTTCCGGCGCAATCGGTCTTTACAAACATCCTTCGCCCCGATACCGCCGGATATTACTCTCTGCCTAAACCTTTACAAAAAAATGTATTTTATCTGATATCTTTTTATATCTCGGGAAATAAATACGGAAACGGTAAAGTAGAAATAATCTCTCCCGACAGACTGGAAGTGTATCTCAACGATAAAAAAGAGACCGACAAAAAGACAGCAGAAGATTCGTTGAAAAATGCTAAATCAACCAGTATCAAATTAAAAGGAGATATAAACGGAAGTCGTATTGTATTAAAATACTTGGCAAGTTCCTCTTCAAAAATATCTCCCACTTTCAAATTAAAAATTATTCCCGACGAAAAAGATACTTCGCTGATTTACTCTGTCACCAACAGCAGCCAACGACGGATGAAAATTGAGGATGTGATGACAGGGGAAAGGGTCAGATACAGCTCAGTATCTCCAAGCGGAAAATTTGTGTTACTCAAATTTACCACTACCAACGAGAAAGGGAAAAACCAAAATTCGATACAAGTATATGACACCAAGCAAAAACGGTTTATTCTGAACGAAATAGACAATCGCAATCAACTTGCTTGGATGCCCAAATCTGACAAACTATATTTTTTCGAAAGCGACGAGTCGGGATTCAATATGTACCTACTCGATCCGCAAAATTCAGATAAAAAAATGATAGCCAAAGATATACCTTTCGAAAATTTTATTATTTCTCCCGATGAAAAAACGCTTTATTATTCCAAAAAAGACAAGATAGAAGGCAAATCCCCTGAGGGTTTAAAACGGCTGTTGTCTCCCGAAGACAGGCAAACCTATTATCGCAATCGCGACCAAATATATCAATATCAAATAGAAACAGGTATTTCGCAACAAATCACCTACGGCACACGCGATGTCAATATACAAGATATAAGCAACGATGGAAAACGGCTGCTGTTTTCAACCTCAGCGGAAGATTTGACCCAAAGGCCTTTCAGTAAAAAGTCTCTGTTTTTGCTCAATCTGGAATCGATGAGCGTAGAAACGGTGTGGAAAGACTACCGATTTGTGAATGGAGCCGAATTTTCGCCTGCCGGAGACAAACTACTCGTAAGTGGAGCGCCGGAAGCCTTTGACGGACTCGGAATAGACACAGCGCCAGGACAAACCTCCAACAGTTACGATACACAAGCCTATATCGTGGATTTGAACACAAAACAAGTTGATGCTTTTACCAAAGATTTTTACCCATCGGTAAACAATCAATGGTGGAATCGGTCTGACAACTGCATATACCTTAAAGTTGATGATAAAGATTGTCAAAACATCTATCGCTACACTCCTACTGGTCGAAAGTTTGAAAAGCTTCCATTGAAAGAGGAGTTGATTCGCACTCTCGATTTTGCCAACAATGGCTTGTGGGCAACTTATACCGGCTCAAGTACCTCAAACTCTTCGCGCGCATACCTGCTAAATCTGAAAAATTTGAAATCGGAACTCCTCTCCGATCCTTATGCAGAAAGACTGGGCAATATAGAACTGGGCGAAGTAAAAGTGTGGAATTTTATCAGCGCGCAAGGAGATACAATAGAGGGACGTTACTATCTTCCTCCCCACTTTGATCCTCTGAAAAAATATCCGATGATAGTGTATTACTATGGTGGCACATCGCCTACACAAAGAACTTTTGAAAGCACCTATCCTCTCAATGTGTACGCAGCTATGGATTATGTCGTTTACACTCTCAACCCAAGCGGCGCTACGGGCTACGGACAAAAATTTTCGGCGAGGCATGTAAACGCATGGGGAGATTTTACAGCCGATGAAATTATGGAAGGAACCCAAAAGTTTATAGAGTCACACCCGTATGTTGATAGAAAAAAAGTAGGGTGCATTGGTGCCTCTTATGGAGGATTTATGACTCAATACCTGCTTACAAAAACCGATATGTTTGCCGCTGGAGTCTCGCATGCCGGTATCAGCGCATTGTCGAGCTATTGGGGCGAAGGATTTTGGGGTTATACATACAGTGCAGGGGCAAGCGCAGGAAGCTATCCTTGGAACAATCAAAAGTTATATACCGAACACAGTCCGCTATTTAACGCCGACAAGGTAAATACTCCGCTGTTGCTCTTGCATGGCACAGCCGATACCAATGTGCCTCCGGGAGAAAGCATTCAAATGTACACAGCTCTTAAATTGCTCGGCAAAGAGGTGGAGTTTGTGCAGGTAGAAGGTGAAAATCATGCTATATACGATTTTCAAAAACGCATTGGGTGGAACCACACCATTTACGCATGGTTTGCCAAATGGCTGAAAGGAGATTCGAAGTGGTGGAACGATTTATATATGGATAAAAACGAAAAAAAGTAGTTGTTGATTAAAAAAACTTCTTGTCGCAATTTTCCTTACTCCCTTTTCAAAGGGGGAATTTCTCAAGTTCCCTTTGGCGAAAGGGGATTTAGGGGAATTGAAATTTATAATTTTCATTCTCAGTTCCCCATAGAAAAAGAAATATGTCAATTTAATTTTTTGATAGACAGGTATATATCATTCTAAATGATATAATCTTTGATGAATAAATTAATTTTACAAAAAAATAATATAAACAAATATCCTTATGACAAAACAACTGAAAGTAGCCTTAGTGGCCCATGACGCACGCAAAGCCGATATGGTGGAATGGGCCGTTTACAACGCGGATATGCTCTCCAAGCATCAACTGATATGCACAGGAACTACCGGCGGGTTGATAGAAGATGCCTTTGGCAAAATAGGAATAGAAGCTGATATTACAAGAAAAAAATCGGGTCCTATGGGAGGCGATGCCGAAATTGCCGCAATGGTAGTAAATAAGCAGATAGACTTTTGTGTGTTTTTAATCGACGATTTGAGTGCAAACCCCCACGAGGCAGACATTTTGATGCTCTTGCGCCAATGCCGTATTCATAATGTGCCGATTGCATGCAACAGATACAGCGCCGATCTGATGATTACAAGTCCGCTTTGGGATGATGAAGAATACTCGCCCACAGAACCTAAATTTACAACATTCAAAAGGAAATAATTGTATTTGTATGGCTATTTCTCTGTCGCTATTAATCCGGATTTTATACTCCGGATTTTTTTTATAAAAAACTTCATTTTCTATAAAAAAAGGGCTATTTTTACTTTTTAAAATCAATATAGCTTATGCTGTATCATATTTTATCGATACTCCCGGTGTTTGTATGTCTTTTTTGGTTTATCCTATTGGTTGCCGGTACCAAAGAGAATAATAACTCGAAAAGATTTCTTACCATTTTTATGTTTATATGCATAATCAATTATAGCATACACGCCTTGTACTTTAATCATTATTATCAATTGTATGCCATGCTGGAGAGCATTTGGGTATTTACCTCTTTAAGCGTTTATCCGCTGTATTACTATTATATCCGTTTACTTACGATCGATGTAAAATATAATTGGAAGTGGTTTTGGACACTACTGCCCTCACTATTAATAGCGACGTTCACGGCTATTATTTACCTGTTGATGTCTCCTCTCGAAGTTCAGTCGTTTGTTTTGGGAAAAGTGTATAATATGCAAAAATATATGCCGGACGGTTCGCTTATGATAAAACTTCAGATGTGGCGCATGGCAATATTTAAGGTGTTATTCGCGATTCAGGTTTTTATTACTGTGTTTTTTGGAATAAAACTCATATTGAATTACAACATAGAGATAAGGAAATATTACTCCAATGTGGATAAAAAAGATCTTTCTCCCATCATAAGATTATTGTGGCTCTTTGTTTTTACCTCTTTGGCTTCGCTGTTGGTCAGTTTTTTGGGTAAGGACTACTTTATTTATCATCCTACCTTACTTATGTTGCCTTCGGGTATATTTTCTACTCTTCTATTTGGTATTGGCTATTTGGGATATAAGCAAGAGTTTACCATACAGCAGTTTGCAAAAGACATATCGGATTACAGTCTTAAAAAGAAACTCTTGAAAAACAAGAAAAACAAGACCGATGACAAAACAGGCTATAAAGACACAAGAGAACAGTTGTTTCGATTGTTTGAATACGATGAGATTTTTAAAAATCCGGAATTGAGAATAACCGACGTCGCTTTTATACTCGGTACAAACAGAACATACGTTTCACGTGCTATAAATGAAGAAACTCACAGTAATTTTTGTGAGTGGGTCAATGAATTTCGTGTAAAGTATGCAAAAAAAATATTGGCAGATACCGAGACGGGAGATTTGCCACTGTCGCGAATAGCAGAAATGTCTGGTTTTTCGAGTGAAAGTTCGTTTTACAGGGTGTTTAAGGAGAAAGAAAATATCTCACCTGGTAACTACCGCAAAAGACTGGAAACCAGGTCTTAGCTTGCCACATAACAAACAATACAATAAAAAAAAGCCTACGTTTGAGAGGCTTTCCTTTATTGTACATAAGTGTTGTCTTATCCCAAATAGGACTTTAGCAGTTTGCTTTTTGAGCTTTGCCTCAGTCGTCTTATAGCTTTTTCCTTGATTTGCCGTACACGTTCGCGAGTCAATCCAAATTCATCTCCGATTTCTTCCAACGTCATTTCGGTAACTCCTATTCCAAAAAACTTTTTAACAATCTCGTGTTCTCTATCGCTTAGCGTGGAGAGCGCCCGTTCAATCTCTTTGGCAAGAGATTCATTTATCAAAACACGGTCGGCATGAGGAGAGTCGTCATTGACCATAACATCTAGCAAACTGTTGTCTTCCCCTTCTACAAAGGGTGCGTCCACCGATATGTGCCGTCCCGAGACTTTCATCGTGTCTGCAATTTTGTCTACAGGTATTTCCAACTCTTCAGCAAGTTCTTCAGCTGACGGACGACGCTCGTTCTCTTGTTCAAACTTAGAAAAGGCTTTGTTTATTTTATTGAGCGAACCAACCTGGTTGAGTGGCAAACGGACAATTCTCGATTGCTCTGCCAATGCTTGCAGTATTGATTGACGTATCCACCATACGGCGTAAGAGATAAATTTGAATCCGCGTGTTTCGTCAAATTTTTCGGCGGCTTTAATTAGACCCAAATTACCTTCGTTTATTAAGTCGGGGAGGCTCAATCCTTGATTTTGGTACTGTTTTGCTACCGAAACCACAAAACGAAGATTGGCGCGTGTGAGTTTCTCCAACGCAATACGGTCTCCATTTCTTATGCGTTGCGCCAGTTCCACCTCCTCCTCTACGGTGATAAGGTCTTCACGTCCAATCTCTTGCAAGTACTTGTCCAATGAAGCACTTTCGCGGTTGGTAATCGACTTTGTGATTTTTAATTGTCTCATAAAGAGGTCAAAATTTTAGCCTGCAAAATTACTACTTTTTACGTTATAAACGAAATTTTTTTTGCAATTAATTAAAAAGATAAAACGGGTATGAAGACCATTTAGTTTTTGCAGATAGTTTTTTTAAGAAATTATATCCATAAATAAGGTATCTTAGCGTTTGTTGAGATGTTTATTCTATTCTTGTTTATAACAATCCAAAGTGATAATTAGTTGATAAGAGTTGCGTTAAAAAACAATGTTGAAAAAGTTTTTTTTATCACCAAAATTTTGCCGGACATCTGTTGGTGTAAAAATAATTCGGACAAAAAACGTAACTTTGCGTATCAAAACATACAAATTTCTATTAAAAATGAAAAAAATTATTACTTCCGCCAATGCTCCTGCCGCCATAGGTCCATACAGCCAGGCAGTAGAAATCAACGGTATGTTGTTTATATCGGGGCAGCTCCCCATAAATCCGTCAAAAGGTAAAATTGAATATGAGGAGATAGCTTTACAGACCGAACAAGTTTTTGCAAACATTGCCGCTATACTTGACGAGGCCGGATATAGTTTTAATGATGTGATCAAATCAACTGTCTTCTTGTCGGATATAAGCCATTTTACAGGGATGAACGAGGTGTATAAAAAATACTATCAGATTGATTGTCCGGCTCGGTCGGCATTTGCGGTAAGAGATTTACCGCTTGGGGCATTGGTAGAGATAGAAACAATTGCTGCCAAGTAGTCGCCAGAATAGCAAATACATATTTTTGCCCAACCATTCCGCAATCGTTTGAGTAGATAAAATGAATGTTATCTAAGTATGTTTTTACTTGAAATTGTGATGATTACTATTTTTGTGTCATTAAAAAAATAGTTTGTAATCCAACATCATTTTATCATGAAAAAACATTTTTTCCTCTATCTGCTGTTAATAGGAGTTCACTCTCAGTTATTGTCGAACAACGGCGATGTGCCATCGTCTTATTATCAAACCAACCCTACATTAGGAAAAAAAATTGGTTCGGCTGTAACAATAGACGGAAATCCTGCCGAATGGACCAAAGAGATGCTCATAGTGCAAGGTGTAGCCAATGACGACGCGCGCTCTTTTCGCGGTCCACACGAAGCGCCGGTATATGATTTGTACCAACTTTATGCTTGTTGGGACGACTCCAACTTGTATCTGATGTGGCAAATTACCAATGTTTCCGATATCGTTTGTCTGGAGCAGGGATATCCCAATTCGGACAATGGTAAGCCTTGGAACGGAGATATTCCCTTTCAATTGGCATTTGACATTGATCCTCAAAAAGGAACGGATGGTTTGTTGTCGGGGCAAACGGCACAAGGGACAAAGGATGCTCATATATGGGGAGTATTTACAATGTTTGGCAACAAGGAGGTAGATAAAATACTGATGTTTTCTTCCAAACCCAAAGTAGGGCAGCCTGGTATTTTTTCTCTGAATGAGTCGGGAGCGTTTGACTATAAAAACGTAAAGTTATTTGGCGAAGCCGGTATTGAATATATGTGGGGCGACCACTGTTTTTCTACAGAAATTTTTGGCATCAATAAAAATCAACATACTGGTTATTTAACTTCCAATTTGTCTGACGAATCTCTGTATGTCGACTTTATATCCAAAGGTCATAACAAGGCAATGGAAACGGTGTATGAGATGAAAATCCCTTTGACAGCGTTGGGTATTGATGTCTCTTATTTGGAATCAACCGGAATCGGGGTGATGCTTATCTCCACTTTTGGACAGTCGGGAATCAATTCGTTACCGTATGATCCGGCAACATTTGACAATGCAAGCGAACTCTACTCGGCAGACGAATCTACATCCAAAGAAAAAGAAGATGTAGATGTGTTCTCGGCAAGCTTTGCCCGGATAGGAGCCGGAGGAGATGTTGTTATAAGTCGTCCAAAATTAACAATATCGCCAGCGGGTGGAAAGTATATAGGTGGCACATCTGTTTCGATGAACGCCGAAGGCGATAAAAATCCTATTCGTATCTATTACACGTTAGACGGAACAACGCCGACAACCACCTCTGCGCTATACTCTTCACCTGTTCAGATTATCCAAAATAATACCACCCTCAAAGCTGTTGCGGTGGATGCAGACGGTGTGTCTTCTCCTATGGTGTCGTACAGCTACATTACCGAAGAGTCGCCAACGCCTGCTGGGATTACAGTTATGCTAAAAAAGCCCGACGATTGGAGCAGTGTCTATTTGTGGGCTTGGACGGGTACCAACAATAATCTATTTTCGGCTTGGCCTGGTCAAAGTCTGACAGAAATACAGGATAGCTGGTATGCTTATACATTTGATACTGTGATAAGTAGCGTTAACGTGGTTTTTAACAACAACGGTACACCACAAACAGTTGATATTACAGATGTTACAACCAATACTTGCTATGTGAAAGACGGGATGCAAAACGGTAAAATGACTGTCGTTGCTACCGATTGCCCTGATTTTACGGCGGTAGGTATTTTGAAAGTTCAATCTCAAATCGTTGTTTTTCCAAATCCGGCAATAGATTTTATTGCTATTAAAAATATAGGAAAAGATAGATATTCGTATGTTGTTTCTACAATACAGGGAGCGGTTGTGCAAAAAGGAGAGTTGTCGGATACTGATAGTAGAATTGATATTTCGCAACTATATAGAGGTTTGTATATTATTCGGCTAGAAGGTAGAGGAGATGTTATGCTGAGTGGTAAATTTGTAAAACAATAGGAATTGGTTGCAAAATGTAATACTGTTTTCTTTAGAGAGCCTTTAACCAAAAGGCTCTCTAAAGAATTGAACCATATCTATTAAAACAAAAAGAGTATTTTGGTATGTTGTAGTTGTGGCATACTTGCTTTTGCGGTAGAAGTATGGTTTTATAGTTAATGTCTTATGCTATATTAAAATCTCCCTTTCCAAAGAAATCGCAGCCATTCGCCAAGTTTACCTTCAGACTGGTTTTTTTGAACGTGCCAAATACGTTTGTCCTTTATTTCGTCGGGGAGAAATTGCTGTTCGATAAAGTTGTTGTCAAAATCGTGCGAATATTGATAGTTTTTGCCATAACTCAAATCTTTCATCAGTTTGGTTGGTGCATTGCGTAAGTGGAGCGGAACAGGCAGATTTCCCGTTTCCTTTACAAGGGCAATGGCGTTGTCTATGGCAAGATATGCCGAATTGCTTTTGGGAGAGGAGGCTAAATAAATGGCAGTCTCAGCCAAAACAATTCTCCCTTCGGGCCATCCGATTTTATGTAGTGTTTCAAAACAAGCGTTAGCAAGCAAAAGTGCATTAGGATTGGCAAGCCCGATATCTTCGGCAGCAGAAATGACCAATCGCCTTGCTATGAATTTAGGATCTTCTCCCCCTTCGACCATACGGGCAAGCCAATACATAGCTGCGTCGGGGTCGCTACCCCGTATAGATTTAATAAACGCCGAAATAATATCGTAGTGCATCTCTCCCCCTTTGTCAAAAGCCATTGGATTTTGTTGCAATCCATTTGTTACCGTTTTGTTGGTAAAGCGTACCGTTTCGCTACTTGCCGAATTGGCTATCAGCTCTATTATATTGAGCAATTTACGGGCATCACCTCCGGCATAGCGTAGCAAGGCGTCTGTTTCTTCAAAAATAAATTCCCGCTTTTTGAGTTCCTCATCGATTTTTACAACCCTTTCTGCCAACTCCATCAAGTCTTTTTCTTCCAATGATTTTAGTACGTAAACTTGGCATCGCGAAAGCAAGGGGGTGATTACTTCAAAAGAAGGGTTTTCGGTGGTGGCACCTATCAGCGTAACTGTTCCGTTTTCGACAGCGCCCAATAGTGAATCTTGCTGAGATTTGCTGAAACGATGAATTTCATCAATAAAAAGGATGGGATTGTCTTGCGAAAAGAATTTGGCAGATTTTGCTTTTTCGATAGCCTCTCTCACATCTTTTACTCCCGAAGTAACAGCGCTTAGTGTGTAGAACGGACGTTGTAGTTGGTTGGCAATAATACGTGCCAGGGTGGTTTTTCCTACTCCGGGAGGTCCCCACAAGATAAATGAAGATACCATACCGGAGTCAATCATAGAACGGAGGATAGCTTTTTCGCCTATCAAGTGTTTTTGTCCGATATAGTCGTCAAGCGTTTTGGGACGCATTCTTTCCGCGAGTGGTTGCATATTGTGGCTTTGTAAGTAAACTTAAATGTTCGTCTCTACAAAAGTACAAAATATTTCATTGTTATTTGTTGGGAAATGATAGGCAACAACGATTAGCGTTTCTTGTTTATCGTAGAGCACTGACGAATTTGCTCCATCAACTCTCCCGTTCTTTTTTTGAAACAATGCACAGAATAGGTTTTTTTGTTTCAAATCAATTTCTCTTCCAAAGCCATTCTAACCAACACAGCCGTGTTTTTGACATTAAGTTTAACGAGTAAGTTTTTGCGATAGCTGTTGATCGTTTCTACTCCGAGAAATATTTTTTCGGCAATTTCTATATTGGTAAGTCCTTCTACAATCAGTCTAAGCAACTCCTTCTCGCGTGGAGTGAGCCAAACCGGATTGTGGGAACGTTTGTGCATCAGGTTATTCAATGTTTTGGGGCGGATGGTCTTGTTGACGGTGCTGTCCAATACACTATCGAAATTGCAGAGTGTCTAAAAATTGACCTAACTCACAGGTGTGCCAATGAGCTTTTTGTTTACTCTGAAAGTCCTTGGTCGTGTTTTGAAATTTTACCTTATACCAATAACAAAATGGACTAATAATTGAAATAAAAATCAAACATCAATCAGATGTTTGGCAATCAACTTATATTCTTTCAACTTAAATTCTTGCGAATAAGGAATGGTGCAAATCATTAACTCGTCAAACCCGTTGATTTCTTTTTCTCGTAAGAGAAATTCTTTCACGCGTTGGATACTTCCACGTACATGCCATGAATTGGATTGCCTGATGTAATCTTTTTCTGCAGGCGAAAGTGGAAAATGGGCGGCTGCAGCAGGAGAAAGGCGTTCTAATTTTCGGTTTGTCATCAGGTACAGATGCGATATATCAGCCGGAAGGGCTTCGTAGGCAGCTTCTTCGTCTGTTTCGGCAACCGTTATAAAATAGCATACCAACACATGCGGCGATTGAAAGAAGGAAGAAGGGCGGAAATTTTTTCGATAAATATTGAATATATCAGGGTCTATTGTACCGTTAAAGAACTGGACATAAGCATACCCAACCCCCATTTCTCCCGCTTTGGCAGCGCTGTTTCCTGTAGAACCGAGCATCCAGGGTTGTGCCAATTCTACATACTTGGGTTGGGCAGTAACATGTCGATACAGTGGATTATCAGAATCTTTATCTTCCAAAAAATGCATCGTTTCCTGCAATTTGTCGTACAAATCCTGATGCATCGTATTTCTTCCTTCGGAGAGGGCGAGAATAGATCTCCCATCGCCACCAGGGGCACGGCCTGCACCAAAATCAATCCGTCCGGGCGCGTAGGCAGATAGGGTTTTGAACACTTCAGCCATTTTGTAGGGTGAATAGTGCATCATCATAGTGCCACCGCTACCGAGCCGGATGTTTTTTGTTAAAGCGGCAAAATGCGCTATGGAAATTTCCGGTGCGGAACTTGCCAGTTCGCTATTGTGATGCTCGGCAATCCAAAACCGATGATATCCGAGCTTATCTGCTAGTACAGCGCTTTCGCGCATATTCTCCAACGCTGTTTGCGGTGTTTGCCCCTGAGAATACGGAGCTTGATCCAAAATACTTATTTTCATCTTTACAGATTATATGTTTATATAAAATATGTTGTAAATCAGTTACTTGTACATCAAAGTTATTTTGTATGGCAATATTCACGGATTAATATCTTGTTGTAGTTGAATGCTTACATTGCGGTTTGTCACTTCTCCAAGTCTCAAGCGAAATTTTAGTAAAATATATCGTTCGAATTTCGTTTAACAAGGGTGTCGGTTTATTATACTCGGTATGGTGATAAATAAATCCACATTTCTCTAGTACTCTTCTTTATTTTTTGTTGCCATCAAGGTAGCCACCCCCTTCGGCTATTTCTGCACTGTGAGTTTCGCTGTTTACTGTTATCAAGCCGATACTTCCAATCGGCTCGCCGGTCTTCTTCATCACAACGGCATCACTTTCTTTCCAAACTTTTAATATCAAACATTTTGTTTGTAACTCCATATCCTCCTTATGGGCAAAGAGGCAGAGTTGATTCTGTTTGTTGACAATTTATACGGTATTGAATTAAACTTCCGGTAGCGCTTGGTATTGTTTGCTTTTATTGGATTTGCAAATATAATAAAACCTTTTAATCTAAGTACATGACAAAAATTATATAGCGATATAATTTTTTTTGATTATCAATAAGATAGCTTATATTTTATTTGGTAAAGACCTTGAGATTTTGCGCCTTTACAGCTGATTACCAATCTGTTATTAAGAAAAACAAACATTCCAAGGTCCACTACAAAAGTAGTGATTTTACCTCAGTTTTATCCGAATCTTTCGGAAAAAGTATGAACTTAGCCCGAATAAAGTTCGTCAGTTTAGTCATTTGTGCGCTTTGCAAAGTACAAACCGTTTGTTTTGAGAAACTCGCTTGCGGGTTTGACAACGGAACAATCCAAAGTTCATCTTTGCAGCGTATCCAGCGATTTAAAACTTAACCAAATCAGATTTCTACACCGGATCTACTATGTCAACAACCAGTTGTGTTACTTGTCGGCATCGAAGATAAAGAACAAGGAAGGTAAACCGGAACTCCAGATAGTTATATCTTACCGCAGACCTGAGTTATCTTCTATATTATACAAAAAACGTCGACAGTGTGAAACTGCATTTAGAGCACTTAAATCGAGTGGGTTCAATATTGAGTACACTCATTTAACTGACATAGATCGAATTGAGAAACTGTTTTCTCTGGTTGCCATTGCTTTTACATGGTTGTACCTCGTAGGTATCTATTTGAATGAACAGGTGAAACCCATCAGGGTTTTTAAAACCAGTAGGCGTACCAAAAGTTTCTTCAAATATGGACTGGAGTATATTGCAATGACGCTTTTAAATACTGCATTTCAATCAGATATAGATATTTTTAAATTTTTGTCATGTACTTAGCCTTTTAATACAAAAATTTATAGCAGCAAAAAAGCGACCTTCACCTTTTTTTCAGCCGTTTGCAAAATATCCCCATAATCCTATGCGATAGTTCTGTTCAACATCGATTTCATTGCTTGTCTCACAGCTACAGCAAAACCTTAGGTGTTGGAAATAGTAGTTTTTAATCTGCTTTTCAGAGATTTTTCCTTTCAACAGATAAAAATCACTTTTACCGCTTCACGGCAAAGACAAAAAAAATAGAAATACCAACTTTGTAAAGCGGGGCTAAAATATAAATTTCAAATTTAGTCTAAAAGTGTTAGAAAGTGTATAAAACTGAAAATTATTTCAATAACTTTTTTATATCAAAAAAAATACTTACTTCTGAAAGTATTATTGTATCTTTGTGTCGTAGTATATTGCTTGTGTCTGGTTTGATAATACACAATTACTGGTTTATGACAACGTTTGTCAAGTTCGTACGCTGTTTTTTGTTGTAAATATGTAAGTTGCTCGGCTTGTAAAATAAAATCATATATTTGTCGATATAATTAATGTGGAGTTCAGAGACCACACAAAAAAACGAGGCAAAATTCCGAAAAGCCAAAAAATGGAAAATTAGAAAAATTTGATAATGAATTGGTATCTTAAAGTACTTCAACATTTCGCCGACTTCACTGGTAGGGCACGGAGAAAAGAGTTTTGGATGTTTATCCTTTTTAATTTTATTTTTAGTCTTGTAGCTATGGGGCTTGACAATGTGTTGGGGACAAAAATGGCTATGCCCGGAGATTATTCACATGCTTTTGCCGGTGGTTACATCAACATGCTATATAGCTTGGTAGTGCTTATTCCCACCATTGCAGTAACAGTTCGTCGTTTGCACGATATAGGTAAGAGTGGTGTCTATTTTTTTATAGCATTTATTCCGTTGATAGGAGGGATTTGGCTATTGGTTTTGATGATAAAAGAAGGACAGCGGGGAGACAATCAATATGGCTCAGACCCAAAGACCATAGATGAGAGTGAGGGTGGAGTGTAGAAAATAAATCCATATCAATAAAAGCATTTTTCTTGTAGAAATGCTTTTGTTTTTGAAATAGTAAAATAAAACGCGATGTTTGTATCTGTTAGATAAAATGGATAGAACGAGATAGACAGGATATTACTCTGTTAAAACTATGATGACTTTTGACATGCGAAAGTCCTCCCACTTGGTGATGATAATTATCCTAATCTTCAGAAATATCAATTTTCTCGCAACATTTAAACGATGTATTGCGAAAGAAAGGTGTTCTGAAATAAAAAAGACGAAATAATCTCAAAAAACATATAATGACCAACAAATGAAACAAGCATGATCAGTAAAAAGCACAAAATTGTCATTAGCTTAACATGCGAGTCCCATCTGACAATTAAAAATTTAAACAGATG
This sequence comes from Paludibacteraceae bacterium, assembly GCA_047974405.1. Taxonomy (GTDB): domain Bacteria; phylum Bacteroidota; class Bacteroidia; order Bacteroidales; family Paludibacteraceae; genus UPXZ01. The sequence continues at coordinate 8,743 of JBKECI010000046.1, read as the reverse complement.
AAAATAGCTATTGTCGGAACCGGATACGTAGGTTTAGTCTCCGGAACTTGTTTTGCGGAAATGGGAGTAGATGTAACCTGTGTAGATGTAAACTCAAAAAAAATTGAAAATTTACAAAACGGAATCATCCCCATTTATGAACCTGGGTTGGAAGATATGGTTACGAAAAACGTGAAGGCAGAACGTCTCCATTTTACCACACAATTAGCAGATGTTTTGAGCGAAACAGAAATCGTTTTTAGCGCTGTAGGGACTCCCCCCAATGAAAATGGGAGCGCCGACCTCAAATACGTGTTGGAAGTGGCACGCGAATTGGGGCAAAAGATGACAACCTACAAACTTCTTGTTACAAAAAGTACGGTGCCGGTAGGTACAGCAAAACTAGTAAAGCAAGCCATACAGAGCGAATTGGACAAAAGAAACGTATCAATACCTTTCGACGTGGCTTCCAATCCCGAATTTTTGAAAGAAGGCGATGCCATCAATGATTTTATGAGTCCGGATAGAGTAGTAGTAGGTACTGAGAGTGAAAAGGCAAAAGAATTACTGACAAAATTGTACCGTCCATTTCTATTAAACAATTTTCGGGTAATATTTATGGATATCCCTTCGGCAGAAATGACCAAATACGCTGCCAATTCGATGCTGGCAACACGCATCAGTTTTATGAACGATATTGCAAACCTGTGCGAAATAGTAGGAGCAGATGTAAATATGGTCAGAAAAGGGATTGGAACCGATGTCAGAATAGGAGGGAAGTTTCTTTATGCCGGTACCGGATACGGTGGTTCATGCTTTCCGAAAGATGTTCAGGCGCTCATCCGTACTGCAAAAGAATATGGCTACGAGTTGCGGTTGCTGCAAGCTGTAGAAGATGTCAATACGTCACAAAAGAAGGTGCTTTACAATAAATTGATAAAGCGACTTGGGAAAAATCTCAGCGGTAAAACCATTGCTGTTTGGGGGTTGGCATTCAAGCCAAACACCGATGATATAAGGGAGGCTCCGGCTTTTATTGTGATAGAAAAACTGTTGCAGGCAGGAGCCAAAATACGTACTTTCGACCCAATTGCCATACCTGCAACCAAAGAAAAAATCGCTTTTTTGGAGAGTTCCCAAGCTACTCCAGCGGTAGATTATTCCGGCATCTATTTTGCCAACGATATTTATGATGCTGTATATGACGTAGATGCACTTCTTTTGTTTACCGAATGGAAAGAGTTTAGAATGCCTAGTTGGAATGTAATAAGAAAAACAATGAAAAATCTGCTTGTATTGGATGGTAGAAATATATACGACAAAAATGAGATGCAAGAGTTGGGTTTCGAATACGAAGGGATAGGATAAGAGCGTGTAATCTAAAAACAAAAAAGAGGCTGTCTTAAAACCTTAAGACAGCCTCTTTTTTGTTTTTATTGAAACTAAATAGGGGTAAAGTGTGTTTAGAATAAAACTTTAAATTCAACGCGTCGGTTAAAATAACGCCCTTTAGAGGTAGCGTTAGACGCTATTGGATCGGACTCTCCAAAACCTTGTGCTGCCAAACGCGAGCCATCAATACCTTTGTCTATCAGATATTGCTTTACGGCATTGGCGCGGTCGTCAGACAGTTTTTTGTTATATTCATCGTTGCCTTGGCTGTCGGTATAACCGTTGATTTGCAGGTTATAAGCCGGATTGTCGGTCATTACTTTCACTACTTTGTCCAATATTCCGTAAGAAGTTGGTTTAATGGTGGCCTTGCTTACGTCAAACTGTATTCCTTGCAGCGCTTGTTTGAAGATTGCGGTAACCTCTTTTTGAACCTCGGGGCAACCTTTGTTGGCAGCAATACCAGGCACTTTTGGGCATTTGTCCAAATTATCAGGTATTCCGTCTCCGTCGGTATCGGGACAGCCTTCAAACTCGGGTAGTCCGGCTACATCAGGGCATTTATCCATAGAGTCTTGGATACCATCGCCATCGCTGTCGGGGCAACCGTCAAATTTTGCTGTTCCGGCTACGTTGGGGCATTTGTCCAAATAGTCGGCAATACCATCCTTATCCGTATCTACTGGGCAACCTCTCGAATCAACCGCTACGCCTTTTGGAGTGTTTGGGCATTTATCCATAGAGTCTTGAACGCCATCTCCGTCACTATCGGGGCAACCGTCAAATTTTGCCAAACCCGCTACGTCCGGACATTTATCAAGATAGTCTGCTATGCCATCGCCATCGCCATCCACCGGACATCCAAAGTTGTCAACAACCACTCCTTGTGGAGTGTCGGGGCAATTGTCTTTTTTATCGGGCACACCATCTTTATCGGTATCTTTGGGTGCACCCAATGCCAATGTTATCCCCAATAAGTGTTCTGCAAAATGATCGCTTCTCCCTTTCATAGGAATTAAGTCATGTTCGTCATGATTGGTAAAAGCATAAAGGAATCGATAAACAATTCCAAATCGTTGGGAAATATTAAATTTCAACCCTGCCCCTATGGGGGTAATCAAATCCATCGGAAAATCGTTGATGCGATTGCCTGAATATCCTGCCAATCCGATTCCTGCGGTCAAGAAAGGAGATATAATTGCTTTTTCGCTAAAAAGATAGCCATTGGCAAGTTTATAGTCCAAGTACATAAACCCCTCGTATTTATTCCCTGAAAATTTGGCAATATCATTTTTGAATCCGTAGTTGCCGTAGCTTCCCTGTATTCCCAAATCGAAAGAGCGACTCACATAAGTGGAAAGAGAAAGTGCTCCGAGTGGATTCAATTGATCAAAATCGGATAATCCGTTTCCTAATTCCCCTTTGTACTGGTTAATACCTCCATAGAGTGAAATGGCAAACTTGTTGTCTGCATTTTGTGCAAATATTAGCTGTGTCGCAGCAACTAATACGGTTAAGAAAAAACTTTTTAGTTTCATGATTCTAAAAATAATTGTAGATTAGTTTAATTGAGTATGTCAAAAATGGTTTTTACAAAATACGGAAATGTAATATCGTATATATAAAATAATTCAAAATTACTAATAATTCACAAATTCAGTGGATGATGGTTGTTTTTATTTTATGTGATTTATTTCAAACGTTTGCGGAATATTTTAGAAAGTTACTTCCAACTCCACTCGTCTGTTCAGGTACCTCCCCTTGGAAGTGGTATTTGTCGCTATTGGTTTAGATTCTCCAAAGCCCAACGCTATCAAACGCGATGATTCTACCCCTTTGTCCATCAAATATTTTTTCACAGATTCAGCTCGTCTTTCCGATAGTTTTTGATTGTGCTGGTCGTTACCTTGTCCGTCGGTATGTCCGCTGATTGTCAGATTATATGTCGGATTGTTGTTCAATACCTCTACCACTTTATTCAAAACGGTGTAAGAGTTTGATTTTATAATATCGCTGTTGGTGTCGAATTGGATGCCGTAAAGAGCTTGTTTTAGGACAGATGTTACTTCGTTTGTTATTTCGGGACATCCTTTGTTTGCAATTGTTCCGGCTACATCGGGGCATCTGTCGGCATTGTCTGGGATTCCATCGCCATCGGTATCGGGACATCCTCCAAATTGTGTTGCTCCTGCCACATCAGGACATTTGTCGGCAAAGTCAGATATTCCATCACCATCGGTATCAGGACAGCCATTAAATTTTGCAATACCATACACATTTGGGCATTGGTCCAAATAATCGGGTACTCCATCGTTGTCGGTATCTTGTGGGCATCCGATTTTATTCACTTGTACGTTTTCGGGAGTATTGGGGCATTGGTCTTTTGGGTCGGGTACTCCATCACCGTCGGTATCAGGGCATCCGTTCAGTAATTTCAAGCCAGGCACGCTGGGGCATTGATCCAAATAGTCGGGTACTCCGTCGTTGTCGCTATCAAGAGGGCATCCATTTTTGTTTACTAAAATTCCCAGAGGGGTGTTGGGGCAAAGGTCTTTAGAGTTTTTTACCCCATCGTTGTCGCTATCTACCCCTCCAAACGATATCGATATTCCTGCAAAATGTTGTCCATATCTATCGTTGGTGCCATGTTGGGGGGCAATATTGTCTCGAGAGTCATTGTTGGTAAAATACAGTAAATACTTATATTCGAGAGCAATATCTTCCGTTAAGTGTATTTTTATCCCTGCTCCGAGCGGAAATATAAAGTCTAAGCCTTTGTTGGGTATGTTTCCCGAATGATATCCCGCAAATCCTAATCCTCCTGACAGAAAAGGAGATACGATCGAATTTTTGTTAAAAATATAACCGTTGTTGAGTTTGTAGTTAGCAAACGCAAAGGTTTCGTATTTTCTTCCTCCCATCGGAGGATAGTTGTATCTACCGTATTCTCCATGTATTCCAATATCGAAAGAGGGGGTTATAAATTGCTGTAAAGACAAAGCTCCTCCAAGATTGAAAGAGGTGTTGAAGTTCCACAAGCTATTGCCCAAGTCGCCACGATATTCGCTTTTTGTCAAGTATATACCTACTGCAGTGCGGTTATCTTCATCTTGGGCAACAAGGAGCTGTGCAACTATAATTGAAGTGATAAGTAAAAAATGTTTCAAATTCATAAGATATTTTAGGTAGAATAATTGTCAGTTGAAAAAGATCGTCTGTAGGAAATCTGCATCTGCTTGTTTTGCCTTGCGATGATGTAAAAAACAACGTTTTTGAGATAGCTTTTGTTGAATAAAGGTATCTGCAATATTCACCCTTATTTATAAGGCTGTGCAAAATAGTGTAATCAATTGGTCTTATCAAAAATAGATCGTTCGGTCTAAAAACGCTACAAGAATTATTGTTTTGGAATGAATCTCTTTTTAAAAACAGATTATATTGTTTACTTACTTGATTTATAGCGTGTTATTTATGGTTCTGTTTTGTCCGTAAAGTCTTGTTGCAAAATTACACAATTTAATTTGTTTTCAAATTTATTTAGAGATAAAATAAATTATTTATGTAATTTTCTTAATATTTCCTGCAATTTTATTCCGTTAAACTAATAGAATGTAGTTTGTTAATGTTTTTTGTTATGGTAAGTTTTAAATTGTAATGATATTGTTTTTGTTAAAAAATAATTACGGAAAAAATTCTTTAATAATACCTCTTTTTCGGAAAAAACTTCCGAAATTTGCATAGAAAAATAATTCAATATTACAATTCAGAAGCAGTTCATTTGCAATCTATCATCCGTATTTAACAAGTGTATTGATTTATAAAAAACAATATATACAAAATCAAATTCTCTACTATGAAAGAAATCAAATTTAGTCTGGTTTATCGTGATATGTGGCAGTCTATGGGGAAATATGTGCCTCGTATAGATCAATTGGAACAGATTGCCCCCAAGATTATTGAAATGGGGTGCTTTGCAAGGGTAGAAACCAATGGAGGTGCATCAGAGCAGGTAAATTTGCTCTACGGTGAAAATCCCAATTATTCGGTGCGTGCTTTTACAAAACCATTTAACGTAGCAGGCATACAAACCCATATGCTGGACAGAGGGCTGAACGGATTGAGAATGAATCCTGTCCCTGCGGATGTGCGGAGATTGATGTACAGGGTAAAAAAAGCGCAAGGGGTAGATATTACACGAATTTTTGACGGACTGAATGATGTAAGAAACATATCAGACAGTATCAAATATGCTAAAGAAGCGGGTATGATAGCGCAAGCGGCAATGTGCATCACTGTTTCGGAAGTGCACAATGCCGAGTATTACGTTTGTATGTCGGAAGAACTAATTGCTGCCGGAGCCGATGAAATATGCTTGAAAGATATGGCAGGCATAGGGCGCCCCGTGATGTTGGGAAAAATAGTGAAAGCCATAAAGGAGAAACATCCCGATGTGCCTGTTCAGTATCACGGGCATTCGGGACCGGGCTTTTCGGTAGCCTCTATGCTTGAGGTGGCCAAAGCAGGTGCCGATTATTTGGATGTGGCAATGGAGCCTCTGTCTTGGGGTATGGTTCATCCAGATGTAATTACTGTTCAGCAAATGTTGAAAGAGGCAGGTTTCAAAGTGCCGGAAATAAATATGAATGCCTATATGGAAGCGAGAACCTTGACACAGAGTTTTGTTGATGACTTCCTCGGATATTTTATTGACAAAAGAAACAAAACAATGAGTTCGCTACTTGTGGGATGTGGCTTACCCGGGGGGATGATGGGTTCGTTAATGGCTGATTTGAAAGGGGTACATCAGGGCATTAACTCCGCACGAAAAAATCAAGACAAAGAGGAATTGAGCGAAGATCAACTATTGATAAAACTTTTTGATGAAGTAAAATATATCTGGCCCAAGTTGGGAAACCCACCACTGGTAACTCCCTTTAGTCAATATGTCAAAAATATTGCTTTGATGAATGTATTTTCGATGGAAAAGGGGCAGGAGCGTTGGACAATGATTGACAAAAATTCTTGGGATATGATTTTGGGAAAAGCTGGAAAATTACCGGGAAAACTGGATAGAGAAATAGTGGATTTGGCTCAAAAGGGGGGATTTGAATTTTTCGATGGAAATCCCCAAGATAATTATCCCGACGAACTTCCCAACTTTATAAAAGAGATGGAAGAAAACGGATGGGGAAGAGGTGAAGACGATGAAGAATTGTTTGAATTTGCCATGCACGAAAAACAATACCGCGATTTCAAATCGGGAGTTGCTAAAGAGCGTTTTGAAAAAGAACTCGAAACAGCCATAAAAGCCAAGTATGAAAAATCGAATATCAAACTTGTTGATATTAAAGGATTAAAACATCCCAATGCCCGCCCTATAGTTGCTCCCTATACAGGGCGGGTACTGTGGGAACTTGATTTTGACGACAAGTCGGTAGAGCCGGTTTATGGCAAATACTTCAAGGAACTTGATGTTATCTGCGTAATTCAAACCAACTACGGTTGGGAAAATATTACCAGTTTTTGTAATGGAAGAATCGTTGGGGTAGAGAAAAAACAGGGAGAAATAGTTGTAAAAGGGGATGTAATTGCCTATATCGAAAAATGCGACAAACTTCTCGACACTCCCAAAATAAAAATTGCGAGAAACACTAAGCAGTCTGTCAAAATTTAGATTTGCTTTGCTGTAAAAGGGTATCACTAAGATGAGGAAACGATTGGAAAACTAAATTTTCCAATCGTTTCCTGTTTTAAATTGAGATAAATTTGTAATTTTGCAAAAAAGAGAGGAGCATAAAAGATGTTTTTACCTGCGGTGGATACGTCTCAGTGTAGCATTTTAGAAGATATATAGAATCGCTTTACATCCATAAAGCTTACTTGTATCAAACAAATGAATTGTTGTTGTACATTGATTTACGTATGATTAGATGCATTTGTACCGAAAAAACTTTAGACATATTCAAAGATATAAAATATAGAGAACAATGATTTTTCTCATCAACAGTGTTAAAAAGGAATAAGCGACGATGAGCAATGCGAGTTCCATTTTCGAAGATTCAAAAAAACATTTTTTGATACTCGACGCGTTGCGGGGCGTTGCCGCGATTATGGTCGTTTTGTTTCACATACTTGAAATTTATTCAGATGGAGACCACGTGAAACAATTTATAAATCACGGCTATTTGGCTGTTGATTTCTTTTTTATGCTCTCGGGCTATGTGATGGCTCATGCCTACGACGACCGTTGGGGTAAAATGAGTATAAAGGCTTTTTTCAAAAGAAGGCTGGTAAGGCTTCACCCGATGATTGTTGCAGGGATGGTGGTCGGTGCCGTTTTTTTCTTTTTTCAAGAGTCGCCTATATTTCCCCATATCGCCAATACTTCTATGGGGCAAATGTTACTCATTTTTGCCATAGGAATCACACTTATTCCGATACCCATTTCGATGGATATAAGGGGCTGGAGTGAGATGCACCCACTTAACGGACCTGCTTGGTCTCTATTTTTCGAATATATTGCCAATATTTTGCATGCTTTGGTTTTAAGACGATTGTCCAAAGCCGTACTTTCTATCTTGGTATTTGTTGCCGCTGTTGCATTGGTACACCTTGCTGTTACCGCCCCCAAAGGCGATATTATCGGAGGATGGTCTATTGATGCGGAACAGCTCCGAATAGGATTTACCCGACTTTTATTTCCTTATATGGCGGGAATGCTGCTTCGTAGGACAATAAAGGTGAGAGAAGGGAAAAATACCTTTTTACCGACAAGCATATTTTTGATAGTCATATTAAGTGTTCCAAGAGTTGGAGGATATACTCATCTTTGGGCAAACGGTTTATACGATTCTTTATCGGTAATATTTTTATTCCCAATTATAATATATTGGGGGGCAATAGGAAAAGTCTCGACAAAGTTAGCTGAAAAGGTGTGTACTTTTTTAGGAGATATTTCTTATCCTGTGTACATCATTCACTATCCGATAGTGTATGTCTTTTACGCTTGGGTTGTGAATCACAGTATCCCGATAGAAAAAGGATTTTTGGTAGGGCTTATTCTTTTGCCCTTGATTATTCTTTTGGCTTACGGCTTACTCAAGTTTTACGATGAGCCGGTACGGAAATGGCTGACAAAGAAGTTTCTGAAATCATAATGCAATAAAAAATACGATTGATGCGGTAGTAAGAAGTACTAAGTGTAAATCCTTATAATAGAGTAGCCCTACTTTTAGGGGTACGTATGATTAGTATAATTTGTTCATTCATTGTTAGTTATTTATTCCGCATCGTCGCTTTCTGAAGGTTTGTTTTTGTTTATTTCCACATATCGGCTTGGCGACATTCCGTAAAACTCCCTGAAACTGTTTGA
>JBKECI010000045.1:0-24603 GCA_047974405.1 Paludibacteraceae bacterium | reverse complement strand
GTTTCGGGTAATGCCGGACAATCGAACTATTCTGCATCCAAAGCCGGTATGATAGGATTAGCCAAATCGATATCCAAAGAGCTGGGAGCAAGAGGAATACGCGCCAATGCGATAGCTCCCGGATTTATAGAAACAGAAATGACTCATGCACTCAACGATGAACAACGTGCCAAATGGGCAGAAACCATCCCGCTGCGACGGGGAGGAAGTCCTGACGAAGTTGCCAAGGTTTGTCTATTTCTTGCCTCAGACCTGTCCAGCTATGTGAGTGGGCAAGTTATTAATGTTTGTGGAGGAATGAATACTTGATGAAAATTGTTTGTGAAAATTCACTTTTATCTCAGAAAATATCTTTTAAGAATGTCGTCTCTGCTTAATATTGCCAGAGATGATATTTTTAATTTAAAAAAATCTATATTATCCATCAAAATTCACTTATCTACTCAAGTGTAGTTTGGAGAAGAAATTAAATCCCGCAGACTTTTAAGTTTTCTGTGGGATTTATATTGTTTTACATCATTTATATTCTACTTCTTCATTGAATTGAGAGCGCTTCCAGCTTTAAACCATCCTATTTGCTGCTCGTTATAGGTATGGGCAGTTTCAAATGTGTCTGTTGTGCCGTCCTTGTGATTGAGAATTATTGTCAAATTTTTTCCTGGGGTAAACTCTTTTAATCCCGCCACACTTATTCTATCATCCTCTCTTACTTTGTCGTAGTCGTTTTTATCGATAAAAGTAAGCGCCAGCATACCCTGCTTTTTCAGATTCGTTTCGTGGATACGCGCGAAAGATTTTACCAAAATTGCTTTCACGTTTAAATGTCGAGGCTCCATAGCGGCATGTTCGCGACTCGAACCCTCACCGTAGTTATCTTCGGCAACTACCACAGAACCCATTCCTTTTTCTTTGAACTTGCGCGCCAGCGATGGAACGGATTCGTACTCATTGGTTTGAAGATTGCGCACACTGTTGGTCTTGTCGTTAAAGTAATTCACAGCCCCAATCAGCATATTGTCTGATATATTATCCAAATGTCCTCTAAAACGCAGCCATGAACCGGCCATCGAAATATGATCGGTGGTACATTTTCCTTTTACCTTTATCAATAGGGGAAGATTTTCATAGTCGTTGCCATCCCAAGGTTTAAACGGTTCCAATTTTTGTAATCGTTGAGAGTTGTCGGCAATGATTATCTCTATATTTTTACCGTTAGTAGCAGGGGGTAGATATCCCGCATCTTTTACATCATACCCCTTGGGAGGCATTTCATACCCTTGAGGTTCGGCAAGTTTTACCTGTTCTCCCTTGTTGTTGGTTAGCGTATCTGTCAGCGGATTAAAACTGAGATTTCCCGCGATAGTAAGCGCCGCCACTAATTCGGGAGAGGTTACAAAAGCGTGTGTGTTGGGATTGCCATCGTTGCGTTTTGCAAAATTGCGGTTAAACGAGGTTACGATAGAGTTTGGTCGGGAGCTTTGCTCATCGTCGCGTTTCCATTGCCCGATGCATGGTCCGCATGCGTTTGCCATTATTACGGCTCCAACACTTTCAAATTCGCCTAGTATTCCGTCTCGCTCCGCGGTGTATCGCACTTGTTCCGAACCGGGATTAATGATGAATTTTGCTTTTACGCTCAGTCCGTTTTCTTTTGCTTTTTTCACTATTGAAGAAGCCCGCGTAAGGTCTTCATACGAAGAGTTTGTACATGAGCCTATCAGTCCTACTTCCATCTTATCGGGATAGTTATTTTTTTTCACGGCATCGGCAAATTCTGAAATAGAATAAGCGGTATCCGGTGTAAAGGGACCGTTGATATGCGGTTCGAGTTCCGACAGGTTGATTTCGATGAGCTGGTCGTAATATTTTTCAGGATTTTCGACAACTTCATCATCAGGTTTTAAATGGTCGATAATGTTTCTTGCGGCATTTGCAACCTCTTTTCGCCCTGTGCCTTCCAGATAAATCGCCGATTTCTCATCAAACGGAAAGATGGAGGTTGTGGCTCCTACTTCTGCTCCCATATTGCAGATGGTTGCTTTCCCTGTGGCAGAGAGAGTGGTAGTTCCTTCCCCAAAGTATTCGATAATGGCGTTTGTCCCCCCTTTTACGGTTAAAATACCGGCTAATTTTAGAATAACATCTTTGGAGGAGGTCCATCCGTTTAGTTTTCCTGTTAGTTTTACTCCTATGATTTTGGGCATTTTCAATTCCCAGGGCATACCTGCCATAACGTCCACAGCATCGGCACCACCTACGCCTATGGCAATCATCCCTAATCCACCAGCATTTGGAGTGTGCGAATCGGTTCCTACCATCATTCCACCCGGAAAAGCATAGTTTTCGAGTACTACTTGATGGATAATGCCTGCTCCCGGTTTCCAAAATCCGATTCCATATTTGTTGGAAACATTTTTTAAAAAATCGTACACCTCGTTATTGGTAGTGTTTGCCGTTTGCAAGTCGCTGTCTGCACCGGCATAGGCTTGTATCAAATGATCGCAATGTACGGTTGAGGGTACGGCTACACTTGTTCTGTTCGAATTCATCAATTGCAGGAGTGCCATTTGTGCGGTCGCATCTTGCATAGCGACACGGTCCGGAGCAAAATCGACGTATTCTACCGCCCGTTTGTAATTTTTCATCTTCACGGAGGGAGCCAAATGGGCAAAAAGAATTTTTTCGGTTAAAGTCAGAGGACGTTGCAGTTTTTCTTTGGCAAGCCGTATTTTTTCGGGCAATGTATCGTACACACCGAGAATCATATCAATATCGAATACCATATATTTTAATTATTACAAATTAGAATTTGAAAAAAGTAATCGTTTGTTTTAGATATGGAGCGGTTGTATTGCTCCATATCTAAAACAAACGTATGTTGTATTTGTTCGTAAACCGATTGAGACTATGAATGACAAAATGCAGACAAGTATTTTTTTAATGTACACTTTATGCTTGAGTCTATTTTAAAGCCTGGATATTTAATTAAAACGAAACCGTCGCACCTATTGTCGCATTGATTCCTTGCACTTCGTAGCCATAATAGATATCGTAATGTTTGTTCAGTAGGTTGTTGAGTTTTATAAAAAGCGACAGTCTATCATTATAGATATACGATGCCCCAATATTTATATCCAAAGTAGGTGTCATTTTCACAGCTCTATCTCCCAATTTGGCATATTTTCCATCTTGAAAAAATATTTGCGTGAAAATATTTGTATTATTCATAATTTGTACGTTGGCTCCAAAGTCTATGTCGAATTCGGGCATTTGCCATGCGTATTGCTGCTCCGATACATCCCAATAATGGTAAGCTCCTTTCAGGTAAACATGTACTTGCTTTTTGTAGTTATAATCGGCGCGCAAGCCTGCTGTTGCATGGTTGGCATCGGCATAAACCACATCGAAACGATTTTGATATATTTTTGCCAAATTGTCTTCGGGAGCTGTTTGGCTTATAAATTCTCTATTGATGAAAAAATACTGCCTATCAATAATTTTATAGCTACCAAAGATATCAAACAGAAAGTTGTAAGCCGGTTTGAATTTAATACCACCGTAGGCGTCTATGGGGGTGTAAACATCGTTCAGTCGAAGGGGTGAGTGTAAATAACGATTTTGATTGTATGTATAGTCCAATGTGCTTAATTGCAGATCGCCTGTAACTCCTCCGTATATTGCCAGGTAGTCATGGATGGCATTCCATTGTGCCTCCACATCGGGCGAGGGGGTAAATACTTGTCCGTGATTCGAGGCAATTCCCGTTTTAACCCCTAGTTTGATGAAACCGGTATAGCCTATCATTTTGAAGTAGGGATTGAATTTGATTACGGAATAAGAATCGGGGAAGCGAAATGCCGCAGTATCGTCGGCAGAATAGTTCATATTGTTTATTTCCAATTTCATTCCCAACCGGTTGTCGTCAAACGGAACTTCAACTGCTCCTTTCAGCCGCAGGTGATTTTCGTTCACGGGTACCTTCACAGCTTTAAAAACATTGTATTGCAACTCGGCTTTATATTCCAATCCGTCTGTCGCAGGTAACGATTTGACTCCTACGTTTGTATTGATTCTCCAATTGGTTTCGTTTAGCGGGAACGCTGAAATATTGTAGAGTGAAATGTCGGAACCGTTTGGCATCCTATATACCGATGAGCCATATTGGGAGGCGATTTCCGATAAGATGAACGGGCGGTTGATTCCGAACCATCGTCCGTAATAGTTGTAGTGCTCGTGCATGCCGCCTATTCCGGCATAAATGCCAAAGTTGTCAAACAAATGATCGTATTGCAACTTTAGCGATGTTTTGCTGTGGTTTTTGTCTCCAAAAGCGCCCAAATGGTGCAATGACAGATCTAACATGTTATTTTCGTTTTTTAGAACAGGATACATCAAATCTGCTATTGTATTGAGCGGATAGCCTATACCCAATCGTAGAAAACCGCTTTTTACATCGTATGGTTTGTGTTGCAATTTTTCGGGCATTAGCATCGAAAGTGTGTCGTTGAAATCTATGGGGGTGGTAAAATCGGCGTAACTTGGATTTGTTTTTTCCACCACCGGTTCTATCTCTTTGGGCAGCGAAATGATTTTTCCGGCATCTTGAATAACCGGCTGAAAATCGCGTTCGACCATAACGCTGCGATTGACGGAGGTAGTATCTCGTTGCGATTGGGCAAACGATACCGATGCAAAAACAACGATTCCTGCGGTTAGAATTTTATATCTCATTTTGTTTGTATGCGTTTTGTTTGTTGTACTTGGCGTATTTATCGACATATGATTTTGCTGTCTTTTATCGTTATTTCTGAATATCTGTCAAAGTATTCAATCTCAATGTTATCATTGGCTGTATATCGTCTTTCATAGTATAGTTTTTTTGTAGGCTGAGCAGATATTGCTTTGCTTGAAATCTATCGCCTTTAAGCAAATACACATCCGACAGTACGATGAAACTTCGAGCCAACCAATATTGGTATGGAGTATTTTTCTTCGCGAAATCAAGCACTTCCGTTTCGGCTTCGTTGAGCCGGTTTAGTTTGAAAAGTGTTTCGGCTGTCAGGTATTTGGCTTCTGCGCCAATAGAGGTGCGCGTATCTATTTTCATTTGTTGAAGGTCTTTCAAAGCGGCATTGGGATTATTTTGCCTACCGTACGCCTTGGCGCGGTTTAGCAACGCTTCGGCATGCATAGTGGCGGTAGATTGCTTGTCAGCAATAATTTCTCCTGCTATGGCAATGGTTTGCGGGTCGTTGTTGAGAAAATAACTGGTTCGGAGTACTCCCAGACGTGCTATGTTTTTGTTTTCGGAAGTTTGGGCGTGTATTTCCAACTTTTTGAAATAGTCCATTGCAGCGGTGTAATTTTTTTGGTCAAATGCAATTTCGGCAGCTCTGAGTGAAGCCTCTTCCATATAAGGGTTTCCAGATTGGGTATTGATTATTTTTGAGTAGGCAATTAATGCTTCCGATTTCCGATTGTTACGATAATAGCTGTCTGCCAGATAGTATTGCGCTGTATTGCAAAATTTCCCTTTGGAACAAAAATTTTCAACGTAAGAGTTGAGACTATTTATTGCTTTTTCCCAATCGCCACCAATGTATTGTTTTTCGGCGGCAGCAAATGTAATGGAATCTTGTCTGTTGATTGCGGCATCGTTCATTTCCAGACCGATGGATTTGATGTAAGCAATATACTCCTGCACATTACCATTGTCTACGTATATCGTTTCCAAACTTTCGAGTGCTGTATTAGCCTCTTCACTAGCGGGATAAGTGATTATTACATTTTTGAACTCGGCAATGGCTTTGTCGGTATTGTTTTCATTCAAATATATCATCCCTTTCTCCAGCATTGCTTTGGATGCCAGAGTGCTGTTGGGGTATTCGGTTATCAGCTTATTGTAAGTTTCTACTGTTTTGGAGTTGTTTTGTAGCATCAGGTATGCCCGTGCCATTTCATACAAAGCATCGTCTCCGTAATCCGAACGGGGAAATTTTTCTATCAGAAGATTGAGTTTATCTATTTTTAATTGATAGTTTTTTTGCAGTCCTGCCGTGTAAGCCGACTGGAAGAGTCCGTAATCGCCGCTTGATGGAGATACTTCCGCCGCTTTTTCGTAATATTCATTGGCTTGGGCAAAGTTGCGCTGGTTGAAATATCCGTCGCCAATCCTGTTTAAGGCATCGGCATATGCAGATGATTTTTTGTTTTTTTCTACACCTGTGTATTTTAAAAACCAGTTTAATGATTCATTATACTCTTTTTGTGAAAAATAGGCGTACCCCAAAGCATACAGTCCTTGAGTGTAGTTTACGTTGGCTGTGATTTGGGGTTGGGAAAAGAATTTTCGTAAATCCGAAACGGCTGTTGAATAATCTTTCAACCGATAGTTGCTTTCTGCCCGCCAATAGTAAACATCTGCCAGATATTTCCCTTGCGGCGATGTTTGCTGCGCTTGAGTAAAGTATTCGATTGCCTTTCTGTAATTTCCTGCGGTAAAGGCTCCTGTGCCCAATTGATATTCGATGTATTGTTTTGTATCTTTTAGTTTTGGGGTTAAATTATCTATTTTGGAGATGGATTTGTAAGCTTCCTCGTAATTTTTTGAAGTCAAATATACGGTTGCCAGATAATCGTATGCCTGTTCGGTATATTTGGATTTTGGAAATTCGCTCAAAAATTGTTCAAATGCTTTGATAGATTCGCCAAAAGCAGTGGTGGTTTCGTATGTAGTGAGGGCATAGTTGTACAGAGCCTCTTCGCGCACCTGTGGGTTAAAATTTGTTTGCAGCGCCGATTCGTATACCAATCGTGCATTGGTCAAATTTCCTGTTTTCACATAGGCGTTTCCCAATTGCAGATAGGCATTTTCGCTCAATTCGTCTTTTTCAGAAGTGGCGTCCGCCAAGTATTTAATGGCATCTTGCGGGCGATTGGTTTTTAACAAGGCAACGCCTAGGTAATATTTGTCGTTTCGCAATATATCTTGAGAAATTTTCTCATAATTGCTTAAATACGTAACTGCTTTTTCGTAATTCGAGTTTTCAAATGCTTTTTCGCCCAGCAAGCGGTAGAGTTCTCCATTATTGGGATTATTGGGATAGTTTTGGAATAGTTTTTCCGCTCTCTTTTCCGTTTCTTCGTAATTACCCTTTGCATAGTATATTTGGGCTATATAATAAGGGGCGGCGTCTTCAAAGTCTGGATGGGTTTCTATAGATAGTAAATCGGGCAAGGCAGCATCGTAATTTCCCAGTTTATATTCGGCATATCCTGTGTAATATAGTGCTTTAGGACGATTTCCTGTCTCCATTTTTTTCAGTGTTTTGAATATTTCCAGCGCTTGGATATTTTTTCCTGTTTCCAAATTGGCATACCCGCGGCAAAAAAGAAAATCTTCTTGTTCCGCCTTATCCAAATGGGTATCGTCCACTACACGAAACTGGTTAAGAGCTTTATCGTAGTGTTTTTTTTCATACTCAAGCATCCCCAGCATATATCTTACTCTATCGTAATATGGGGTATGCGGATAGATTTCCAAATAGGTTTCGAGTTGTTTTTCGGCATCCTGTCTGCGCAATTCGTATCCGTTGGCAGCCAAATAATACTTGCTTTGCAAAATCATACCGGCGTTGACGGGCTGTGCCTGATCGAGATATTTTTCGAAATAACGGTAAGAGGCTGCAAATTTTCGCTGTTCATACAACTCCTGTCCGTCATGAAAAAGTTTGTCGGGGTTGGTAAAAGCCAGTGTATGCTGCGCAGAAGAAATCCCTACGGATATACTCAGTAACAGGGTGAAAATAATTTTTTTGATCATATTTACGGTTTTTCTTTATCGTTGGTTCAATATCTGTAATAGGTGTTTATCTACGAATCGATTGTGTGTTAGTATTTGTCAAGAAACGAAAAATCATTCTAGCATAACAACTCCCCTTCTACAACAGCAAAAGCGTGCAGGTCAACAAATCTTTCTACAGCTTCCCGTATTGAATTTAAACCGAATAACGCCGGATTTATTTCTTTGATCGGAATAAAAAAACATTCAGATATGTCGTCTGCAGGCTTTAAATTGGCATAATCTTCTAATCTACACTCAAAAAACATATCCATCGTAGGAATGTTCATTCCGGAATAGACGTAATCGTTTGGCAATGAAAACATATAATTTGTTTCTGTAACTTTACCGCTCAATTCTTCTTCTATTTCTCTTGCTATAGCCTGTTCCACCGTTTCGTTGTAGTCGGTAAATCCTCCAGGAAGGTCCAATGTTCCTTTTTGAGGTTCTTTGCCTCGCCTGCAAACCAGCAAATCGCCTCTGTCGTTTCTGATAAAGGCGGCACAAGCTGCTGAAGGGTTTAAGTAAAAAACAAAATGACACTCTTTGCACTGTTTCGATTTTTCGCTGTTGGTTGCGAAATGTTTGGAGCCACACCGAGGACAATAGTTGAAAATATCTTGAAATAACATAATTTATATTTTGTAACAACAAAGATAATGAAAGTGTAATGAATTGACAAAAAAACAGTTTGTAAATCGAACGTTGGGAATATACACTATCAGAAATTATTACTTGATTCGGAAGCATGCTATTAGCCAAAAACCGAACTGTCGATTAAGGTATAATTTTTTCAACTTTTATAATTTGTTTGTTTGATTTACCTAGTAACCGGCGGGAGAGAGAAGACACCTTGTCTCAAAAATATCTTAATACTAGGATATTTCAAGACGATAATATAGTGATAAAAACCTTGCCTGATGACTTATAGCTAAATTTCTATTACTATCTATTTTGCATTATTTTATCAAATTATACGTTTTCTACAATTTTATTGGGTAACCGTTTGTACAGCCACGCTCCCAACCTCCAACGCTGCGAAACGTAAACAACCCTTTTTTTCTTTTTCAGAGCTTCACAAACTTGCCTGGCCGCCTTTTCGACC
Source organism: Paludibacteraceae bacterium (assembly GCA_047974405.1). GTDB lineage: Bacteria > Bacteroidota > Bacteroidia > Bacteroidales > Paludibacteraceae > UPXZ01. The sequence continues at coordinate 15,658 of JBKECI010000045.1, read as the reverse complement.
GAAGATACCCAAAATACGTAACTCTTGCCCACCATATCGGTATTTACATATCCGGGGCGAATATCTGTAACGGTAATTGGCAATTTTAAATGGTTACTCAAACTCCGCAAACCCTCCAAATAGTTGATTTGATACGACTTGCTTGCATTGTAAGAGGGATTGTTTCTCCAACCTCTGAACCCTGCTACGGAACTTATCCCCACCAAATGCCCAAAACCCTGCTTGCGGAAAAAATTAAATCCCCAGTCTGCTATGCAAGTAAATCCTTTTATATTGGTATCAATAGTTGCTTTTTCTATTTTAAAATCCAAATCTACGTTATATTTCAACATTCCAGAACTTATTATCAGCAAATCGACTCCCCCCAGCAAAGCCTCTAACTTTTCCAAAACCGATACAATTTCATCGGTCTGGGTTACGTCCATCGTCTCATATATGTATTGCTCAGGATTTTCTTTTGCCAACTGTTCCAAAAGATGTGTACGCCTTCCTGTAATTGCAACCAAATACTTGTTTTTTACCAATTCCCGAGCAATCCCTTTCCCAATTCCGGATGTTGCTCCAATAACTATCGCCTTCTTCATATATTGATCTGAAATTTCGGACACAAATTTAATCGTTTTTAAGCAATAATTAAAATAAATATTAACTTTGCACATAGAAAATTGCACAATAGCATATGATAAACCAAAATATTTACATTGATTTTGAGGAAGTAATCAAAGAACGATTTCCAAACAAAAAAATACCCCGACCCCTGTTTTTACTGATAAAGAAAATAGCCCATGTAGATGATTTGAATAAAGTGATAGAAAATGCTGCGGGCAGTAAGGATGTTGATTTTATGCATCGCACGGTTGAATATTTCGATTTAAAGATAAATGTGTTTGGTAAAGAAAATCTTCAAGCCGATGACAAGCCGATGATTTTTGCCGGCAACCACCCTTTGGGAGCATTAGATGCCGTTACAATAGGAAGTGTGCTGGGCAAAGTTTACGGAAACAAGATAAAATTTTATGCCAACGAATTTTTGAACGAATTAAAACCATTGCGAACTATGTTTTTGCCCATATACAAATATGGCGCTCAAAACAGAAATAATGCGCAAATAGCTGAGCAGTTTTTTTTATCGGGCAATCATTTGGTAACGTTTCCGGCAGGAGCCACTTCGCGTATGCGCAAAAATGGACTGCAAGACCTAGAATGGCAAAAAAACTTTATACAAAAAGCTGTTCAAAATAAAAGAGACGTTGTTCCACTCTATTTCAAAGCACAAAATTCGCCCCGTTTTTACTTGCTGCAATACATTCGGGAGTTTTTACGATTAAAAGTAAATATCGAGATGCTTATGTTGCCTTCCGAGATATTCAAACAACAAGGGAGCCAATTTAGCATATACATTGGTAAACCTGTGCCGTGGGAAACATTCGACAAATCGAAAAAACCGAAAGAGTGGGCAAAATGGGTAAGAGACAAGGCTTACGCATTACCAAAAAAGTATGAAATTAGTTAATATACATACACATAAAGAATATTTCGAAAAAAATACTATTAGCGTTTACAATGCTCCTGTAAATAATTTTGATATATTGGAGAGCGGTAATATAAAAACGCTATATTCTGCTGGCATTCACCCTTGGGACGTTGAGCATGCAACTGAAAAGACATTGATAAATTTGAGACAACACTTGCAATACAAAAATATGATATTCATTGGCGAATGTGGATTGGACAAGAGCATAAAAACCAAATTCGACACCCAATTATATTTTTTTGAAAAACAAATAGAATTATCTGAGCATACAAAAAAGCCGCTTATCGTCCATTGTGTAGGGTATTTCAACGAAATAATCCGACTGCGAAAAAGCATTGTGCCCTTTCAAAAATGGATTATTCACGGATTTAGAGGGAAACCGCAACTTGCCTCACAACTACTCAATGTAGGGTTTGGTATCTCGTTTGGAGAAAAATTCAATACCGAAAGCGTTGCCATAACTCCCATAAAAAAACTCTTTATCGAAACAGACGAGAGCAATTTTCCTGTAGGCCGGATATACGAATCTGTTGCCAAAATCAAAAATTGCAATCCGGAAGATTTAAATGCTGGATTTCATTTAATAAACAGTCAATTGGATAATTAAAACTTATCCAAGCGTAAAAGATCCAAAACCAATAATAATTTGTATTTTTGTAGTAATTTTGTAATATTATATCCGTTACTACATTAGTATTATTCCCCTTAATATAATGAAAAAAATAATCTTTCCTACAATTATCATCCTCATTGCAAGTATTATACAGGCGCAACCATTATCAACCACCCTACAAAAAAAAATGATGCAAACTGCATCGGCAATAAGTAATCTGTATGTGGATACCATCAGCGATACCCGAATTATCGACTCTTCTATCAAAGGGATGCTTAAAGAGTTGGACCCGCACAGCACATATACTCCAGCCGAAGAAGTACAGCGGCTCCGCGAGCCACTTGAAGGGAGCTTTGAGGGTATCGGAGTTCAATTTCAGATACTGGAAGATACCATCAATGTGGTACAAACCATCACAGGCTGTCCCGCTGAAAAGGTCGGAGTTTTGCCCGGTGATAAAATTATATATATCGAAAATCAATTGGTAGCCGGAAACAAAATACAAAATTCCGATGTACAAAAACAATTAAGAGGAAAGCGGGGTACCGAGGTTACGATAAAAGTAAAAAGAAACACCTCTGAAAAACTGCTCGACTTTACCATCGTCCGCGATAAAATTCCGTTATACAGCGTTGATGCAAGTTATATGACTGATAAAAATATTGGTTTTATCAAAATAAATAGTTTTGGCAGCACCACCTCAAAAGAGTTTGAAAAAGCCTTTGAAAAACTAAAAAAACAAGGGATGAAAGACCTTATTCTCAGCTTACAAATGAACGGAGGAGGATTTCTTGGTACCGCTATTGAGCTTGCCGACCACTTTTTAGGCAAGGGTAAGCTTATTGTCTATACCGAAGGAGAGCATCAACCCAAAACTACTGCCGAAGCTACCACAAGCGGTAATTTTGAAACCGGACGCTTAATAGTACTTGTCGATGAGTATTCTGCATCTGCCAGCGAAATTGTAAGCGGTGCATTGCAAGATTGGGATAGAGCCGTAATAGTAGGCAGAAGAACATTTGGTAAAGGGCTGGTTCAAAGAGAGATAGGATTGGCAGACGGCTCTATTTTACGCCTTACTACTGCCAGATACTATACTCCAAGCGGAAGGTGCATACAAAAACCGTATAACGATGGCGCCGAAAAATACTATAAAGACATATTGGAACGGTCGTTAAATGGAGAACTGCTCAACAAAGACAGTATCCATTTTCCAGACTCTCTCAAATACCAAACAAAAACACTACACCGAACCGTTTACGGAGGGGGAGGCATAACTCCCGACGTCTTTGTTCCGATTGATACCACAGGTTTTAGCGTATTTCACCGAAAATTGGTTGCCAAAGGTCTTATTAGCAAAGTAACGCTTCAATACGTCAATCAAAATAGGGAAACATTGAAAAAACAATACCCGTCTTTTGAAAAATTTGATAAAAATTTTGCCGTAAGCGAAAATATGTTACAAAAATTATTGGGCGAGGCCGAAAAAGAAAAAATAACGACAGACTCCATACAACCCAATAATGATAAGATAAGAAAAGAGATTTCCGGAATTTTGGTAAAAAATAATAGAAAACTGAGTGACGAGAACAATAATTTAATTGACAAACTGATAACAGAAACAGAGATTAATGGCGGCGAAAGCAGTATACAACAATTTGACAAATCAAAAAAAATCATCACAAAACAGATGAAAGCGCTTATTGCCGGAGATTTGTGGGGAACAAACGAATACTACCAAGTGATAAATTCAGAAAACGAATCGCTACAAAAAGCCATTGAAATACTGAATACTCCCAATCTATATCAAAATATATTATCGGGTAAATAACGGAATTTATTCGAGAGCATCCCAGCGCAAAACAGGCTTAGGGTCTAATTTGTAAACGAGCATCAACTCATGGGTATGACCAAGACGATGAGAAGATATTCCAAAATTGTAATCATATCCGTAAGAAACATATAAACTTGGAGCTATATTTATACCAACTACTACTCCTATTTCTTTGGGAGTGCGATAAATCAAACTTGTACGAAACAATTCGTTCTCTCTATCCAATTTGAAGTAAGCTGTTGCATTCAACTCTACCTGATAGCGATTTCCGTATTGTATGCCAAAAACACCTCCACCAAAACTGATTGGATTTTGAGAAGTTTGTTTGTACAATCCATACAAGTAGTTTATATTTTGATGAATGGGAGTTTTGCTGGAAAAGAGTGATGTCAGATTTTTACCTGCCAACCCAAACCTCCAATTAGGATTGTAAATTTCCACCCCAACATCGCCGTTAAATTTCTTTTTCGAAGTAAGCCTGTCGTATATTGCAGCCTCATCCTCCCCCTCAAACGTTATTTTCGATAAGTCGTAATCCAAACTCTGATAAGCCAACGCCAAACCGAGATTGCTCCACCATCCATCTGACAGCCTTAGATTGTAGGCATATGTCAGCGAGGCATCCGTAACAGAAATGTAACCTGTTTTATCGTTAAAAATGCGTATCCCTATCTGAGTATTTATATCTTCCCAAAATGACGAAACAGAACCAAAATAAGTTTGGGGAGCACCGTTCAATCCTGCCCATTGGTTTCGACCTGAAAATGTAAACACCACAGATTGAACATCGTTGATATATGCAGGCGTAATGTAATATGGATTTTGAGCGTAAGTGTTCAATTGTATATCAACCTGAGCTTTTGTCGAAAATCCAACAAACAAAAAAAGTAATATAGCAACACCTTTATTCATCATAAAATTTAACATTTATTTTTTATCTGTTTCATTCAAAGTTATCTTATAAGCATCACATAGTTGCTGATATTTTTTAATCCAGCTTGTGTTTTGAATGTTATTACATAAAAATATGTGTCAAGAGGCATCTTCTTTCCCTTATACAAGCCATCCCAGCCAGCAAGTCCATCGTACAGTAACTGCCCAAATCTATCAAAAACTTTGAGCTGCTGTCCGGCAAGAAAAACATCGTTCACACCATCTCCGTTGGGAGTAAACGTGTTGGGTAACTCACTTTTTTCAATCTGTATCAATTTATTGAAAATTTGCTTGCATCCATCCGGATTGGTTACCTCCAATTTTATAAAACTATAATTGTCGTCTGTGTTTGATAAAAGATAATATACATCGTCTCCTTTAGCTGTGCCACCATCGGCAAATTGCCACACATAATCGGAACCGGAAATATCATTTACCCAAACATGAATCAAAGGTAAGTATGATTTGATTCGTTCGTTTCCTGTCTCAACCACATAGTCGTACAATGAGAAATATTCGACAGTAAACGATTTTACCATACACAAGGTATCGTTTTTAATCCCTTTTACAGTATATTTACCGGCTCGTGTTATTATGATGGAATCTGAGGTTGAACCGTTGCTCCATTGATAACTATCTGCGCCACGGGCATGAACTATCATCGTATCTCCCTGACACAAATAGGGTTTGTTGTCTAGCATTACTTCAGGCAGAGTATCTGCAATAAATTTTCTTTCAAAATTTCGTTGATATGCTCCCAAGCTTACAGTCAAACTTATATTATAAGTTTGACTGTAAAAATTTTCATACGTATGGTTTGTTTTATTTTTGGTATCAGACAGGGTTTGACCGTCTCCAAAATTCCAGGTGTATGTAAAACTGCCGTTGGGATTATTCAATCTTTTGGCTGTAAACTCATACGTTTGCAGTCCGCACTCTTTCAAAGATTTGACTACAATTTCAAAATCGGGGACTTTAGTAGTATGAGCCTGCACTACCACAATCGTATCTTTTGAATCTTGTGTTTTCACTTCAATATATCCTCGCCGCTCATCTCCAACATTTTCTTCGGCATATATATTTATCCTACCGTCCAAATTTCCTGTCTGAGGTATTGATGACAACCAGGGGCTTAATGTTGGATTTAAAACGGTGGTAGTCCAAGTGGTATTAGAGCCGATTATGATAGAATCAGACGACGCTACCCCTGGCAATCGAACGGTATCTCTGTCAATCCAAAATCCAAGCCCTTCGATGATATGATAAAAATCTTTCCATTGGCTGGCAGCCTGATAGTATTTTTTTGAACCTGCCGGTACAAACAGTGTGCATTTTTTCTTATTAATATTGTAAAACACACTGGCAGAAGCTGTTAAATCTACGGGCTGCGCGGCATCCGCATACAAAGAGGTTAAGTTAGTACACCCTCCAAAGGCTACACTACCAATTATTGACACAGTAGCCGGTATGATAATTTTTTTGAACCCTGTACAATTGTAAAAGGCATATCCCTCAATGGTTGTTGTTGAAGGGGGTATTTTTACATCGGCAAATCTCGTACAATTTGCAAATGCTCCGTAGCTGATACTCGTAATGGTAGAAGGTATTTCGAGAACTCCCGTCAAACCAGAACATCCGTTAAAAGCATTTTTCCCGATAAATGAAATGGAGGTTGGAAGGTGGAGGCTCCCCTCCCACCCCGAACATCCTCCAAAGGCCCCTTCTTCGATACGGGATACTGCATCGGAAATAGAAATTGTCTTGGTGTTTTTACAACCGTTAAAAGCATTTTTACTAATGGTTTTCAGCGAGGCCGGGATATTGATAATTCCGGCTTTGGTACAATTGGTGAAAGCCGCTTCCCCCAACGATATTACTGTGGAGGGAATGTCAATAACCGTTATGCTCGACCCAGTAAAAGCGTTTACCCCTATATGGGACAATCCTGTATTCATTATCACCGAGGTAAGCTGATTGCAACCGTAAAAAGCATAATTGGCAATAGAATCGACAGAATTCGGCAGAATATAACTTCCTTTTTTTGATACGGAACAATATATAAGTACGGTACTGTCTCCATTAAAAATAACCAAACTATCTGAAGAATATAAACAGGGATTATCTTTGTCAATAATCAATTTTGCAGGGCAGTTCAACAGTGCCGTAGATTCAATGGTACACAATGTTTTGGGCAATACGAGTGTAGTCAGTTTTGTATTGTTTAAAAACGAATAGGCTTTTAGTGTTGCAGTCCCTTCGGGAATAATAAATTCGTTCGACTTGGAAATTGGAGACTGTATCAAGTCTGTTCTGCTTTTGTTGTACAACACTCCGTTTTCACTCGAATAATTAACATTACCAGAGGCAACATTAATCAGAGCGCTACAATTCCTAAACGCACCTTCGCCAATAGCCGATACCGCTTGTGGTACTGTAAAGTTGGGTAGTGTAATGCAACCGTTAAAAGCCATACCTCCTATTGTTGTAATGGTAGAGGAGACATTGATGCTCTCCAATTTGCTACACCCGACAAATGTACTGTTGCCTATTGCAGTGATAATTCCTTCTATGTTTTTTAGCGACGAGCATCCACTAAAGGCAGACACTCCCAATGCAACGGATGTGGCAGAGAGTGTTACAAGTTTACTGCAAGCAGCAAAAGCAGAACTACCCAAACCATTGACACTCGCAGGCAAATCGACAGACGTCAGTGAGCGGCATGCATAAAAGGCGCCATCTGGTATGGTCGTCATTGGGGTAGTCAGCTTGACGCTGGACAACGCCACACAATTATAAAAAGAGTTGTTGCTTAATTCGATTATTGAGGTATCAAGGTTTGTTAATCCCGTGCAATTAAGAAATGAGCGTGAGCCTGTTTTCATATTGCTTGCTTTAAAAACAGATAATTTGGTACAATTCTCGAAAGAACTTGTACCTATGATGGTTGTGGTAGCCCTTGTATCAAACGAGTTCAGTGCAGAACATCCCCAAAAAGCATGATCCTCAACGGTAAGTGTATTGGTATTTGAGATGACAATACCGGTAATTTTACTACAGTTTAAAAAAGCATATGCTTTGATTGTAGTGAGGGAAACAGGCAGTGCAGGACTCCCTGCAACCGAAATTGGACATTGAATGAGTTCGGTTTGTGGCTTATTATACAATATGCCGTTGTTTGTCGAAAATTTGGCATTATTAGTATCTACAGAAAATAATCCTCCAAAATTCCGAAAAGATGTGGCATCTATATTAACAAGGGAGGCCGGAAAATTGATTGCCGTTACAGAAGTACATCCACTAAAGGCATTTGCTTCTATAGTTGTTATGTTTTGGGGTAAGACAAAAGTGGTAAGTAAAGTATTGTTTGCAAAGGTATTATTGGGAATGGTATTAGCTCCTATCCCATTGTAATTCACAACCGACACATTATTAAGATTGAGAGAGGTCAAATTGGGAAAACTGTCTTTCAATTGTTTAAAATCTCGGACATCCATTGTTCCGGTAATGGTAAAGATGGTGATGCTCTGTTTTTCATTGAGCGTTACAGACGACCATAAATTACCCGCAGTAATATTTACGGTTTTGGTCGTTTGCCCCAATAAAAAATAGGGTAGAAAGCATAATACCGCAATTGCGTATATTTTTCTCATAAAGCAAAAAGATAAGAATTTTGCATTGAAATTCTGTTTTATCACCACATTATAACGTAAAAAACGGATATATGTTGAGTTTTTGATAAAAAATAGGTACTTTTGCAATTGTAAAAATGACAATAACAATCTTCTTCGACTATTTTCAAAAAAACTGGATAGAGTTATCCGGTACTATTCTCAGTTTAGTATATCTTTACTTCTCCATAAAGGAGAATGTCTTATTGTGGATATTTGGGTTTTTATGCTCTGCGCTTTACATTGTTGTATTTTTCGATAGCAAATTTTATGCCGATATGAGTCTGCAGGTCTATTATCTGGCTGTGAGCGTGTACGGTTGGATAAGTTGGCACAAAAAAGACAATAGAGACACATCTCCTTTGCATATAACCAAACTAAATAGACGAGAGTTGCAAAATCTCTCTTTATATCTTATCGCTATCTATTTTGTTTATTTTGTTGTCCTCCGTTTTTTTACAGATTCTCCAATACCTATTATGGATTCATTGGTTGGTGCATTGAGTGTAATTGGCACTTGGTTGCTTGCCAAAAAGAAGATTGAAAATTGGATACTTTGGATTGTGGCAGATGCCTTAGCAGCAGGACTGTTTGCGTACAAAAAGCTCTATCCCACCTCTATATTATTTATTATCTACACAACTATGGCCATTGTTGGATATTTACGGTGGAAAGCAACTATGCGGGCAAGAACTTAGGAGTTACTCCCCGCCTTAGTTGTTATTTTTTTCATTATTTAGCAATAAAAAAACATACTCTTTTGTAAGGGTTAGCAAATTGGTTTGTATGTAAATGTGCATAGCATTAATCGCTGGCTTTCTCGAAATATTTCTTTTTCAACCAAAACGAAACACGAACCAATAGAATCAACGCGGGAACTTCTACCAAGGGTCCGATTACGCCGGCAAATGCTTGCCCCGAATTTAGTCCAAAAACGGCAATAGCAACCGCAATCGCCAATTCGAAGTTGTTTCCTGCCGCTGTAAACGCTACCGATGCGGTTTTGTCATACTCCGCGCCAGTAGCCTTAGTTACAAAAAATCCGATGACAAACATCAAAGCAAAATAAATTAATAATGGAATTGCAATTTTTATAACGTCCATTGGTATTTGAACGATTAACTCGCCTTTTAACGAAAACATAATGACAATAGTAAACAACAGGGCAATTAAAGTTATTGGCGAAATGGTGGGAATAAATTTTTTAGTGTACCATTCTTCACCCTTTCGTTTTACTAAAATCATGCGGCTCAAAATTCCCATTAAAAAAGGAACCCCGAGATAAATGGCAACACTCTCGGCAACCGCTCCGATAGATATATCTACAATCGCACCTTCAAAACTAAAAAGTGGGGGTAATTTGGTGATAAACAACCAAGCATAAAAACTGTACGCAAACACTTGAAAAATACTGTTCAAGGCAACCAACCCTGCTCCATATTCGCTACTGCCTTCGGCCAGGTCGTTCCAAACCAAAACCATAGCAATACAACGTGCCAAACCGATCAAAATCAACCCAACCATATATTCAGGGTAATCTTGCAAAAAAGTTATTGCCAAAACAAACATCAAAACGGGACCAATAATCCAATTTAAAATCAAGGAAATAGAAAGGAGTTTGGTGTTTTTGAACACTTTTGGGAGTAAAGAATATTTCACTTTTGCCAATGGTGGGTACATCATTAAAATCAATCCGATTGCAATCGGAATATTGGTTGTGCCTTTATTGAATGAGTTGATAAAATCAGGAAATTTCGGAATAAAGTAACCAATCCCGATACCGATAACCATTGCGATAAAAATCCACCATGTCAGGTTTTTATCGAGAAAGCTCATTTTTTTTTGAGTCATAAATGCAAGTTTTTTTTAATAATCCAGATAGAACTTTTGCGTTTTACAAAACAAAAATTAAGGTTAAAAGTGATACAGTGGGTTTTTAGACAGTTTGATGGTCCGGGTATTGCCGAAGGCGGGGATTTTTAGCACAAAAGTTCAATAGATGCACTGCCGTTTGTTTATGCACAAAAGTTCAATAGTAGCACTTCGCCCGCCATTACGCCAAACCCTTGTTGTGTGCCGTTTTTATTCGATGTATTTTTCAAATGGTTTCACGAATTTCTTAATCATATCGTCTGCTCGTTTTTTTGCTTGGGTTACGAAATGTTTCAAATACGACTTTGCCCAACTTTCCATAGTTCCTTTGTATGTTTGGTCTAAGTCCCGAACGTGAAACTGAATTTGCATTGCAGCCGCCCAATTGATGTAAAGGTCGTTTGGTTGTGCTTTGAATAAGCAAGCAAAATGCGTGTCGTTGCACACTAATTTGTCATTATTCAACAGCCAATCAATTTCAAAATAGTTGATAGTGAAATTATCAAACTCTTTGTTGTCAAGCATTTTCGCACAAACTTGTGCCAATTTAAACGCAGAAATTATATTTGGCGATTGTGCCGATTTGGAAACATTTCTTGTCTTGATGTCAATGATTTCGTAGAAACCATTTTTCACTACTAAAATGTCTGCTGTGTCATTTTGTTTTTCGTCAAACGGATTTTCAATGCTCCATTTGTCTGTTGCATTTTTTCCACGACTTAGCAAAAACAAAACTGTTGGAGAATTGAATAATGCTTGTCGTGCTTCAAAGCCGATTACTTCGGGATTTTTGCTAAACAAATCGTTCAGATATTCATATTGACGAAATGTATTTTTCTGAAATTGTTTTTTGATTTCGCTGTAAACGTGTTTGTCAAATGGTTCGCCTGCTGCGTGTCCCGACAATGTTCCCGAAAGTGGTTTTGGAACGGAAGTACCTTTGATATTCTTTGCTAACTTAGTGTAATTTACGTTCATCTTTGGGTTTCAAAAAGTTGGTTAAACAATGTGTTGATTTTTGAAAGCAACTTTTCGTCTTTATTTGTCAGAAATTGTTGTGTCAAATCGGTAATAGAATTATGAAATAAAACTTCGTTTTTATCATTCCAATCAATTTTTTTGAACGGAATACTTGCAATCGGTTTTTCGGAAAACTCAACAATATTGCCTTTCACTATTCCGTTGCATTTGAGCCAATCAAATATTATAGGTTGATTGAGATACGCCAAAATGTATTCAATACTTTCTTTGGTTTCGGGTTTTCTGAAAATTGCCGTAACGTCTTGTGTCGGGAAAACTCCGCTTTCAACTAATGCAAAACGAAAATAATCTTTGTTGGAAATTCGTTCTTTGCAAGGAACAAAAATTCGTTTGTCGGCTTTGCTGAACAGATTGAAATTCCGCAAGAAAACCCATTCCCAATAATTTATTTTGCGGTTGTATTGATAGCGTTTTTCTAAATCGGCTTTGTATTTCTGAAAATGTGTATGAAAATTTGGATACGTTTTTTGAAATTCGGTTTCTTCCAAACCGTCATTGATGAAAATGTATTTTGTAATGTGCTCAGCAAAAAACGGTGTCAAATCTTTTGCTTTCACTACGTTAATCGTTGCCGATTTTTCCGCACTATTTAATTCGTGTCCATTCACTTGAAACGCTTTATCTAAACCGCTTACTAATCCGTTTCCGATGTCGCAGATTTCTCCAATGGTGTGAAACTCCATTTTTTCATCATCAAAAAAACTAAGCAACGAAGTCGGGTTTTGCTTTTTGCAAACTGTTTCTAATTGTTGTAATTCTTCTCGAACTTCATCACTTTGCAAAAGCCAACGTTCGTTGGTTTTGAATTGCGAAACTTGCATATATTCTGCGTCTTTAAACGGATTTTGGTTTTGTAAATTTTCAAGTGTTTCAGAAGTCAGTTTTTGATTGGCGTAAAACTTGGCAACTTTAATTTTGTCTGTTTTTTGTTTGCTTTTTACAAACTTAAAAATGACAATAGAAACGGTTACTTTGTCAAAAATCGGTGTTTCGTTGAAGTGATAAATTTCTTCAAAATAGCCATTTTGCACCATATAATTACGCAACGAAATGGAATGAGTTGTATTCATCCAATATTCAGGGCAAATAAAAATCAGTTGTCCGTTTTCATTTAATAATTCAATGGATTTGAGAATGAAAATGTAAAGATAGTCGCAAAGCGAATTGAAGTATTTATTCCAAATTGTGTTGGTTGAAAGTTCTTGTTTCAGTTCGTCTTCCAAATTTTTCCAACGTATGTATGGCGGATTTCCGATGATTAAATCAAACTTTTCGTCAATGTTTGCACTCACAAAACTTTCGTAACGAACGAAGGGAAAGTCTGTCGCTAAGTCTTGGTCAATTTCAAAAGCGGTCAAGTTGTTGTAACCTTTTTGTTGCAGAATTTCTAAGAAAACTCCTTCGCCACAAGACGGTTCTAAAATTTTTGAGTTTGCGGAAATGTCAGCCAAACCAATCATAAAGTCAGCCACTACTTTTGGTGTAAAGTATTGCCCGAATTTATTTTTGCTACTCTGTTTTACTGCTATTTCCATTCAAAAATTCTATTCCGACAAAGTTACACTTTTTTCGTTTTGGTCTATTATGGTTTATCAAAAAAATGTGGAAACTTGATAGTTGTACGGTCGCCCCTAAAATGGCACACAACGGTTTCAGCTATAAGTAGTGCGGGATTTCGAAGCCAAAAATTTTCAGTTTTGCACCGACGTTAGCAAAATCATTTTTTATTTGCTAATTTACACTTTTTCAGCGAATAAAAAATGGTTTTTGCGACATAGAAAACCGAAACTTCGATTTAGTACTTAACCCACTCTTGCACATACACGATGTTGTGCATTGTTTTTATTATTCAGTTTCGTTCATTTCAAATGTCTTTAAAGATTGTATCAAAATTGACATATTCATTTTCAAGTCTTTTGTTTGTGAAGCAACTGCATTAATATAATAAAACACCCCTTTTTCTCCACTTTCAATGATAAAACTTATCATCTCAGATTCTCCATAAGTCTTTGTGTCTGATTTAGTATGGATAAAATAAGATTTTTGTTTTAAAATATTTGTTTCACCACTTTCAATTAGTTTCATTCTTGAAGTCGCATTTTTCGCAATATCTAACAAATATTCATATTCTGATTTCAGATTGTCATTTCCACTAAAACTTCTCACTTTTTGAATTGATAAAATGTCTATAAATCCATCTTTATCAGGATTTGAACCTGCGTCAATTCCTAAAATTATGTTTTTATCATCATATTCTTCTACTTTCCAGAACCAGTCTTTAGGGATAAATAGAGTAAATTCATCGTTTGGATAAGAAATCTTTTGTTTTGCATACTTTACTGGATAATTTGAATATTGATTAAGTGTAAATTGTCTGCTAGAACAAGAAACAAATAATGTCAAAAGTAAAATTTTAATAAGGGGTTTCATTTTCGTAAAATAATGCACATCGGTTAGGGTATTTATGAAGGACGGGATTAGAAGTACTTCCGTTGAACTTTGTACAATAGCTCAATAGAAACACAAATGTTGATATTATGACGTTCAGCCCGTCTTTCATAAATACCTTGTTATGGGCAGTTTTTTTGTTATAGTCGGATTGATAAGTCTAAATGTCCACCAAAACCAAGTTCAACAATTTTTTGAAGTGTCGAAATCCTCGCTTCTTTGATGTTGTTTTCGATTTTAGAAATATATGATTTGGTCGTACCAACTTTGTCGGCAAGTTCTTCCTGCGTCAAGCCTTTTTCAAGTCTTGCTTGTTGAAGCATTACTCCAATTTTAAAATTTTCGTAGCCAGCTTCCAATTCGTCACGTTTTTTTGTGCCTCGTTCGCCGTAGTTTTTCTCTTTAAATTCTTCGAGCGTCATCAAGTTTTTATTTTTTATCGTTTTCATATTCTGCTTTTATTTTGAGTGCCATTTCAATTTCTTTTTTAGGTGTCTTTTGTGTTTTCTTTTGAAAACCGTTAGCCAAAACAACCAATTGTCCTTTGTCGAAAAAACAGAAAATACGAAAAATATCGCTTCCTAACTGAACTCGTATTTCGTAAAGTCCGTCCGTATTTTCTATGTGTTTTAGATACGTTTCGGGAACTCTTTCCAAATCTTCTACCAAGTCAAATGTCCAAACTATTTTTGCTTTTACTTTCTTGTTTTGTTTGTCAAAGAAGGTCTGAAAATAATTCTTGTAGAAAGTTATTATTCTATGTTTCTGTTTTTCATTCACATTGCAAATATACGAAAGTTTCTCTTTAGTGCAACTTTAAAATGGATTTTTTAAGATTGATTTCTTAAAGCATTGGTTCTGATGGTCTTCAATTCTTCTTTTGTGTTATAGTTGTCAACGGCTCCTCCAAGAGTAAATAAATCAACAAGTGCTCCAATTCCAAAAACACCTCCTGTTAAAATCCAAATAATTCCTTTCCCGATTTTGCCTAAATAAAAATGGTGAAAACCCAACCATCCGAAAATACTAACTAACCACAGTAAATACGCTGTTCCTTTTGACTTTATTTTTGTTTATATTATTTTAGTCCTACTCGTATGGCTTTTCGGTGTCGCCTCGTTGATTGAAATGGTCGCTGAACTCCATTTGTCTGGGACGTTTCTGTAAAATTGCCCATAACGGCAGTCCGTCTAAAAATTCGATTTTTGCTGTAAAGATAGTAAATATTAGTTTACACCAAGCGTTTTAAGCCGACAGGTTGAAAGGAGAAAAATCGGCGGTAAATCTCCGCCTGAAAAGGCGGATGGCGGATGGGGGCTTAAAATAGCCCGGAATAAGAGAAAACACGGAAAACAACACTTTGAGATACTTCATCAGCGTTTCCCGGTCTATGATGTTGAATATCCGCCGCAGGTTAAAGGCGCAGAAAACCAATCCCACGTCTGCCGATGCCCGTTTGATTGTTTTTTTTGGTCATTATGTAGTAAAAGTCCCATTGCCGTTTGATAATGCCGAACGGATGTTCTACAATTGCCTGCCGCTGTCGGTAGAGATCTTTGTTTTGGGCTATGCGGCGGGCGTTGTCTTCGATATTTTCCTGATATTGGCTCCTCTCTAAACACCGACCTGTTTGGCTTTTGGTGCATCTGTCCATTTCGCTACAGGAGGTGCATTGGTCTGTTTTGTAGTGTTTGACTAATACGCGGGAGGCTTTG